>JBBQBG010000313.1:0-4471 GCA_038317285.1 Burkholderiales bacterium | reverse complement strand
GCCAGCGTGCAGGCCAGCCTGCGCCCCTACCAGTGCCAAGGCGTGAACTGGCTGCAGTTCTTGCGCCGCCACGGCCTGGCCGGCATCTTGGCCGACGACATGGGTCTGGGCAAAACCCTGCAAACCCTGGTCCACATCCAGATCGAAAAAGACGCGGGGCGCTTGACCCACCCGGCCCTCATCATTGCGCCGGTCAGCCTGATGGGTAATTGGCAGCGCGAGGCCGCGCGTTTTTGCCCGCAGTTGCGCACCCTGGTCATCCACGGCAAGGACCGCCACGACGTGGCCCACACCGTGGACCAGCACGACATCGTGATCGCGCCCTATTCGCTCTTGCAGCGCGACAAGGAGCGCTGGCTGGACGCCCAGTGGCACCTGTTGGTGCTGGACGAGGCGCAAAACATCAAAAACGCCAGCACCCACGCAGCACAGGTGGTGGGCGCGCTGCAGACCCGCCACCGCCTGTGCCTGTCTGGCACGCCGATGGAAAACCACCTGGGCGAAATCTGGAGCCTTTTCCACTTCTTGATGCCGGGCTTTCTGGGCAGCCAGGCCCGCTTCAAGGAGTTGTTTCGCACCCCCATCGAAAGACAAGGCGATACCGAACGCATGCAGCAATTGCGCGCCCGCATCACCCCCTTTATGCTGCGCCGGACCAAGGCGCTGGTGGCCAGCGAACTGCCGCCCAAGGTGGAGACGATCGAGCGCGTGGAACTGACCGGCAAGCAGGCCGACCTGTACGAGACTATTCGTTTGGGCATGGAGAAAACCGTGCGCGAAGCCCTGACCACCAAGGGCTTGGCCAAATCGCAAATCACCATTCTGGATGCGCTGATGAAGCTGCGCCAGGTCTGCTGCGACCCGCGCCTGCTCAAGCTGGCGGCGGCGCAAAAGGTCAAGACCTCGGCCAAGCTGGAGCAACTGATGGAGCTGCTGCCCGAGATGGTGGCTGAGGGGCGGCGCATTCTGCTGTTCTCGCAGTTCACCAGCATGCTGACGCTGATCGAGGCCGAGCTGAAGCAACGCGGCATACCCTGGGTCAAGCTCACCGGCCAGAGCCAGAACCGCGATGCGTTGATCGAGCAGTTCACCAGCGGCGCGGTGCCCATCTTTCTGATCAGCCTCAAGGCCGGCGGCGTGGGCCTGAACCTGCCGCAGGCCGACACCGTCATCCACTACGACCCGTGGTGGAACCCGGCGGTCGAAAACCAGGCCACCGACCGCGCCCACCGCATCGGCCAGACGCACACCGTGTTCGTCTACAAGCTGGTGGCACAGGGAACGATAGAAGAGCGCATTTTGGCGCTGCAAGAGCGCAAGGCCGCGCTGGCCGACGCCATGTACAGCGGCGCCACCGGGCGCAAGCAGCCGTTGTTTACCGAAGGCGATTTGGCGGAGTTGTTGCGGCCCTTGTCGGGCTAGGCGATTACTATTTGCTATATATTTTATAGCTGATTGCGCATATCCCACGGGGGCTAGCGGTCGGTCTTACTTGCAGCCTACACCGTCGGACTGCCTAGCGCCGTTCGTTCCATAAGTTCCAAGCGAACTTGGCCAAGAACAAGCCGAGGATCATGAGTAGCCCCGAGGGCAGGAAGATTCCGTTTCCATCCGCCTCTGTTGTTCCGACAGAGTACGAAGGCATTGCAGCGGAGTTCGGTCCGTAGTCACTGCTGGAGTACAAATGCAGGGTCTTCGCGTACAGCCATAGCGACGCGGCGCAACAGGCGCACGCAGCGATTGCGACAATTGTGGCGAGAATTTTCATCGATGGAATATGGATCGGCCGAATCGGAATATGAAGAAGCCCCTGTAGACGACCACGCCGCAGGAATTGCCAAAAGTCTTGGCCCGACCACAGTCTGCACGCATGGAGCGACAGGAAAGCAAAACTTGCGCCTCACGTGAACTGTGCGGACGGGCTGCATTTCACAAGCCACAAAACCAAATACGAGTCTTTGATCGGGCTCACTGGCTGATTCCACTGAATGCTGTTAGATGCAATCTTCTCAAGTTGTTGTAGGTTTGATCCTGGCTGTTCGGCATGGTGTAGGCCAGCAATTGGTAGCGATAGTTGTCCAGTAAATCGCCCGCACGCTGAATGTCCGTGGGGGAGCAATCGGGATTTCTCAGCAAGTACCAGATGTAGTTCAACTGCACGACGGTTGACAGGGTTTGCAAAGAGCCGGTCATCATGTTGACCCAATCTGCGGGCAACTGCCAAAATTCCGAGAATTTTTGACCCATGGAGTTCAAGCGCGTGATGCGCTCAAATTTTAGATTGGCGTCTTGGCATGCGCTCGCCTCTATTGTCAGCGCCTGCAGGATGGCCATTTGAAGTTGGATCGTTTTATCTGCGTCACACAGCAGGTGGTTCCGAGTGGTCATCGCATATTCCTGCCACTGTAGTGCCAGTGCGATCGCTTTCTCGCGAAACGGAGTGAAGTCGGCTTCGTAGGCGTATTCCAACTGCACTCGCAGTTCTTCGAGGCGCTGATTTTGCGCTTCGTCTGTCTGAACCCACGCACCGTGCAGGTGGACGGAGGGAATCGCATCTCGCACGGCCTGAAAGACCAAAGCGTCTTGTTCATGGGGCGTGCTGTCAATGTTGAAATGCCGCAGCAATGGCAAATTTGCCGTCGCGATTCCGAGGACTGCTAAGCGATCCCGTCCAACGCGCAGCTCGAGCGTTTCCAAGTTGCTCCAGCGGGCAATGTCTTCAGTCAATGGACCACTGAGTTGGCGGTATAGGCGCAAGGCCTTCAGTCCGCACAACGCATCCGTGTGCCAATCATTGCGTTGCTCCCAGCGAAACGCGGGGGCGTGGTACAGGTATACGCTCAGCCGCTCGAGCTGGGGCAGGCAATGAAATCCATAGTCGTGAAAAAGAGACTCCGACGCAGCGGACTCGCTCCAGCTGCCAAAGCGAATTTCTCGCAGCGCAAAGCATCCGCCGATTGTCCGAGGTAAGCGCTCCACCCCGCTTTCCTTAAGATCCAGTGTCGTCAAGGCTGTCAACCGGGCTAGATCGTCGGGCAGGTCTGACAACAAATCGCAGTCGGTAATTCGAAGCGTTTGTAGCTCGGAATAGTCCCCAATCCAATCGGGCAGTTGGCACAAAGGGAGACTGTCTAAATGCAGCAACTTCAATTGCTTGAAGTTGCGCAAGGCTTCAGGTAAGCCGCGCAAATTTCCCTTTAAAACGACATGGTGAACGGGTCGCCCCGATTGCTCCTGCATCGCCAATGCGTCAAGTTGCAGTTTGATTTCCTTGGGTATGCGAATAGCAGCGCTGGATTTCTTGCCGCGTCGTCGGATGATGGATTGTCCACTTGAAATGGCTTCGACGATGGCGTCACTGAGCAACCGGCCACGCGGATCCGTCAAGTCGTCATCCAGCAGTTGGGACAATTTTTCGAAGTCGGTGATGACGTTTGCGCAAGGCGTGTTGAGGTCAGAAGGCGCGCCCCAGACTTGCTTAGCCACAACTCTGCCTTCAAACTCCATGGCGTAGTCATCGCTGAGAATCCACGGGCAATGTGTCTCACCTTGTACGTGCAGTGAACCATGGTTGTAGTGCCCAAAAATGACTTGCGTCACTTTGCAATCTCCACCGATGCGCGTGTGCCCGCCGCTGAGGGCTAAAGCGCGCGCGTTGAGGTTTTTCTGGACGACCAAGCTGGGAGACCAATCATTGTCCCAGTCCACATAAGCGGCATGCGGAAGGTTGAGACTGCCGCGAATCAACAGAGCACCCAAGATGTGACTCTCTTGGACGAGATGGACGGGTCCACCCAATAGCTCTTGAAAAGTGATGACACCCCGACCGAGGTGACTGTGGTCTCCATCGATAACGGCGACACGGATGTCTTCTATCCTCTCCGAGAAAATTCCCAGATCAGAAGCAGCGAGATGGGGCAGCGCCTCGTTCAGGGTCAGTAAGGTGTATGACATCGGGACTCAGGCTTTTGGGCGCAAACAGGGCGGAATAATAGGGCGGTTACGACCGATTCGTCCATTGAGTGTAAGCCTCGGACTTCGCTGAATCGAACCAAAGACCAGAGGTCACTGCAGCCAAAGCGGCTGATCCTTAGGACTGCCCCCTGCATGCGCGCGTTGCTCTTGGGATGTGCGATGGTTGTTAGGTTCGGCCTTCCAAGGCTGGCTGTGGGCTGGCGACTTCGTGCGACTTGCTTGGCACCGAGAACGGCGGCTTAAACCGATAAGGATCACGGGTTATTTGCCACAGATTGCTCCTAATTCAATAGCTGGTAAAGATTATTCCAAGAGGGCTACCGGTAAACTACCTTCTACAGTAGCGCCTTACAATGCCGCTAAAAACGCCACGAGATCCCTAACCTCTTGGGCTGACAGCCTCACTGGCGCGCGCTCTGTGTGCCCGACCACCGCAGCCGGCGCGTTGGCATAGTGCTCGACCACGTCATTCAGTGAAACAAACTGGCCGGCATGC
>JBBQBG010000312.1:0-4499 GCA_038317285.1 Burkholderiales bacterium | reverse complement strand
GTGGCGGTGGTGGTAGCGCAGCCAACAACCCAACAATAGCAGCGCCTGTCGTAGCATCCCCTCCACCCGTGGTGACCCCACAGCCGCAGCCCATGGGCCAGGCACCGATGATCGGTAGCTGCGAAATGTTTCCGGTCACCGCGGTCTTCAATACCCGCATCGATGACCAGGCTCGGTTTCCCGCGCACCCGAGCAGCGCCACCTGGATCGGCAATATCGGCTCGTCGCGTGCACTGCACATGGATTTTGGAAGCAACGACAATCCGCTCAACTATTCGACCTACTATGGCATTCCCTACAACGTAGTGGACGGCACTGCTGCAACGACTGCTTGGCCATCGGTTTCCTTCGACCTCAATGGTGGGGGATGGCCCGACGAAAGTCATTGCGCCAAGCCTGATGCGACCCATTCGATCACACAATGCAGCACGCAGTTGGTCGCCGATCGCCGCTTCCCCTTCCCCAACGCCGACACCATCAAAACCGAAAATGGCGCATGTAACGATCCAGCAAGCTGCGGCGACCGCCATGTCCTGGTGGTTGAACAAGGTGCTTGTCGTTTGTGGGAAAGCTATTTCAGCTACAAGACCAATACCCAGTGGGCGGCCCTGTCTACTGCGGCATGGGACATGAAAACGAACGTGATGCGCCCAGCCAGCTGGACTTCGTCCGACGCGGCAGGGCTTCCGGTGCTGCCCCTGCTGATGCGCGCCGACGAGGCGACGGCGGGCGAAATTCGGCATGCGTTTCGCGTCACGTTCAGGGATAGCGTGCTGGCCAAGAGTTATGTTTGGCCCGCACGTCACGCGGCCGGCGGCGACACGGCGGGCGGCATTCCATTCGGCGCCCTGTTGCGCCTGAAGAGCAATTTCGACATTCCAGCGACCTGGAGTGTGCAGTCGAAGGCGGTGGCTCGGGCGATGCAGCAGTATGGCGCGTATGTGTCCGACATCGGCAGCGATGCGTATTTCACCGGTGATCCAAACGCCAAATGGAGCGCAGCGACCATTTCAGAGCTTCAGCGTATCACCATGGGTTCATTCGAATTTGTCAACATCGGTGCTATCACGACAAGTCCGAACTTCAACACCAACTCCTTCCAGGCAGCCTGGTAAGCGAGCCCGTGAAGAGTATGCTGCAATGGTGACCATGCACATCGTGAAAACGCGGTAGTGGCACCGCAGCGCTACCGTCCGACATTCTGAATTTCAATTCGCAACGCGGCTTTGTTGGAGCGGTCAACGTTGTTTCGGTATCACCCTACTTCTTCTTGAAGGCGCTTACAGCCATCTGGCCGACCGCAGGATCGTCTGTAAAAAAACCATCAATACCAGCGTTTAAATGCGCTGTAATTTCTGCGACCGAATTACCGCGTTGCGTCGCAGAGGCAACGTCCGGTAGCCGCATGCTTGTCGGCAGAAATGTATTTTCTGGCCGCAGAGTCCAGGTATGGATTTTCAACCCGGCCGCTTTGGCGTCGGCAACAAAAGTGGTAACGGGGCCCAGCTCGTTCTGAGCGGTGCGGGGGATGATGACTTCCTTGTAGGGAGCGACCACATCGGCATATTGGGCAACCTCTTTCAATCCCGCCGGGGTCACCAAGTCTGCGTAAGTGCGCCCATTGCCGGCGGCGACAAAGTCATAAGGTGCATTGCGGGGCACGCCATTGAGCGGTGGATTTTTGGGGTTGTCGATGAGCTGCACGATACGCATGCTGGTCAAACTGCGAATTTCTTTCAGATTAGCCACTTCAAACGACTGTATGAACACGGCTGCGTCTTTACCTTTGTAACCACTGGCCACTAGCTGATCAACCAGGCGCTTTTCCAACGGCAGTCCGATCGACTTGAAATAGGTAGGGTGCTTGGTCTCGGGGTAGATACCAATCGTGCGACCTTTTTCTGTCGATTGCTTCTTGGCCAGATCAATCACTTCTTGCAACGTCGGGATTTCAAATTGACCGTCAAAAGCGGCATTTGCCGGGCGAATGGCCGGAATGCGTTCTTTGGCGCGCAAGGTCTTGACCTCGGCCAACGTGAAGTCCTCTGTGAACCATCCGGTGACCGGAATACCGTCGATCACTTTTGTGGTTTTGCGCTCAGCGAATTGAGTCAAGGTCGCGACATTGGTCGTACCAGAAATTTCGTTCTCGTGGCGCGCAACCAGTACGCCATCTTTGGTGCTGACCAAATCCGGCTCAATGATGTCGGCGCCGTCATCAATTGCACGCTGGTAAGAAGCCAGCGTGTGCTCCGGCCGTAGTGCAGAGGCTCCACGATGACCTGCCACCGCAGGTGATGCGGGCCATGATGCTCCCGGGTTTTGCAGATCGACAGGGGCGCTCCCACCACAGGCACTCAATGCCAGTCCGGCAGACAAGGCACACAAAAGCCGTGTATGGTAATAGGGTTTGGAATAGAACTTCATGGGGTAAATCTCTTGGGTTGACGAAAAGTTGCCAATCAAAACGGCGACTAAAGCCGCGCTGGCCTGAATGTTTGCTGGTTCAGCACCAACCGGGCTTGGTGTGGCGCTGTTGAACCGCATCCGAATCAGTTTAGAAAGCCGATATGACCGCTGGATGACGGACGAAAACCGCAATCTTGAACGTATGCGGCATGACCCATAGACGAGCCCAACCTGGTTTATCTCTCCAAACGCAATGGAGTCAGTTTCGGTCCGATGGAGCGTTTACTGGCGCTCGAAAATTTGTCAGGTAGCCGATTCATGGCATGGAGCCTGAAGGCGCCCGTCGACGCGGTGGAGTGATGCAGTGTGCGGGTTACAGGCTGGTGGTACCCGGTGCAACCGGTATCCCGCTGCCCAGCCGTTGCGCAGCCTGCGACAGGCTTGCGTCCAAGGCCTCCTCCATGGCCGCTGTCAACGCGACACCGGACTTGGATGTCAAAAACTTCACATACTGCGCCAGCGCGTTGTCGCTGACTGATTGGTAGGTAAGGGCGGACATCGACAACGCCAAGCCAACACTCGCTGCCACCATGTGTGGTCGCTGGGCCTCCAACGCCTTGCGCATCTGCGCAGCCGGGGGCATCGCAGAGTTCGGCACGGCATTGGCCAGGCCTTGCATAACCGCCACGGTCGTGTTGATCTGCAACGTCGCCATAGACTCGGCCATGCGCGATGCCTGCACCGTCTGACTCAGCAAGGATTGGCGTTTGACGGAGGCTTGGGCCAGCGCCTTGTTGCCGTCGGCTATCACCTGGTCCATGTCGGTAAAGTGGGTCGAAAAGGCCTCCTCTTGCGCGGTGATTTGCCGGCCGGTGGCGCTGTCGTACCATTTCAAAGCGTCTGCGCTATGGGCCACGGTGGCAGAGCGTGACAAGACCTGCATAACGGCTTCCCGTAAACGATCAGGGGCGAAGGCGGCATCGGCAACCAGGTCCAGGCGGTGGCTCTCCTCTGGCGACAACGCGCCGCCCGTTGCAGACTGCACCAACCCCGCCTTCACCGGGGTTGCCACATCACCCAATTGCGCCCACACACCCGACTTGCGCATCAAAGCCTCAGCAGTTGCCGCCGGCACTTCGGCAGCGGCCAGCGCGTGCAGGCCCACCATTGCGAGGCAAGCCATTAGGTTGCGAAGGTTCGGTTTCATGGGTACTCCCCGATCAAGAAAATAGGGTGGTGGTTGCGCCGACATGGCGTGCTCTCTCAAACATGTGAGGCCGTGGCGAGTTGCTTGAACATATTGATGTTTGTGGTCTGGTAGCCCAGCTTGCGGTACAGCGCCTGCGCAGCCGTATTTTGGCCAAAGACATGCAGCGCTATGCCCGACAGGCCGCGCTGTTGCACCTCTACCTCCAGCGCCGCAAAGACCCGGCTGGCATGTCCCTTGCGTTGGTGTGCGCTGTCGATACCGATGTCATACACATAGGCAATGCGTTGATCGCCATGCGCTTGCGCGGCAAACCAGAGCATGCCGATGGGCGCGGACGCAGTACTCTCGCGCACCGTAAACAAAAAATTGTCCGGCGTTGCCAGACCACTCGGCAGCAGCTCTGCATAGCCCTGGCGCGACAGCTTCAGGGCATCGGCCTGCGCCCATTGCCCGGATGTGATTTTGTCCTGCGCATACTCCGGAATGGCAACGGCCAAATAGGCCGCAAATTCTGGCTCGGTCATCGCAGTCAAGAAGGTCATTGGTGTGTGTTGGACGAGCCAGGCGGTTGTGGACAGCCGCAATCATAGGTCCGAAAACGGCCAGCCACGGGTATGGGCAGCGCCTAGCATCACCCCCTTATCCGCTTCTTCGCTTATCCGCTTGTCCTTTTGATTGCGAGTGCTCCATGCCAATCGTTGCCCGTCTACTGCCCTACACCATCGTCCCGATGCACGCTGCTTTTTTGGCCAACGCGCGCAGCAAGGGACTGGACGACCAGGCCCAACCCGTGGAGCACCATAGTGCCAGCGGCGGCGAACCCTGCCGCGACGTTTTGCGCAGGGCCGCCCCGGGCGAGGCCATCGTCTTGGCCAGCTAC
>JBBQBG010000311.1:0-4517 GCA_038317285.1 Burkholderiales bacterium | reverse complement strand
CTTGGCCCCGTATGCTGGGAATCAGTTGTTCACCCACCAACCGGTAGCGCCCTTCAAACACGCTGCCGATGACACTCTCTTGCAACCAGCGCTCGCCTTCGGCCAGCGTGCCATCGGCCGCCAGGCAGGCCAGCTTGGCGCTGGTGCCGGTGCCACAGGGTGAGCGGTCATAGGCGCCCCCGGGGCACAGCACAAAATTGCGGCCACTGTTGCCGTGGCTCTGGGCCGCACCCGTCAGCTCGATGTGGTCAATCTCCGCACCAGCGCCGCCGGTGATGTGGTGGGAGCGCAGCGCGCAACGCACTGCCAGCGCAAAGGTGGTCAGTTCTTGAAGGCCGGCGCGTGAAAGCGGCAACGCGCCCGCGTCAGTTAGAAAAAACCAGTTGCCGCCCCAGGCGACATCACCCACCACCTGGCCATATCCGGGCACGTTGAGTTGCACGCCGGCCAAATGCCGATGGGCGGGCACGTTGTCTACCTCCACCCAGCCATCACCGTGTAAATGGGTCAGCACCGTGCCCACTGGCGTGTCTATGGCGTAGGTGCCAGGCGTAACGCGGCCCATGTGCTGCAAGGTGGCCAGCAGTCCAATCGTGCCATGCCCGCACATGCCCAGATAGCCCACGTTGTTGAAGAAGATGACCGATGCCAGCGAATGAGGGTTGACGGCTGGTAACAGCAGTGCGCCCACCACCACGTCGTTGCCGCGCGGCTCGCATACTGCTGCTTTGCGGTACTGGTCGTGCTCGCTGCGCAGACGCTCCGCTGCTGCGGGCAACGACAAACCGGCCAGATCCGGGAAGCCGGCCACCACCACCCGCGTGGGTTCACCGCCGGTATGCGAGTCGATACAGATAATTTTTTCCATGACCGAATTTTGTCCGTCGTCGGGACCGGGGTCTAGATCAAACTCTGGCAATGGCATGCAGAATTCGGCACAATGCGCCATGGACCTGCTCAGTGCCCACCATGCCCTCTTTGACCGCCTGCCCGACGTTGTGTATTTCAGCAAAGACGCTGGCGGCCGCTACACCCACGCCAACCAAACCCTATTACAGCGCCTGGGCTTACCCGACCTGCGTGCGCTCAAGGGCAAGACGGCGGCAGAGGTTTTTCCAGTGCAGTTGGGCGAGCACTATTGGCAACAGGATTTGCAGGTGATTCACAGTGGCGCCAGCATGGGTGACCTGCTGGAGCGCCACCTGTTTCCGAACGGCCAATCCGGCTGGTGCCTGTCGGTAAAGCACCCGATCCGCGAAGGTGGCAAGGTGCAGGGCATTGTCGGCATCTCACGGGACCTGAAGGGACCGTCCACCCAAAACCCGGTCTACCAACGCCTGGCCAGCAGCCTGACATGGGCGCGCCAGCACTGCACCGACCCCATTAGCGTGGCGGATCTGGCACAGCATGCCAAGCTGTCGGTCGCACAACTGGAGCGCCATGTACTGGCGCTGCTGCAGCTCACACCGAGCCGTTGGCTGCTGTCCCTCCGGTTGGAATTTGCGCTGGGCCAACTGGCATCCGACCACACCGTGGCGCAAATTGGTTTGGACAGTGGTTTTACCGACCACAGCGCGTTCTCGCGCGCGTTCAGGCGCCACGTCGGCATTTCGCCCAGCGACTACCGGTTGCTGAAACCTGCGAAGACTTAGGCTTTTCAAAGCGGGCGGCTGACGCCGTCAACCGCAGCAATACCAACGGTAGTGCGGGCTACGTAAACTATGGGGTATCGGCCTACCGCTCATCGTGTAGGGCCTCCCCCTGTTTTTGCTATTTGCCCCCCATGCCACTCTACGCACGCGTCTTTCTTTTCGTAGCCATCGTTTTACCGCTATTCCAGCCTCCGTGGGCACATGCCGAATCGGGCCGCCCGTTAGCAGCTTTTGCCTGGCAGCGGACGGTGGTGGTTTATACGTTCGCACTGTATTACGATGCCCAACGTGGTGACGCACCCGAGAAGCTGGCACGCAAGCTGGCAACTGATCCCCAATTTGGATTTCAGATCGTCAACAAGCCGGACCTGCTGGCAAGAGACAAGCCAACACTCACGCTCACCTCCATCATCGGCAATGTCAACAACGCCTACAAACCCCCGTCGGTGGAATCGCTCAAACTCTTTGGTCGCGGCCTAAGTCTGGCCCAAGCCCAGGCGCTGCAGACCTCACCGCAAGTGCTGACCATGGTGTTTGCCTATCCCGCGCGCGACGCCCTGCCCAATCTGTTGAAGGCCAATGCCTATGCGCTGCGCCTGGCGACCGAGACCAATGCCCTGCTGTGGGATGAAGAGACCCGCGAGGTCTTTACGCCTGATTTCTGGCAGCAAAACCGTGTGACCAGTTGGGAAGGCCCAGTACCCGATGTGGCACGTCACATCACCATTCACGCTTACAACGACAAGGGTCGGGTGCGTGCCATTACCTTGGGCATGAGTAAGTTTGCGCTGCCCGATTTAGTCATCAACGACGCAGTGTGGTCGCTGAATGGGCCGCTGGGCGACACGCTGAACGCAGTCGCACAAAAACTGGCCGAAGGCGATCGTCCGACAGACAAAGGCCAATATGCACTGCAGATTGCCAACATCAAGCACATGGCTCTGCGCAAGCGCATCACCGATACGTTTGTGGGCAAGGCTGGCGGTGGCGGCAGCATGCAGTTGGTCGAATCCATGCCACAGCAGGGAGACGCCGACAATTCGCTGTTGGAGTTGCGCTTCAATGCGGCCGGTGGAGTCGACACAACCAGCCGCCAGACCGCCTTCATCACCGCCGTGTTTGGAGCCAAAAACGACGACGTCGTGCGCGTCAAACACGATGCCGCACTGCGCGACGCCAGTGAACGTGCCCGGACCAAGTTGCCTGCATTGAAAGAGGCCGTCGCAGCCGGCCTTCAGCCGGGTGAAACCCTGTCGTTCAAAGCCCCATTTGTCACGCCAACCGGTGGCAACGAATGGATGTGGGTAGAGGTCACCCAATGGCAGGGCAACACCATCAGCGGGATGCTGCGCAACCAGCCACGCGAGGTGCCCACGCTCAAGGCCGGGCAGATGGTCAACATCAAACAGGACGAAATCTTTGACTACATCCGGCGCAAGCCCGATGGCAAGCAAGAGGGCAATGAGTGAAGTGGACCCGGAATTTGGGACAGGTGTTTAAGTGGGACACTGTCTAAAAAAACGGGTTACCAATGACGGAATCAAAGAAGCGTAAATCTCATCCACCGGAATTCAAAGCGAAGGTGGGACTGGAGGCGCTCGGTGGGATGAAGACCATCAATCAAATTGCGCAGGAATATGGGGTCCATCCGGTGCAGGTCGGGCAATGGAAGCGTGAGATCCAAGCCCAGGCCAAAAGCCTGTTTGAAGGCAAGCGCGGGCCGCAACCGGTTTCAGCTGAGAGCGCGCCAGACAGGCTGTACGGAGAGATCGGTCGATTGAAGATGGAGCTCGACTGGCTCAAAAAAAAGTCCGGGATCAGCCTGCCATGATTCGGCACAGTTGGATTTGCGCCCATGCCGATATTACGCAGAAGCGCCAGTGCGTGCTGGCAGGCGTGTCACGCACGACCGTCTACGCCAAGCGCCGAGCGGTGGTGTTCGTCGAGGTTGACGAAGTGCTCAAGCGCCTGATCGATGAGGAATACACGCGCCATCCTTTTTATGGCAGCCGCAAGATGGTGGTGTACCTGTTTCATTGCGGCCACCGGGTCAACCGCAAGCGGGTGCAACGCCTTATGCGCTCCATGTTTCTGGCTGGAATGGCGCCAGGGCCGAACACGAGTGCGGCGCACCCACAACACAAGGTGTACCCGTATTTGCTGCGTGGGGTGCCTGTGGTGCGGGCCAATCAGGTCTGGAGTACGGACATAACTTACGTGAGGCTGGACAGAGGCTTTGCCTACTTGGTGGCTGTGATTGACTGGTACTCCCGGCGGGTGCTCAGTTGGCGCATCAGCAACAGCATGGAGGCGGCCTTCTGCGTGGACTGCCTGGAAGACGCCTTGCGCGAGCATGGCAAGCCCGAGATGTTCAACAGCGACCAGGGCAGCCAATTCACCAGCGAGGTCTTCACGGGCGTTCTCAAGCGAGAGGACATAGCTATCAGCATGGACGGTCGTGGCCGGGCCTATGACAACATCTTTGTGGAACGGCTTTGGAGGAGCGTCAAACACGAAGACGTGTACCTCAACGGCTACGCCACGATGGGCGAACTGCTGATCGGGCTGACGAAATACTTTGCCTTCTACAACACCGAGCGCCCACATCAATCCCTGGGACATCAAACCCCGCAGGAGGTTCACAAGACTTCAAGCGGGGGCGGTGCGATGATCGTGGATAAATACCGGGCCAAAGAAAGACTCCCAGTTGCGCTTCGCTCCAGCGGGACTGAGTTTGAGGAAGTCAGGATTGAGAGTGAGCCAGCAATACCAATTGCAAAAACCGGGGCAGCGCCGTCCAGCTGCGTGAAGTCCAGTGCAACTTAAACTGCCATCAAGTCTGTCCGGGCTCTGGGGTCCACTTCA
>JBBQBG010000310.1:0-4533 GCA_038317285.1 Burkholderiales bacterium | reverse complement strand
CTGTAGCCCTCGTGCAGCATGCGTACACAGCTAGGCTTTTAATAGCAAATTGATTTCCAGACTCCCGCGCCGACTACGTCCCAGCGCGAGGTCGCAGGGGTCGCATAGGGCGAACAGGGGGTCAGAATTCAATCGGCGCGGACACACCGATACAAAACCATAGTGGCAGGCGAATATGGGACGAGGACTGGGGGCAACTTACCGCTGAGGGTTCATTAAAAACCTTAACAATGTTCTTTTGAGTCTTTTGTTAAGCCAGAACGTCAAGACCATATTTTTGCACAACTGCAAGCAACTTAAGCGCCATCCCACTCGGCTGCTTGCTGCCAGATTCCCACTTTTGCACTGTCGATTCGCTGGTGTTGAGATAGCGCGCAAACACAGGTTGACTGACGTGGGCACGTTCGCGGATTTTCTTGATCTGTTTGGGCTCCAGTACGGCGGGTGCCGCCAAGCATGACGCATCAAACTTGCGCATGGTGGTTTGATCGATTGCGCCCACCTTTTGCAATGCAGTGGCAGAGGCGTGAATCGCCGCAAGCGCATCACTTTTGAAATTGGGTTCTGTCGCCATGGCATATCTCCATAAAATCCCCAGCCGCCAACAATGCGTTGACCTGGGTTTCGGTTAAGCCCGCATAGCTCTTGGCCAGAAGGCGAAATGCAAACAACTCATCCTCATCAATATTGGCGCGGTCCTTCTTGGCAAACAGGTACTCGTAAATCCAATACTTACCACCCTTGGCCAGAATGATGGAGCGATGCAGCTTGCCATTCAACCGTTTTTTGTAAACACCGCCGCCAAGATCGTCGGCTTGTCCCTGCATGACTTGCTGAATCGCTTCGCACAGCGCCTTGTCATGGATGCGCGCCTTCTTCGCAGTTTTGGCAAATCCGGCAGTTTTGAATACTCTGGCAATGGACTTAGTTGGCATGGAGAAGTGTAGCACCAGGTGATACTTATTTGCAAGACATTTACCCGAACCGCTCCACTAAAAATCCCACAAATCCCCGCAGTTTGTAAGCGTCCGGCAATCCCATCTTGAATCGGGGCCGCGCGTCTCGCAAGATCGTATGCACGCAATCAATCGTGCACACCATGCCCAAAGAATTAGAGATTCCCAGACACTCTGCTCAGTACACCCACCGAACGTACACCGCCGAATTCAAAGCTCAATTGGTAGCCGCATGCCAACAGCCCGGGGCCTCCATCGCTGCATTGGCCAGCAGTCAAGGAATGAACGCCAATGTCTTGCATCGCTGGCTCAAGGAACACCTGCACAGCGGGCGCCATCAGCTTATCAAGCCCAGTAGGTCAGATGCCCTTGCCGCTGTCGCGCCCACACCAGCGTTCTTGCCGGTTCAGCTGACAGTCACCGAACCTGAGCCAACTGGCGCAGATATCAAGGCAGAGTTTCACAAAGGCGCGCTGTCGATAAACATCACCTGGCCTATTTGCGCAGCAGCGGAGTTTACGAGTTGGGCGACAGCCCTTCTCAAATGATCCGCATCGACGCCGTCTGGCTGGCAACCGTGCCGATGGACATGCGAGCAGGCACCGACACCGCCTTGGCACGAGTCGTCCAGGTCTTCGGTGCCGCCCACCCGCACACCGCCTACCTCTTTGCCAACCGGCGCGCCACTCGCATGAAGGTACTGGTGCACGACGGCATTGGCATATGGCTGGCCTGCCGACGCCTGCACCAAGGCCACTTTGTCTGGCCCGCTGGGAGTGCCGCTGACAGGGTCAGTTTGAGCCGTAGCCAGCTCGACGCCTTGGTGCTGGGATTGCCCTGGTCCCGCATTGGCGAGGGCGGAATAATCACGGTGGTTTGATTCTGTCTTTGCTATCATTTTTGCGTCTATTGGGGGATGCGCCAATAGGCAGTAGACCGCAGCGTTGGCACACTACCGTCCATGGTTGTCGCCCCTGAATCACTGTCCAGTTTGAACGCAGAGCAACTGCGTGAACTGGCCCGCGATTTGATCGCACAGGTTGCACGGCAAGATGCACAAATCACGCACAGCGACCAGCAAATCACGCAGCGCGACCTGCAGATTGCCAGCCTTGACCAGGCCATCACCAGCAAAGATCGCGAGATCCTGTACCGCCAAGCCAAGATCGACCAGCTCACGCATGAGATGGCCGTCTTGAAGCGCTGGAAGTTCGGGCGCAGCCGTGAACAGTTGGATGTTGGGCAGACCAGTCTGTTAGATGAAACCATCGACGCCGACATCGCAGCCATCGAACAAGAGCTGGAGAACTTGGTACCCGCAGCCAAGGCCGACAAGGAACCGATCAGCAAACCCAAGCGCGCAGCCTTGCCAGCAGAGCTACCCCGCGTCGATATGCACCATGAGCCTGATTCCACTACCTGTAACTGTGGCTGTCAACTCAAGCGCATCGGTGAAGACGTCAGCGAGAAGCTGGACTACACGCCGGGCGTGATGACAGTGGAGCGCCACATCCGTGGCAAATGGGCATGCACCAACTGCCAGACATTGATTCAAGCACCAGTTCCGGCCCAGATCGTCGACAAGGGAATCCCGACTTCGGGCTTGCTGGCCCAGGTGCTCGTGGCCAAGTATTCGGATCACCTGCCGCTGTACCGGCAAGAAACCATCTTTGGCCGCTCTGGCTATGCCATTCCTCGATCCACGCTGGCCCAGTGGGTGGGTGTTTGCGGCGTGCAATTGCAGCCGCTGGTGGATGCGCTGAAGGCCACCATGCTCCAGCACGCGGTGCTGCATGCCGATGAAACGCCGGTGGCCATGCTCAAGCCGGGCAACAAGAAGACACACCGGGCTTACCTGTGGGCCTATGCACCGGGAGCGTTTGAAGATTTGAAAGCGGTGGTCTACGATTTCTGCGAGACCCGAGCGGGAGAACATTGTCGAAGCTTCCTGGGAGAGTGGAAGGGATCACTGGTTTGTGATGACTTCGGTGGTTACAAGGCCGGATTCATCAATGGCATCACCGAGGCTGGCTGCATGGCCCATGCGCGGCGTAAGTTCTTTGACCTGCATGTGGGTAACAAGAGTCAGATTGCTGAGCAGGCTTTGGAGTACATCAGCCAACTGTATGAAGTGGAGCGGGAGGTCAAACTTCTGGATCCCGATGCGCGACGGCAGATCCGGCAAGCCCAATCCAAACCCTTGGCAGATGCGTTTCGCCAGTGGATACAGCTGCAGCGCCAGAAGATTACCGACGGTTCTGCCACGGCAAAAGCACTGGACTACAGCTTGAAACGTTGGACTGCACTGACCCAGTTTCTGGATGATGGGCAATTGCCGATTGATAACAATTGGATCGAGAACCAGATTCGCCCGATTGCCATTGGCAGAAACAACTGGCTATTTGCGGGTTCACTGCGGGCTGGGCACCGTGCGGCTGCGGTGATGAGTCTGATTCAGAGCGCCAAGCTCAATGGGCATGACCCCTATGCTTATCTGAAGGATGTGCTGACTCGCCTGCCAACGCACAAGAACAGCCAGATTGAAGAGCTACTGCCGCACCGCTGGCAACCGCTGAGTACATAACGGCTGCACCGTCAAGGTGTATTCGCCGCGCCCTTACGTTTCATCGCATGGATGCCGGACTGCTGATGTTGATCGACGGCGCTTAGGGCCGAGTTGCCGTCGAGAAATTCGGTCGCGCGTCGTGTCGCAGGCGAAAAAATATGCTATCAGCAACGCTTAGGACACTTCGACATACCCTTTTCTCATTTTTTCCTCGATGAGCTTCTTCACTTCTCGCCCGGTTCTAATCTCTTCGAGAAAGGTCTTTGTCTGGATTTGGCCGTTGGTACCAATACGCCCAAATCGGACTGTGAAGTCGCAACCGGACTGGCCAATTTCCCAGAACTTTTGAGATCCGCCGTCAATGAACTCGAACCGTTGCATGCGTTGCGGTTGGCGTGCCGGCGAAGCTGTTGCACCGGTTTCGGTTTTTTGCAACTCCGGATGTTGCTCAGTTCCGGTCTCAATATTCACTATCGACTGCGGTTGAGGGTCCGCAACCACGCTGTTGATAGGCTCTTCTGGCGCATCCTCCATCTCGTTACGCAAGATGCGCTCTATTCGTTCCAGGACGGATTGCGGTTCGCGCCACCAATCTTTGACCAACACGACCAGTGGTTGCCAGCCAAATGCCTTCAGGATGGACGGCTGCGTATGGAAGCGCTCCAACACGCCGGTGTTGCCGGTGATGTCGAGGAGGATTCCGAGTTGGTGTTGCATGTCGCCGTTGGCACGCACCGCCACGTCGCAACGGAAGCGGCTCTGGCCAATCTGTGTCTCCGCCAACCATCCACGAGTGCGCAGTGCTTGCGCGATTTGCTCGCTGACGGCCCGTGAAGCCTGCTCCAGCGCCAGGGGCCTACGCTTGAGCGGGTTCAAGCCGTCCAGCACCTGTCTAGCCAATGCCACGTCGCCGCGTGACAGGCTCTCTGCGTAGTGCAAAAAGTTCTTCAATGCATTGGCACCGTCGTTGTAGTCATTGCTGATATCGCTGTGGCGCAGGCTACTGAACAG
>JBBQBG010000309.1:0-4545 GCA_038317285.1 Burkholderiales bacterium | reverse complement strand
TCCTCTACTCGGTGCGCGAGCACGGCGACACTGCGCAAGACGACGCCCGGCGCAAGGCGCACCGCGAGGTGGACGCCATCATCCGCACCAGCTGGTTCATGGTGCTGGTGTTCTGGGTGGGCTGGGCCGCTGGCGATAGGGTGGCGCTGACACTGTTTGGCCTGGTGTCATTTTTCAGCCTGCGCGAGTTTCTGACCCTTTCGCCCACGCGGCTGGGCGACCACCGCAGCTTGGTGTTGGCTTTCTTTGTGGTGCTGCCGCTGCAGTATTGGTTGATTTGGGACGCCCACTTCGACCTGTTCACCGTGCTGATTCCCGTCTATGCCTTCCTCGCCATACCCCTGGCTAGCGCGCTGGCCAATGACCCCGTACGCTTTCTGGAACGCAATGCCAAACTGCAGTGGGGCATCATGGTGTGCATTTACGGCATGAGCCATGTACCGGCGCTGTTGATGCTGAAGTTCCCCGGATACGACCACCGCAATGCCTTCTTGGTGTTTTTCCTGGTACTGGTCGTGCAGGTCTGCATGCTCACCCAGCACTTCGCCGCGCGTCGCCTGCAGCGCGCTCCCATAGCACCTGCCATCAGCCAAAGCTTCAACTGGAGCAGTTGGGGCCTGGGCCTACTGGCTGGCAGCCTGGTGGGCGCGCTACTGGCCGGCATCACCCCCTGGGTGCCGGCCACGGCCTTTGCAGCGGCATTGGTGGCCTGTATCGCGGGCTCGCTGGGTCACTTTGTGATGAAGGCGCTCAAGCGCGACCGTGGCATCCCAAGCTGGGGGAGCCAGGGGCAGTCGGTCACCGGTGCCGGTGGCCTGCTGGACCGGGTGGACGGACTGTGTTTTGCGGCACCGGTGTTCTTCCATTCTGCGCGCTGGTACTTCAACATCTAATCGGACTCCAGCCCACGTAGATATTGCTTATGCAGCTACTAAAATAATAGCATGCGAATAATGGGTATTGATCCTGGGTTGCGCACCACGGGCTTTGGCATCATCGACGTACAAGGCTCGGTGCTGACCTATGTGACCAGCGGAACCATCAGCACGCAACACCTCGATGTGGGCGAATTGCCGCTACGCCTCAAGGTACTGTTCGATGGCATACGCGAAGTCGCGCAGCGCTACAGCCCAGACTGCGCCTCGGTAGAGATCGTGTTCGTCAACGTCAACCCGCAATCCACACTGTTGCTCGGTCAGGCGCGCGGGGCGTGCATCACCGCTCTGGTATCTACCGACTTGCCGGTGGCCGAGTACACCGCCTTGCAGATGAAGCAGGCTGTGGTCGGATATGGCCGCGCCGATAAAACACAGGTGCAGTCCATGGTGCAGCGCCTGTTGAGCCTGCCCGGCCTGCCCGGCCCCGACGCCGCAGACGCGTTGGGCTTGGCCATCACCCATGCCCATGCGGGCGGCGCCATGGCGCGGCTGGCGCAGGCCAGCGGCCTGGGCGGCAAGATTGGCGGAAACTACAGGGCTGGGCGCAGCCGTTAATGGCGTGCCCCGGCATACGTCGCTAGATGGCCTGCTCCAGGATCAGGACGCCAAAGAAAACGAAGGCCGCAGCCAGTGTCCAGCGCAGCACGCGCAGACCATAGTGCTTGTAGCGCTGCTGCCCAGTGGCAAGGAAAGACACAAAAAATCCACCTGCGGTCAGCAGCAGCAAGAGAAAGAGCGCGCGCAGAAAAGCCATGGCTATTGCACCAGGCCCTTGCTACCAGGCGGGTGCCAGTTCAGCGAAACCGGCTGGGGCTTGTCTCTCGTCCTCAAAGCTCACCATTTCCCAGGCATCACTGTGTGCCAACAGTTCGCGCAACAACTTGTTGTTGAGCGCATGACCGGAGCGGAATGCGCTGTAGCTGGCCAGCAAGGGCTTGCCCACACAGTACAAATCGCCGATCGCATCGAGCAGCTTGTGTTTGACGAACTCGTCGTCATAGCGCAGGCCCTCGGCATTGAGGACCTTGTAGTCGTCCATGACGATGGCATTGTCCAGACCGCCACCCAGAGCCAGCCCGTTGGTGCGCATCATTTCTACATCTTTGGTGAAGCCAAAGGTGCGGGCACGCGCGATGTCGCGCGAATAGGAGCCCATGCCCATATCGAATTCCACCTGTTGTCCGGTGGCGTCCACCGCCGGGTGGTCAAACACGATTTCGAAGCTGAGCTTGTAGCCGTTGAAAGGCTCCAACCGTGCCCATTTGAGATTGGCACCCTCGCCCTCACGCACCTCGACGGCACGCTTGACCCGCATGAAGCGCTTGGGCGCGTTCTGCAACGCAATGCCGGCGCTTTGCAACAGAAACACGAAAGAGGCAGCAGAGCCGTCCAGAATTGGAATCTCTTCGGCCGTGATGTCCACCTGCAGATTGTCCAACCCCAGGCCGGCACAGGCCGACATCAGGTGTTCAATCGTCTGCACCTTGGCGTCACCATTGGAGATGGTGGATGCCATGCGCGTATCGGTCACTGACACCGCCGACACCGGTATATCCACTGGCACCGGCAGATCGATGCGCCGGAACACAATGCCGGTATCGGGCGGCGCGGGCCGCAGGGTCAACTCGACCCGCTGCCCGCTATGCAATCCTACCCCCACGGCGCGGGTCAGGGACTTGATGGTTCGTTGTTGTAGCACCGTGGGATTTTACTAGTCGGCTTGTTTCCTTAAAAACGCAGGGATTTCGTAGTCGTCCATGCCGCCGTTGGACAAGGCATCCACCTTGGCCGCAGCCGAGGTGCGACCGCGCCAGACGGCTGGCGTACCCATACCGGCGTAGTCTGGTTGCGCCGAGCCCATGGAAGCACCGGCTGATGCGCCGCTGACCGGCGTGTTGAGCGTTGGCACATGGAACGGCACGTTGTCGGTACCGGTGCGCAGCACTTGCAAGGGTGGCGCATTGCGGCGCACGCCCTGGCGGCTAAGACCCGTGGCGACCACGGTCACGCGGATGTCGTCACCCAACGCGTCGTCGTACGCCGTGCCGTAGATCACATGTGCATCGGGCGACGCATAGGCGCGGATGGTGTTCATGGCCAGCTTGGATTCGCTCAATTTGAGCGAGCCTTTGGCCGCCGTGATCAGCACCAGAACGCCCTTGGCGCCTGACAGGTCAATGCCTTCCAGCAGTGGGCAAGCCACAGCCTGCTCGGCGGCAATGCGTGCACGGTCAGGGCCATTCGCCAATGCCGTTCCCATCATCGCCTTGCCTGGCTCACCCATGACGGTGCGTACGTCTTCAAAGTCGACGTTGACGTGGCCAGGCACGTTGATGATTTCGGCAATACCGCCGACGGCGTTCTTCAACACGTCGTTGGCATGCGCAAAAGCCTCGTCCTGCGACACGTCGTCGCCCAGCACGTCGAGCAGCTTTTCGTTCAACACCACGATCAACGAATCGACATTGGCTTCCAGTTCCATCAGACCGGCATCCGCATTGCTCATGCGGCGGCCGCCTTCGAAGTCGAAAGGCTTGGTAACCACACCCACGGTCAGGATGCCCATCTCTTTTGCCACACGGGCGATCACAGGTGCCGCACCGGTACCCGTGCCGCCTCCCATCCCCGCGGTGATGAACAGCATGTGCGCGCCTTCAATCGCGGCGCGGATGTCGGCCTCGGCCAGCACAGCCGCTTCACGGCCTTTGTCGGGCTTGCTGCCAGCGCCCAGTCCACCAGCGCCGAGCTGGATGGTCTTGTGCGCGGTGCTGCGGCTCAAGGCTTGCGAATCGGTATTGGCGCAGATGAATTCAACGCCTCCCACGCTGGAGAAGATCATGTGCTCAACAGCGTTGCCGCCGCCGCCGCCCACGCCAATCACCTTGATTTGTGTGCCTTGGTTAAACGCTTCTTCTTCAATCATTTCTATGGCCATGTTTCTCTCCTGATGTTGCAATAAATTCAATACGTTGGGATCTTTGCCGTTGCAGTAATCTGCGAAGGTCGGTGGTGGGCCGGTGCCGGGCGACCATTCGTGCGGGCTCCCCCGCGCTAGCCAAAGTTTGTGTTTCATGGTCAGAAGTTCCCAATGAACCAGTCTTTGACTGATCCGAAAGCTGTTTTCATCGATCCGTTTTTCTGCGCCACCTTGTAGCCCCGCATGCGCGCAACGCGGGCTTCTTCGAGCAGGCCCATCACCGTAGCGGCTCGCGGCTGGGCCACCATGTCGGCCAGCGCGCTGGAATACTTTGGAATGCCGCGGCGCACGGGTTTTAGGAAGATGTCTTCGCCCAGCTCGACCATGCCTGGCATGATGCAGCTGCCACCGGTCAGCACGATGCCTGACGACAGCACTTCTTCGTAGCCCGACTCGCGCATGACCTGGTTGACGAGGGAAAATATTTCTTCGATGCGCGGCTCGATGACGCCGGCCAGCGCCTGGCGACTCAGCATGCGGGGGCCACGGTCGCCCAGACCGGGCACTTCCACCTGCGTCTCGGGGTCTACCAGCAACTGCTTGGCGTGGCCGCTTTCGACCTTGATATCTTCCGCGTCCTTGGTTGGGGTACGCAGGGCCATGGCGATGTCGCTGGTGATCAGGTCACCG
>JBBQBG010000308.1:0-4548 GCA_038317285.1 Burkholderiales bacterium | reverse complement strand
TGCCCTTCGTCATCACCAAAGACGCACAAACCGGTCAAACCGTCAGCCGCAACGGTGCTTTGGGCACGCCGGAGCTGGCGGCGTTTGCAGGAGTCGGCGCAGCAGCACCCTGAACGGCGCGCAACGCACCATGCCAAGCATTGAAGTTATTGCGGCCACGATTTTTGCGCTGGCACTGCTCCACACTTTTTGCACCAAGTTTTTTGAACAGCTGGCACACCGCCACCCACGGCATGCCGGGTTGTTGCATCTGCTGGGTGAGGTAGAAGTCGTCTTTGGCTTTTGGGCCTTTGTACTCATCGCCGTGATGGCACTGGTAACCGGTGGCAGTCAAGCCATTGAATATGCCGAATCGCTGCAATACACCGAGCCTCTTTTTGTCTTCGTGATCATGGTGGTAGCGGCATCCAGACCGGTCCTGGTCAGCATTGAGGCCGTGATTTCCAACTTGTCTGCCCTTGCACCGCTGCGCACTGTAGTCGCAAAAACCTGGGCCTGCCTGGCCCTTGTGCCGCTGGTGGGCTCGTTGATTACCGAGCCGGCCGCCATGACATTGGCTGCCTTGCTGCTGGCACCCCTGGTGTTCAGGCCAGGCATGCCAGAGTGGCTGAAATACGCAGCCCTGGGCGTGCTGTTCGTCAACGTGTCGATCGGCGGCACGCTCACATCGTTCGCCGCACCACCGGTGCTGATGGTGGCCAGCAAGTGGAACTGGGATAGCGCTTTCATGGCCAGCAACTTTGGCTGGCGGGCCAGCATTGCCGTGTTGATTAACGCGAGCATCATGACCCTGGTATTGCGCAAACATTTGCGAGATGCCACACCAGCCGCGCCCGAGGCAACAGGTGAGCAGCAGAGCGTTCCACTAACCGTGCGCGCCATTCACTTGGTTTTTTTGGCCGCTGTCGTGGTGTTTGCCCACCATCCGGTCATTTTTATCGGGCTCTTCCTGTTCTTCCTGGGTTATACGCAGGCCTATGCCCGCTACCAGAATCCATTGATCCTGAAAGAGGGTCTGTTGGTTGGCTTTTTCCTGGCCGGCTTAGTGGTACTGGGTGGCATGCAGCAGTGGTGGCTGCAACCCATCGTGTCGAGCCTGCAGCCCACCGCACTGTTTTTTGGCGCGTTGGGCCTGACCGCGTTGACCGACAACGCCGCGCTGACCTATCTGGGCTCGCTCATAGAGGGCATGACAGACTCCGCCAAATATGCCTTGGTGGCGGGGGCAGTCGCGGGCGGCGGCCTTACGGTTATCGCCAATGCGCCCAATCCAGCTGGCGTAGCGCTACTCAAACGGGGCTTCAACGATGAATCCGTTGGCGCGGGTGGCTTGTTGCTGGGGGCATTGCTGCCTACTGCCATCGCGGCGCTTGCATTTTTGTTGTAACGCAGCGCTTGAATCAGCGCAGTCGCGTTGCCTAGGGCTGGCTCAAAGCCTTTTCAACGGCGGCCACCAAGGTTTTGCTTTCGGGCTCAATCTTGCTGGGGTAGTTGGCTAGCACTTTGCCTTGCCGGTCAATCAGGTATTTGCTGAAATTCCATTGGGGCTCGGTCTTGGTCGCCTTGCTGAGCTCTGCGTACAACGCATTCTTCTTGGGACCGGCAACCTGAGACTTAGAAAACATCGGGAACTTCACGCCATAAGTGTTGAAGCAAAAGTCTGCAATCTCCTTGGCAGAGCCGGGCTCTTGTTCACCAAACTCGTTGGATGGGAAACCCAGCACCACCAGACCCTTGCCCTGGTACTTGGCGTACAGGGCCTCCAAACCTTCGTACTGCTTGGTAAATCCGCAAAAGCTCGCCGTGTTGACGACGAGCACGACCTTGCCCGCGTATTGGCATAGGTTCTGGGGCGCATCGTCTTGCAAGCGGGGAAAGGCATGTTGCAGGATGGCTGGGCAAGCCGCAACTTGCGCAGTTTTACCGGCAGCGGGAACAGCAGTTTGCGCCATCGCCGCGGAGGCAACCAAGACACCGCAAAGGGTAGCCAAAAATGCCAAGGGGAAGGTAAGGTTGGTTTTCATGTGTCCATTATGAATGTCGCAATCAATGTATTTTTACTAGATTTAATGGACAAAAATCTCACAATAACTTACGTTTCAACAATAAATAATCAAAAACCAAGCGTTTTCACTAACACTTTTCTTCAAGTAATAAAACTACACTTCGCCAGCCTCTTCAGCCCAGCGCCACAAAAATACACGCCCCCACAAGGACAGACGTGCCGCGCAAGCCCCACCCTGGGAAAGCTCGATCGAGGTTGCAACGTCGCAAACGAAATCAACAAATAGATGGAGTAGACATGACAACAACTGGTATCCGATCCGCCCTTGTGAAAACGCTTCTCGTTGGTTCTGCCCTGCTGTGCGGCGCCCTGACCGCCACGACACCGGCTTACGCCATGAACCCCAGCGACACCTCGGTGCAGATGTTCCGCTGGAAGTGGAATGACATCGCCAAAGAATGCACCAATTGGCTCGGCCCACAGGGCTATGGCGCCGTGCAAATCTCCCCACCCCACGCTGCGGCCAGCCTGGGCTTTTGGTACGACATCTACCAACCCGTGAACTACACCGACCTCAAAAGCGCCATGGGCACGGAAGCCGAACTGCAAACCATGGTAAACACCTGCCACACGGCTGGCGTGCGCGTTTATGCAGACGTCGTTGTGAACCATATGGCCGCCGGCGCCGGCACGGCCACCAACGGCCAAAGCTGGAACTCCACCACGCTGGCCTACCCTTTCTTCAGCGGCAATGACTTCCACGCCAGCTGCGCCATCCAAGACGCGGACTATGGCAACCCCGGCAACCAGAGCAGCATCCGCAACTGCCGCCTGGTGGGCCTGCCCGATCTCGCGACGGAGTCCACCTATGTGCGAGGCCAAGTCAAAAACTACCTGACCAAGCTGTTGAACATGGGCTTTGATGGCTTCCGTTTCGATGCCTCCAAACACATGCAGCCGACCGATCTGCAGGCCTTTGTCAGCGGTGTATCCCAAACCACGCTGGCTGGCGCGCCGGTGTGGGTCACGCACGAAATCATTCCCGATGGCAACGTCAACCGGGCCGACTATTTCACCAGCGGTACGGTCAACGAATTCAAGTTCACCTACGCTATGCGTGAAACCTTCCGCGGCACCAATGGCAATCAGCTCTCGCAGATCCGCACGTATATGGGCACGCCCGGCAACTGGGGTGGCACCTGGGGATTTCTGGACAGCGCCAAGGCCACGGTGTTCGTCAACAACTGGGATACCGAACGCAGCGGCGACTCGCTGATGGCCAGCAACTTCACCGGCCTGACCAACGACACCCAGGGCTCGAAGCGTTACGACCTGGCCAATATCTTCATGCTGGCCTGGCCCTACGGCCACGCGCAGGTGCACTCTGGCTTTCGCTTCACCAACAAAGACCAAACCAGCCCCAGCGCCAGCCCGTTTGATGCCAATGGCAACCCACAGATCAACGTGAACTGGGACTTCATCCACCGCTGGAGTGACATCTCCAACATGGTCAAGTTCCGCTCCACCACCTCGGGGCAAGACGTCAACAGCTTCGTCAGCGGTACGTCCAACCAGATCGCCTTCGGCCGTGGCACCAAAGGTTTTGTAGCCATCAACAACGAGTTCTCCGCGTGGAACACCACGCTGCAAACCCTGCTGCCTGCCGGCAGCTATTGCAACGTGGTCGATGGCCAGCGCAATGCGGCACAAACCGGCTGCACGGGCAGTACCGTGGTTGTGGGCAGCAGTGGACAAATTACAGTCAGCCTACCCGCCAACGGTGGCAGCGCGGTACCGGCCGTGGCCATCCATGTGAACCAGAAGCTCAACAGCGACACCACGCCACCCAGCGTGCCCACAGGCTTGAGCAAGAGTAATGTGACCTCCAACGCGGCCACCATCAGCTGGAACGCATCAACCGACAACGTCGGCGTGTCGACCTACCGCCTGCTGCGCAATGGCGCTCAAGTCACCACTTCTGTATCCACCAGCGCCACCAACACCGGCCTGACACCATCGACCACCTACAGCTACACCGTGCAGGCGCTGGATGCGGCGGGAAACGTATCCGCCGCCAGTAGCCCCTTGTCCGTCACCACACTGGCGGGGCCTGCTGGTTGCGCGGTGACGTTCACGATTGCGAACGCCAATACAACGCTGGGGCAAAACCTGTACGTGGTGGGCAACCAGACCGCCATTGGTAACTGGACGCCAGCATCGGGCTATGCGCTGGCGATACAGGGCAGCGGTGCGAATGTGCCGTGGACTGGTACGGTGACACTGCCGGTCAGCACGGCGGTTCAGTACAAGTATGTGAAGTGGAACGGCAGCACGGCGGTGTGGGAGAGTAACCAGGCCACGGGTTCGGGGAATCGGGAGATGACTACGCCTGCCACTTGTCCTAGCCCCGTAGCGCGGAGTGACGGTAGCTTTAAGTTCTAAGCAACTGCATGTTTCAAGCGGCCTTGGATGCTGATTGATATCGTTGGTGATATGAATTTAGACAAGGCTGTCTTCAACCGATCTTCATAGTTGCTTTGGCC
>JBBQBG010000307.1:0-4583 GCA_038317285.1 Burkholderiales bacterium | reverse complement strand
GTTCGTACTCCTTAGATCTTGTGCTGGTCGCTGTAAGGCAACATCGCCAAGAAGCGAGCGCGCTTGATAGCGGTGTTGAGCTGGCGCTGGAAAATTGCGCGGGTGCCGGTCAGGCGTGCGGGAATGATCTTGCCGTTTTCGGCGATGAAATCACGCAGGGTGTCGATGTCTTTGTAGTCGATCTCTTCGACGCCAGTGACAGTGAAACGGCAAAAACGCTTACGCTTGAACAGCAGGTTTTGTGCGGGGCGCTTAGGGCGCTTGTCTTTGCTAAATTTTTTGAACGTGGCCATGTGGGCCTCCTAAAAACTAATCTTGCGAAAATTCTTGAATATGCAAAACGACACTTTTACCGTGGCGAGCGTTGCCTAGAAAACCGCTGAACCTCCAGACACTGCCAATGGGTTGTTTGACCAACCGCTCTGCCAATGCGCCAAAAGCCACTGCTTTCACTACCACCTTGATTTGTCTGGGTTGCCCGGCTTCCTGTGTTTCAGACTCGTGTTCGAGTTTGAGGTTCAGGGCGGGTATTCCAGCTGGTGTGTAACGCATGGCATCCAGCTCTGCGATACAGGCACTCAGTACAAGGGAATTGGCAGGCACTCTCCGTCAGTAAAAACAGCCGTTAGGCGTTGTATTCAGCCTGTTGTGTCTTGCGTGTTTCTTCGCGCTCGACAGTCTTCATCATGGACGAAGGACCTGTCTCGGCCTTTTTCTTCAACACGGTGAGGTGGCGCAGAACAGCGTCGTTGAACTTGAACGCGTGTTCCAGTTCAGACATCACGGCCTGGTCGGCTTCGATGTTGACACACAAGTAGTGGGCTTTGGCAAGTTTGTTGATCATGTAGACCAACTGGCGGCGACCCCAGTCTTCAACGCGGTGGATCTTGCCACCGCCGGCAGTGATCATGCCTTTATAGCGCTCCAGCATGGCTGGAACTTGTTCGCTCTGATCCGGGTGGATCATGAGAATGATTTCGTAGTGACGCATTGATACTCCTTTTGGGTATCCCCCTTGAGATTCAAGGGAGTGAAGAAAAGCTGCCCTCAGCGTCTAATTGAGGTGCAGCACGGCGAAGCCCAATATTATAGCCCAGAAGAACGTTAGTGCGCCAATAGGTCTGTTGCCTCTGGTTCGCCGGGGGTGATGAGGCTCACCACGACCGCCGTCACCAGGCCTGCGGCGATACCAAAAACGCCAGCGGAAACGGGCTGAATATCCCACCATAAACCGTCACCGGCCAACCCAAACGCACCGCGCACGGTCGGCAAATTGATGGCCATGTAATACACGGTAACGCCCAAGCCGACCAGCATGCCTGCAACGGCTCCTGCCCGTGTCGCACCCTTCCAAAAAATACCCAGCACCATGACCGGAACAAAGGCCGCCCCAGCCATGGAGAACGATGCCGACACCAAGTAGAGGATGCCGGCCGGGCGTTGAGCGGCCACATAGGCAGCTACCAGAGCCACCACCAGTAGCGCAAATTTGGACCACATCACACGCCGCATAGCCTGGGCCTTGCTGCTGTCTCCCTCAAAAAAAACGTCGTGGGCCATCGCATTGCCGATGGTCAGCAGCAAGCCGTCGGCGGTGCTCAGTGCGGCCGCCAGGCCACCGGCCGCTACGAGCACCGACACAACATACGGCAGGCCTCCAATCTCGGGCGTGGCCAGCATGATCAAGTCTGCGCTCATCTTGAGTTCGGCAAACTGCAGGATGTGGTCGCCATTCACATCAGACACCGTCAACAAACCGGGGTCACGCGCCCACTGCGCGACCCACGATGGCAAACTGTCGAAGGGCTGCCCCACCAGATGAGCCATCACCTCGTACTTGACCAATACTGCCAAAGCGGGGGCCGACAAGTAGAGCAGCGCAATAAACAACAGGGACCACGCCACCGAACTGCGTGCCTCGGCCACCGTAGGTGTCGTGTAATAGCGCGTCAGCAGATGCGGTAAACCGGCGGTGCCCACCATCAGGCAAAACATCAGCGCCAAGAAATTGGCGCGTGAGATTTCGAACTCCTGCACTTGCTCTGGCGTACCAGAGGGGTCGCCCGCAAAAGGGGTGGTGTGGGGTGGCATGCCGCCCAGTGGTTTGGCGCGTGCCCAGTTTTCTGACGCAGCACGGGCCCAACTCTCGCGTGCGGCGGCTGCGTCTTTGGGCATTGCTGCCAGTTCGCGGCGCAGCGCAACTGCCTGTTCGTCATCGGCCTTTTTGTCGCCCATTGCACGTATCTGCTGCCGCAGCGCCTGGCGATCGTCCTGCAGGGCGGTATCCACGTCCTGCAGCTTTTTCTCAAAGGACCGTGCCCGCCGGACATATTCATCAATGACTTGCTTCTCAGCCGGAGAGTCCATCAACTGCTTCTCGATAGCAGAAATTTTTTGCAGCTGTTGCCCATAAACAAACGGCGCAAATGGGTTGCCCAATTCTTTATAGGCCAGCCACGACACGGGAATCAAAAACGCCAGAATGATGACAACGTACTGGGTCACTTGGGTCCAGGTTACTGCTCGCATGCCGCCCAAAAATGAGCACACCAGCACGCCCCCCAACCCCAGCAGGATGCCGATCTCAAAGTGGACGCCCGTCAGGCGCGAGGTGATCAAGCCTACGCCGTAAATTTGCGCCACAACATACGTAAACGAACACAAGACGGCGGCAGCGGCGGCAATCATGCGCGGCCAACGACCCCCAAACCGGACCGCAAAATAGTCAGGCACCGTATAGAGACGCAAGCGCCGCAAATAAGGTGCCACCAACAACGCCACCAAGCAAAAACCGCCCGTCCACCCCAAGACGTAAGCCAGGCCACCAGCCTGCGCGCCGGTCCCGGAAAAACCCTGCAAATACAGCCCACCAGCCATGCTGATGAAAGATGCGGCGCTCATCCAGTCGGCGGCAGTTGCCATACCGTTGTAGACGGCTGGAATGCGCCGACCGGCCACGTAGTATTCAGATGCCTCGGCCGTGCGTCCATAGACGCCAATGACCGCATACATCATCAACGTGGCGGATAGAAAAATACCCGCTACCCAGACCTTGGGTAGACCCGCACGCTCTGCAAAAGCCAAAGCCAGCAAAAACAATAGCAAGCAAAAGACATACAGCGCAAACCGACGGTGCAACATGGTTTTGTAGGTGGCGTACGCTTTCGCGTCAAAGCCACGCTCTGGCCCGTCTCGACGGTTGGCCACCCAAGCATAAATCACCACGATACCGATAAACACCAGCACCGAACCTTGGGCGGCAAACCAGTAACCGACGGGCCAACTCGCCACGACCCATTGCAGGTCACGCGCAAAAAAAACCACGCCGAATGAGGCCAAAAACCACAGCGCCAGCAAAGCTGCATGCAGGCCCCATTGACGCGCGGTTTTTGGTGCCGTCATTGCGCGGCGAGTTTTTGCCAGGTAGAGATCACGGAGTCAGGGTTCAGTGATATGGACGCGATGCCCTGTTCCACCAGCCACTGTGCAAAGTCAGGGTGGTCGCTGGGGCCTTGGCCGCAGATGCCAATGTATTTGCCTTGGCTTTTGCACGCTGCAATTGCCAGACTAATCAAGGCCTTGACGGCAGGGTCGCGCTCGTCAAAGTCGGCCGCTAACAGCTCCAAACCAGAATCGCGGTCAAGGCCCAACGTGAGTTGTGTTAAGTCGTTGGAGCCTATCGAGAAGCCGTCGAAATACTCCAGGAACTGCTCCGCCAAAATGGCGTTGCTGGGGATCTCGCACATCATGATCAGCTTGAGACCATTTTCACCGCGGCGCAAACCATGTCGGCCCAAGAGCTCGGTGACCTTCTTGGCTTGTCCCAAGGTGCGCACGAAGGGCACCATGACCTGTACGTTGTTGAGGCCCATGTCGTTGCGTACACGCTTGAGTGCCTCGCACTCCATGGCGAACGCTTCACCAAACTCGGTGCTGGTGTAGCGAACCGCACCGCGGAAGCCCAGCATGGGGTTCTCTTCTTCTGGCTCATAGCGACTACCGCCAATCAACTTCCGGTACTCGTTGCTCTTGAAGTCGGACAGGCGCACGATGACTGGCTTGGGCCAGAAGGCTGCGGCGATGGTGGCCACACCCTCGGCGACGCGGTCCACATAGAAAGCGCGGGGTGATGCATGGCCACGGGCCACGGACTCCACCGCCTTCTTCAAATCGGCGTCGACATTGGGGTAGTCCAAGATGGCCTTGGGATGCACACCAATGTTGTTGTTGATGATGAACTCCAGTCGTGCCAGGCCCACACCTTCATTAGGCAACTGGCAGAAGTCAAACGCCAACTGCGGGTTGCCCACATTCATCATGATCTTGACCGGGCTCTCGGGCATAGCGCCGCGCACAACTTCGGTCACTTCGGTTTCCAGCAGACCATCGTAAATAAAGCCGGTATCGCCCTGCGCGCAGCTCACCGTAACCAACATGCCATCTTTCAGCAACTCGGTGGCGTCACCGCAACCCACTACGGCGGGAATTCCCAGCTCACGGGCGATGATGGCCGCATGGCAGGTGCGACCACCACGGTTGGTGACGATGGCCGAGGCGCGCTTCATCACGGGCTCCCAATTGGG
>JBBQBG010000306.1:0-4633 GCA_038317285.1 Burkholderiales bacterium | reverse complement strand
TGAGCCACGGCATACAAAAGAGCAACGGTTGCCGAGCGTTAATTGCTAGGAGTTTTCCCAAGAGCAGCCAGATGACTCGCGTAACTGGCCGGGCGTTGCATTGAAAAGTAGAGATATGGGGCCTCGACTGCGTGGGCACCACGGAGATGGCCATTACGACTTTACCGACACCAACGTTTCTGTTCGTCAGGCCTGCCCATTGATAAGTAAACAAGACTATCGAAATGAGAGTGAGCTCTAATCCGTTCCCAACCTCAAGACGGTGAGTGAAGGCCACGATAAATACAAAACCGAAAAATAGATGCAACGCCTCAATTGCGAAGGCAGCTACTCGGCGCTCCATTGATGCGAGATTAGCCTGCGGATTCATTGAGGGCTAGTTTTGCTCTGTGTCCATAGGTATCATTTTGTTTCTTAACCTCGCCGTCGTCGCCGTTGCGTGGGCAACGTCATAACGCGCCGGGGTGTCAATTGCAAGGTGTCCGTCATCATCACCTCGCTGGGTGCGCGCGAGGATATTTACGACGCTGCGCACAGCTAAGGCAGTGTGGTGCTGCATGATGTGTGAATTTCCAAGGTCTGGCAGGAAATCTGGGTTTGTGGCCAGCCCATTGGTTTGCCACGCCCGGCGGGCGAGTCGGTGGGTGAAAAAACATCGATTCCGATGCGCTGCGGGAAATGGCTGCATGTGCGGCAGGCCCGAAACCCATGCCATACTGCGCGTCCGTCGGTTGAATGCCCTGTCCGTGCCGTTGGTGCGTCTTGGGCGTCTGTTTGGCTGTTATGTGCACTGGCACGGTATCCGCCAAAGTGGCCGGCGGTCCGGTACGCCAAGGGCACCCACCCTCAATGCTGTCTTATCTAACTCAGGGAGAGAACAAAAAATGCAAAACAACGCAACGATGCCGGTCGATCCACCGTCGACGGTCACCATGCTGCCACCACGCCAGCGCGCGGACCTGCACCCGTACGCCAATGAGAAGACGCTCTTCATCATCATGGCCATCATCTCCGCCATCGGGTGGGTGGCGCTGACGGTGAGCACGATTGGTTTGATCTGGCTCATCATGCTGGGCGTTTACGTGCTGGGGCTGGCGATGTTTTCGTATTTCATCTCCTATGTACGTGGTAATGGCGTGCGGGTCACCGCCGAGCAGTTCCCGGACCTGCATACCCGATTCGAGGCCTGCTGCCGAACCGTGGGCATGACCAAGCGGCCTGAGTTTTACCTGGTCACCGGAAACGGCGTTTTGAACGCCTTTGCCACGCGCTTTCTGCACCGCTATTACGTGGTGCTGTACAGCGACGTGGTGGACGCGCTGGAGGATGAGCCCGATGCGCTGAACTTCTACATCGGTCACGAGCTCGGCCACATCGCCCAAAAGCACCTGGTGCATCATTGGTGGCTGGTGTTTGCGCGCTGGATACCTTTGCTGGGCACCGCCTACTCACGCGCCCGCGAGTACACCTGTGACCAATACGGCCTGCTGTGCACCAATCACTCGCACAGTGCCGTGCGTGCCTTGTCGGTGTTGGCTGCGGGCACCCACCGCTGGAAGACCCTCAACACACAGGCCTATATTGCCCAGACCGGCCAGACCAAAGGCTTCTGGATGGCGCTGAATGAACTCACCGCCGACTACCCCTGGCTGTGCAAACGGGTGGCACGGGTGGCCCACGGCGTGGACACCAAGATGCCACGGCGCAATATCTTCGCCTGGTTGTTGGCCGCCATCATCCCCAACACCGGCTTTGGTTTGGTTGGGGCACTGATTGTTTACATCTACTTGTCGATCATCCTGGTGCCCATCGCCATAGTGGCCTATGGCAGCTATACGGCCAAGGCCAAAGAGGCGGCTGCGCTGATCGAACAGGCCCCGACCCGCGACAAACTCAGTCAAGCGTACGCCGTGGGCCAGATTGCGGCCGAATTGCTGGCGCAGCGCTACAAACAGAAAGAAGAACTCCCGGAGACGCTGGACGAACTGGGCTTCCAGAACACCGCGCCTGCCGTGATCAAAGCCGTGGCCTATGACAGCAACGCAGCAGAACTGACGTTGAGCCTGAACCCTCCTCATGAGGACAAGGCCGTCAAGTTGAATCTGTCTCTGGGCAAGCAAAATGAATTGGTCTGGACGTGCACGGTGGTAGGCAAGGTCCACGTAGCTGCGTTGCCAGAAGGCTGCAGCGGTGAGGACAGCTCCGATGGGGACGGCACCAAGGAAGCTACGAAGCCCGCGGCCACGCTGTTCGAAAAGATCCTTGAGAAGATGCGGTGAAGGGCAACTTTGGCCCTGCCTGCGCCCGCCTGGCTGTGTAAGGCAGCGCGACTAGGTCAACGACGGCCTGCCCAGCGCGTTCAGATCGTCCTGGCACCAACTGCGATCCGCATCCGGTACCCGCTGCCATTGCGCCAGCGCGGCCGTATGGCTGCGCACAAAGGCCTCGGCCTGACCAGCAGCCCGCTGTGCTATCCCCAATACTGCGTAACCAAAAAACAGCTCGAATGGCGGCGCGCCATGGCGCAAACACACGTCCACACAGCGCTGTGCGGGCTCCACCGCGGCATCCGCCTGGCCGGCCTGCAACAGGCTGCGTGCCAGCCGGTATTCGGCACGCTCTTCTTCCAGCCAGGTGCCGACCAGCTTCCAGTACTTCAGCGCCGCGTGGGCGCACAGCAACATGGCCGTGGTCTCACTGGGCTTGCGATCGGTTTTTTCCTCCAATGCGCTGGCCAGGTTGTTGCCGGTTACGGCCAGGTCGCGCACGGCGGGAGCGTCCGTCGGTAGCCCCAGTTCTGCGATGCGCAACGCCTCGGTAAACGCGGCGATGGCGCGCGGCGTGTCGTTGCGCCCTGCCAAGGCGGCCGCCGCGCCGGCCAGCGCCGACGCACGCTGTGGAGCCGCCAGGGCATCCAGGGCCTGCGCGTCACCACCGACATAGCGTAAGGTAGCCGCGGCCTTTTGCAGCGCGGCAGTGGCTGCATCATCGGGGGCAAACGCCAGTTGCCGGCGTAGCGTCGCCAGCAACTCCACGCCTTGCTGCCAGTGACCCAGGTGCTCACCATACACATGCACCAGCAGCCGGATAAAGGGGGCAATCTGTGCAGAGGCTTCAACGTGTTGGCATGCGGCGACCAGCCGATCGGCTACCGCTTGCGGTGCGTCGCCATGGTCTTGCCAGGCGGTTTTCAGGAAAGCGTCCAGGTCCATGTCCGACTCACTCTAGGTAGTTCTCGGGGTAGAAGTGCCGTTCAATCAATTCAATGAGGATGTGCAAAACCTTGATGTGCAGTTCTTGCACCCGGTCTGCAAAGCTGCCGCCGGGCGTACAAACATAAACGGTGCTCAATGCTTCCAGCGCAGCACTGGCCCGGCCGCTCAGGACAATCACTTGCATCCCCAGTGCCTGCGCCGCCTGGGCTGCACGCACAATGTTTTTGCTGGTGCCGCTGGTGCTCAAAGCCACCAGACAATCGCCGGGGCGACCGTGCGCTTCGATGTAGCGCGAGAACACTTGGTCGTAGCCCAGATCGTTGCCCACGCAGGTCAGGTGGCCGGCATCGCTGATGGCGGTGGCCGGTAGCGCAGCGCGGTCGTTCCGGTAGCGGCCAGTCAGTTCTTCGGCAAAGTGCATGGCGTCGCACATCGAGCCGCCGTTGCCGCAGGCATAGACGCGACCTTTGGCGGTAAAAACGGAGATGAGTGTGGCAGCAGCCTGCTCGATAGACGCCAAGGCGGCGGGGTTGCGCAGCAGGGCTTCCAAGGACGTTTGGGCTTCGCGCAGACTGGTTTCAATGTGTTGTTGCATGGCGGGGTACACGGGCGCTACAGCAGGTCTTCACTGGAGACAAAGGTGCTCGCGGCTGCGCCCAGATTGCCAATGATCTGCTGCCAGTCAAAGCCAGCATGGGTTTCCAGGTACTCGAAGAACGACGAGTTGGGGTCGTTCAACAATACCGCGATGGCATAACCGCCCGCGTTGTCGCCAAGTTTCAGCATGGCATCGTATTTGGTGTCGGTGGCCAGCGCATCGTCTACTACCACGGGTGCAGCGTCGAAGAACACCTGGGGCAGTTTGTACGCCAAGCCATTTCCAAAATCGTTGGGGAACGCGGCTTTGGCGGCAATCAGGGTGCGAATGCCGGAGTGAAATCCGTAAGGCTGTATTTCAACATACTCCCGCAGCGCAGGTGCTGCGCCCAGCTCTTGCGCCCGTTCAAATGCGGCTTCCACCGCCAGACGGTCGCCTTTCTTCAGGCGCACGCGCACCAGCAAGGCCTCGGTGATGCCGGGAAACCCCTCGGCCTGGAAATGGCGTACAACGCGTTCGGCCGTAGCGTCGGCCGGGAGTGGGGTCGAAATTACCTGCATGGAGAAGTTTCTTTCGCAAAATGGGGCGCAGCGTACAGAATTAAAAGCGCCAAACCCATCTAGATTAGCACTGGAATGCGCTTATCCTAGAAAGCTGCCATCCATATTTTTCGCTCGCCTTCCGTGTCTATCCATTTCCAGCAACTGTCTGCCTACCTCGCGCATCCGCTGGCGCAAATCACCGTCTTCATGGCGGCTTCCGCCTTGATGATCTGGCGGCTGCAGGCCATCGAGGGCAAGGGTTTTGAAGGCACCGTACT
>JBBQBG010000305.1:0-4670 GCA_038317285.1 Burkholderiales bacterium | reverse complement strand
GCAGTGGCAACAGACCGTTATGACCAACTTCTGGAAAGCGTGGTGGTAGCCAAAGACCCGACAACCGGCAATTCGGTGGTCACGCCCAAAAACAGCATCAACCCCGCCAGCCCGAGCATCGCTCCCGGTGCCAGCGTCGACTTGAGTGCCAACTTTACCGCTACCTTCAGTGTGACCGGCGGCAGTGCGTCCGGAACAGTGGTGTCAACCGGCTCCGCCAACGCACGCTATACCGCGCCGTCCGCGCCCGGCGTCTACCAGGTGGTGGCGACGTCCCCCACGGATCCGACGATCAAGGCGTTTGCCAGCATCACGGTTTCGGCAGGAAGTGGCTTTCGCATTAGCGGCAACGCCCGTATTGCACCCAGTACCACGACGCAGTTCACAGCCTTTGTCAATAATGTAAGCAACCCCGCAAGCTGGACCATTGAAGGCAACTGCGGTACCTGCACGATTGACAGCAGTGGCCTGTTCACCGCTGGCAGCAGCGTCGCCACCGTGACTGTGCGCGGCACCAACAGCGGCAATTCCAGCCAGACTGCGGCGGCACAATTGACGATTGCCAGCGCAGTTATTCTGACCGTCAATGCACCATCTGCCCCCAGTGTGACGACGGCGGACATGTTGACGGCGTCTACCGGCGTTTCCCCGTCTGGCATCGACGCATCAGTGACCTGGACCACCGGCCCGGGCTCTGCTGCCGGAACGGTGGTACCGGTCGAATATTTCTATGGCTATTTACCGCCGGCCACACCAGGCACCTACACCGTGACGGCTGCAAGCGTGGCAGACCCCAGCAAAACCGCTGCACTTTCGGTGCAAGTTACTGCCGCGCCCAGCGCAACACTAAGCGCCACATCGGGCGCTCCGGCCAGCATGCGTTATGGCCATGCTGCCGCCATTCTGGCGGACGGTCGGGTCCTGTTGGTAGGCGGGCAGGCCGATCGGCAGGGCCAAGCTTCGGTGCTGTCCTCGGACGTATTCAATCCCGCCAACGCCAGCTTTTCTGCGGGCCCAAGCCTGTCGCTCCCGCGGGTGAGCGCCGAGGCGATTGCAATAGACGCAGACCGCGTGTTGGTCACGGGCGGCAAAGAAGATTACCAGACCGCGCGCAAGACTGCGGAAGTGCTGACCCTGAGCACCGGAACCACGACGGCGGCAGCAAACACCATGAGCGTCTTGCGCATCCACCACCGTATGGTGGCTCTGAACAGCGGTCCCAACAGTGGCAAAATTTTGATCCTGGGTGGATTTAACGGCCCCGTACCTTACGGTGTACCGAGTTGGCTCGCCACCAGTTCGGTCGATTTGTTTGATCCCGTCAGCAACAGCTTCTCCGCCGCAAATAGTGGGCTTTTGACGAGCCGCGGTCTGTTCACCGCAACCCCACTGTTGGATGGCCGGATATTGATCGTCGGTGGCTACCAGCCCGACCCGGGCGCCGGCTCGCTGGCATCTGCTGAGATATATGACCCCACTACTGGAACGATTAGCTACACCGGCTCTTTGTCGAATGCGCGGTACGGCCATACCGCTACGCGTTTGGCCGATGGCAAAGTGCTGATCGTGGGCGGTGATCAAAATTCAGGAACCCGCTCTACAGCCGAGCTCTACAACCCTGCCACTGGCACGTTCAGCAGTGTCACATCGACATTGTCGGTTCTGCGCAGCAACCACGCCGCCGCACTGCTGAGTGACGGACGGGTTTTGGTCTTCGGCGGTGAGAGTGGCGAATCGGTGGTCAATGGTACGGTTGAGGCCTATGACCCCACGACCCAGACCTTCAGTCTGTTTGCACGTATGGCCATACCCCGCACGCGTGCCAATGCGACCGTCCTCACATCAGGTCCCAATGCCGGAAAGATTTTGGTGTTTGGAGGGGGTGCGGTCAACCAGCCCGCCAAGGCGGCGGAGATGGCGCCTTGATGCGGTTGGACATGCACACATTCTGGGTGAATCCGAACGTCATGGAGGAGTTGCGCTCGCATCGCCAAATGCCGTTCCGGTAGCCAATCGAGAACGTATTGTCGACTTCAAAATGAGCAACCACGATGGGTACTTACTGCAGCGCAAGTAAGCCCATTGGGTTGCCGTCAGGGTCGCTGTGCTTGCACATAAGACACCAACTCTTGCCGATCATTTTGATCCCAGGTACCGTTGCGCAAGCGAACCCGAATTTCATGCGCTATGTCTGCGTTGACCCCTGGTGCCACCCAGATGTCGCGCTGCAGGTTGGCACTTAGCTCCATGTTGAAGCCACGGGCCTCGATCTTGTAACAGTCAAAGGTGCCTGCGGGCACCGTGACCAGTTCCTTGCCGACCACTTTGAGGTCGTATTGGAACGTGTAAGTAACTCCGTTAGGGCGAGATTGTTTGAAGCGGGTTTGCCACCGCTTACCCACAAACAATTCCGCCGGATAGAACTGGCGTGGCGTGCTCAGCGCCCCGCGCTGGTTGGTGGTGATGTTGCCCATGAGGTCCGACACAAACTCGCCCTCGTTATAGGTAACCCGATCTGCATTGGCATCCACCTGTGTGACTTTCAACACCATGGGTTTGGCAGTTTTGGAGAATTGGTCGATCACCCGAATATTGAACTCATCTCCAATGGCGTACTGGCGCAAATGCTCGCTATAGCCTTTAAAAAAAGGAGTAGGTTCCAGAATCACAGGCTTCACTTGGGTGTCAACTTGCGCGAGCAGGGCTAGCTTTTCAGCCGCTAGTTGCTGAGCTTTCGATTGTTGACGTGTCGCCTCACGCTCCGCTGCAACCCTCGAAGATTCAACTTGCTGGGCTAACAGCCGGTCCTTGGTTTCTTGCTCACTACGCAAGTTTGCCAACCGCGCTGATTCAGCCGCCGCAAGCTGGGCCTGCTTCTCCTTTTGTCGCGCTATTTCAGCTACTTTGCCAGCTTCAAGTTTGGCTGCCAATGCCGTTTGCTCGGCTACAGCATCAGCTTCACGTTGCGCCAGTCGCAGACGCTCTTCCTCCGACTTCTGTTCAGCCAACCGCTTCTGCACCGCTTGGGCTGCCCGCTGCCGCGCAACTTCCTCTGCGTCGGTAGTTTCTGCAGCGGCCAACAATGCTTTTCGCGCCTGCTGGTCGTTCAAGGTCCTTTGCACAGTCAGCAAACGGGTCAACCGAGACTGTGCCAGTTCACTGGCACTTCCGCTGGGGAACGCACGAATGAATCCGGCCAGAACTTCGGGGTCCTGGCTGTTCTTGACGGTCAGCCACGTTCCGATTTCATTTTCCAGCAATTGGTCACGATCGGCTTCACTAAGCTTCTTGACGGCCACCGGAAACAGGAAAACATCTTCTTCAAGCGAAGTGCTTTCCCACGGAATCTGCGTCCCCTTCGACGCCATGCGCACGCTCAGGCGGACCCGCTTGAAGGCGTCTTCCAACCGCACGCCTGGGACGGCAAACTCACGCAGCAGGTATCCGGTATACAGTCCGTTCCTTTCTTCTCCATCTTGCGCCACGTTGCCTGGCGAGGTGGCAAACGCCAACAGACTGCCAACCGGCGCATCGAACTGACTCAAGCCTTTGGCAGCCGGTTTATAGGCGTTCGCAAACGGGCTGTCACGGCACGCATCCAGTATGACCAGAAAACTTCGCTGTTCCTGGGGCCGTTCCATATAGCGCAGCAGATCGCTGACGTCGACGGTTTGAGTGGCCACATCCGAAGCCTTGAGGATGCTGGCGGACACTGGAACGAGGTAGTTGTGCCAGTCTTGCTGCAAGCCATGTCCTGCGTAATAGAACAAGCCAAACTTAACGTTTTTTTCACGAATAGATTTTCCAAACCGCGCTACGGCTACTTGCATTTTCTCCAAGTCGGCGTCGATTTGCAGGTCAACCTCAAAGCCGGCCCGCGCCAGCAATGCGGCCATACCTTCTGCATCGTTCCGCGGGTTGTTGAGTGGGTTGGCTACCCGGTAGTTTGCATTGCCAATGACCAGTGCGACTCGGTCACTGGCGCCCGCGGCACCAACATACAGCAAGAGTGTAAAAGCCAATAGCAGGGAGGTTCGCATGAAACTAGACATCTAAGGCCCCACTTCCGAATTCTCAAAAACCCGCTGCGATGCTTACTGCCTGTGCATCGCCAGACATTCGACGTTAGCGCATTGACGCACGGCTTACCTCAATGGCAGGTAACCGGCGTGTTTGATCGCTCCTGCCATGAACAGATTGCATCTGGAATCTACCCCAATGCCCATGGACATGTAAAGGGGGTGGCGGTCATCGACCTTTATCGTCGTTCCACCTACCGCGACACCAACTCCCTCACCGCCGCCAATTGCCGCCGAGACACCGCCAGCAACTCATCCACACCATTGAGCCGCACCGCCCAGCCTTCGCCCTCTTCCGCGTCAAAATGCTTCTCCAGCGCCCGCACGGCGCGGCGGGCGATCAGGGCGTTACGGTGGATGCGTACGAAATCGGCGCGGTGTTTTTCTTCCAGCTCATTGAGTGAGCCGTCCAGGATGTAGCTGCGCATGGCGGTGCGCACGGTCACATATTTCAGCTCGGCCTTGAAGTACAAAATTTGCTGCACCGGTATGCGCTCGGTGCGGCCACGCTCCTGGATGATCAGCACATCTTCTTGAGGTAAATTGGCCGATAGCCCTCGTCGGGCCTGCACGATGCGCTCTACTTTTTGT
>JBBQBG010000304.1:0-4722 GCA_038317285.1 Burkholderiales bacterium | reverse complement strand
TTCGTCAATGAAGACAATGGTCTGGCCCTCGTCCTTGGCCAAGTCTTTGAGCACGTTCTTCAGGCGTTCTTCAAACTCACCGCGGAACTTGGCACCGGCCAGCAACGCAGCCATATCGAGGCTCAACACACGTTTACCCTTGAGTGAATCGGGCACCTCACCTGAGACGATGCGCTGGGCAAGGCCTTCCACAATGGCAGTCTTGCCAACACCAGGCTCGCCAATGAGCACCGGGTTGTTCTTCGTGCGGCGTTGCAACACCTGGATGGCGCGGCGGATTTCGTCGTCGCGGCCAATGACCGGGTCGAGCTTGCCCATGCGGGCGCGTTCGGTCAGATCAATGCAGTATTTTTTGAGCGATTCGCGTTGGTCTTCGGCATCTGCGTTGTCGACATTTTGGCCACCGCGCACGGCGTCGATAGCGCTCTCCAAGCTCTTGCGGGTCATGCCGCTGGCGCGGGCGATATTGGCGATCTCGGCTTTGCTATCCGCGAGCGCCAGCAGGAACAGTTCGCCAGCAATGAATTGGTCTCCGCGCTTGATAGACTCTTTTTCGGCAGCCTGCAACAGCACACCCATGTCACGGTCAACCGTCACTTGCTCTTGCCCCTGCACCTGGGGCTGTTTCTTCATGTAGGTTTCGGCTGCCGTCAACAATTGCGGCACGTTGACACCCGCGCGTTGCAGCAAGGGCTTGGGCCCATCGTCCTGGCGCAACATGGCCACCAGCAAGTGGGCGGGCGTGATGTAGGCGTGGTCGTTGGATAGCGCCAAGGTTTGCGCCTCACTCAACGCTTCCTGGAATTTGGTGGTCAGTTTGTCCATTCGCATATAAAAATCTCCGGTTGGCAATGACCTTGGGCCCTAAGTGCTTATTTCAAGTGCAACAGCCCCGGCGCGTGTTGACTAAAATCAAGCTATGGACATTCGCCAGATATCGATCCGCTACCGCCAGGACCACGATCGCATTCTGATCGACATCAATACGGGCGCCGGGACCGAAGTGCAAGTGTGGCTCACGCGCCGTATGGCCTTGAGACTGTGGCCGCTGCTGAACCGGGTAGTAATTGACCATTTTGCAATTCCTACGGATGCCAAGACTGACGGTTATGTAGACCTTGCCGCAATAGACAGTCGCACCAAAGCTTTTCTGGCCGACTTTAAGCGCGAAGAGGCCATGCAAAAGGCCGACTTCAACACGCCCTACCAGGCCGGTGCTACCCAACACCCTCTGGGTCACGCACCCCTGTTGGTCACAGAAGTCAACCTGACCCCGTTCGGGAACGGCCAATTGCAACTCAAGTTCAACGAAAAACTGGACGACCCCGCATCGCTGCGCGGCTTTCAAATGGATTTATCCACCGAGCTTGTGTTTGCTGTGATTAAGCTCTTGGGCAATGCAATGGAACAGTCCGAGTGGCAGATCGGGCAAAACGCTAAAACACCGCTTATGGTGTTGGACGAAGCTGCGGATGAGATTGACTTGAGTCCCGACGCGACGCGACCAACGTATTTGAATTGACGTATTTGTAGGTGCCGGGGGCTTGCTGAAATCTTAGGCGTTTTTAACCTCGATCCCCCATCGGGCCAATGCCGCGTCGTCAGTGACCCGCGCGTCCACCCAGTGCGCACCTGCAACCGTCTGTTCTTTTTTCCAAAATGGGGCTTGTGTCTTGAGGTAGTCCATCAAGAATTCGCAAGCCCTAAAACTCTCGCCCCGATGGGCTGACGTCACGGCCACTAGCACGATCTGATCGGTAGGATGCAGCACGCCGATGCGGTGTACGACCCGTGCGCCATAGATGTCAAAGCGGCTGTGCGCCGCGTCGATCATGTCCTCAATGGCCTTCTCGGTCATGCCAGGGTAGTGCTCCAGCTCCATGGACATGATGGGCCCGGCGCTGGCTGACTGCGTTTTGTTGCGATCTCTGACCGTTCCAACAAACGTGCACACCGCACCGACTCTTGCATCGTTCGCTCGCAATGCGATGACTTCCTGGCCCAGGTCAAAGTCCTGGGTTTGGATGAAAACGCGGGGGGCTGGCGGCGGGCTGTTCATGGCTCAATTGTGGCACTTGTGCGCTGCTACACTCAAGCCATGCCCGCAACCCATTTCTGCATCCTCACCATGGCGATCACCCGCCATGTGCCGTGCAGCGTGGCACGCGCCAGCAAAGCAAAAAAACCCAAGCTCATCTGACCGGAGCTGTGTGGTTCCGTTCTCAGATGAGCGACGGAATCACCAAAACAAACACCCGCAATTTTTTTGGTTTTCGCGCGCATCCGATGGCGGTTCTTTACCATCGGTCGATTTTTCGAAACAAAGGAAAAATGCATGCCTAGCTCTCGCGACTTTTCGGGCCTCTGGATTCCGCTGATCACCCCATTCGCCGGTGACGCGGTCGACCACCCTGCCCTGGCCCGTCTCGTCAAACACTACGCAGCCGCTGGGGTCAAAGGCTTTGTTGCCTGTGGCTCCACTGGCGAAGCCGCTGCGCTGGACAAACCCGAACAGTTAGCCGTGCTGGACACCGTGTTGGCTGGCGCAGGTGCGCTACCGGTGATCATGGGTCTGTCGGGCTACCACCTGGGCCATACCATCGCCTGGGTCCAAGAGCTGGCACAGCGCCCCATCGCGGGTCTGCTGGTACCGCCGCCCCACTACATCCGACCCGCACAAGCCGGTCTGGTGCAATGGTTCACGGCGCTGGCCAACGCGTCGAGCAAGCCCTTGGTCGTCTACGACATCCCCTACCGCACCGGCACCACGATCACGCTGGAGACCCTGCTAACGCTCGCCGCACACCCCAACATTCTGGCGATCAAGGACTGCGGTGGCGATGCCAGCAAGACCCAGGCCTTGATCACCGACGGACGCCTGCAAGTGCTGGCCGGTGAAGACGCGCAGATTTTCAGCACGCTGGCCCTGGGTGGCGCGGGCGCGATAGCCGCTTGCGCCCATTTGTGCACGGCGCAGTTTGTGCAAGTCATACAGTTGCTGGGCCAAGGTGAATTGCAACGCGCACGCGGTCTGTGGCAGCCTTTGGCGCCGCTGGTGAGCGCTGTCTTTGCCGAACCCAACCCGGCGGTGATCAAGGCCGTGTTGGCGCAGCAAGGACTTATTCAGGATGGACTGCGGTTGCCAATGATGGCCGCCAGTGCGGGCGCAACAGAGCGCTTGTTGGCGGCGATGGAACGCGTCGCCGCAGACTGAGCGCCGAACGCTTCAGCCACCGGTCACAGGCGGGAAAAAGGCCACCTCGGCACCATCGGCTAAGGGTGCATTCTCAGCGCTCAAGGTCTGGTTGACGGCGATGCGTACGGCCTTGCCCCGCGCCAGCGACTCCGCATAAACGCCACCACGGGCTATCAACTCGTCACGCAGACCGGCGACCGTGGCCGACGCAGTTTCCACACTCTCAGCGCCGATGCCCAGTGCCTCACGAATGGAGGCGAAATATTTGACGGTGACCTTCACGCCAGTAACTCCGCAAACGATACGTATTGCACGCTGTCACCCGGCGCAATGGCGCGGCCCGGCGGGTTGTCCACCAAACCATCACCCCACACGACCGAGGTCAGCACGCCCGAGCTTTGGTTAGGGAACAGCTCCAAAGCGCCATCAGCGTTTCGCCGTACGCGCAGGAACTCTCGGCGTTTATCGGGTCTAGCCCACGTGAAATCTGCTTGGGCAGCTACGGTTTTCATAGCAACTTCACGGGCACCCTGCAGTTGCAACAGGAAAGGGCGCACCAGCACCAGAAACGTCACAAAGCTGGACACCGGGTTGCCTGGCAGCCCGAGAAAATGTGCATCCACAATGCGGCCATAGGCAAAGGGCTTGCCGGGCTTGATCGCGATTTGCCACAGGTCCAAGCTACCCAGCGTCTGGACGGCGGGTTTGATGTGGTCCTCTTCACCGACCGACACGCCGCCGCTGGTCAAGATCACGTCGTGCGACTGGGCCGCGTCGCGCAGTGCCTGCACCGTGGCATCGCGCTGGTCGGGTACGATGCCCATGTCGGTGACGATGCACCCCATGCGGCGCAACAAGGCGCTCAAAAAGTAACGGTTGGAGTTGTAGATGGCGCCGGGCGGCATGTCTTGCGGCGCCACGGTGCCGGGCATAACCAACTCATCGCCGGTGGAGAACAGCGCCACGCGCGGGCGGCGCGCCACGGCCAGCTCTGCCATGCCAATGCTGGCGGCGAGGCCCAGTTCGGCTGGGCCCAGGCGCTGGCCACGGGGCAGCACCACATCGCCACGGGCTACGTCTTCACCTGCGCGGCGTATGTTTTGGCCGGGTGTGGGCTGCGAATTCACTTGAATGCTGGGGTTGTCGGGCGCAGCATCACCGGGCGTTAAGACCGTGCAGTCCTCCTGCATGACCACGGCATCAGCCCCGGGCGGTACCGGCGCACCGGTGAAGATGCGCGCTGCGGTGCCCTCTTGCAGGGCTTGGCCATTGGCACCAGCGGCAATGCGCTGCGAAACCGGCAAGGCCGTACCCATTTGCACCACGTCGCCACAGCGCATGGCATAACCATCCATGGCGCTGTTGTCCTGCGGGGGCACGTGCAACGCAGACACTACCTCTTGCGCCAGCACGCGGCCGTCGGCGTCTCCCACCGCAACATGCTCGGCAGGCAGCGGCGGCGTTGCAAACGCCAGTAGCATGGTCAGCGCGTCGTCTAGCGGCAGCAATGGGGCGCGCGGTACTAC
>JBBQBG010000303.1:0-4724 GCA_038317285.1 Burkholderiales bacterium | reverse complement strand
TGACAAACAGCCTACGGATCTGGCCGATCACGCCTTGCGCACGGTTGCGCGCCCGCGCCATTGGCGAATTGGCCGTCATCATGCGGGTTTCATCGGATGCAGCCTGGCCGTGACCCATACTGTTCTGCAGGCCTGACGATTGTTTCCAGAAGGGTGTAGGCGAGGAAGCCGACGCTGGTGCGGGCCCTGACGTCTGCTCACCATTGGCAGGGCCTTGCTCGGGTGCGCGTGCGCCCCAACCCAGGCGTCCACCAAAAAATCCCTCTTCAGAGCGTCCTTGCTGTCCAGCACCTCCTGCGTCAGAGTGACCGCCGCTGTCTCGGCCATAGCCCTGGTTGGAACCACCTCCGTTGCCACCGCCGGTTTGGGAAGGCGGATGTCCGGACGGCCCCTGCTGCCTATAACTGTTCGCTTGGCCCTGAGGGTAAGTGCCTGGTGAGTATCCGGTGTTGCCGCCGACTTGGCTGAAATCGCCATGGGCGGAGTTACCACCGCCCTCACTAGGTTGCGGAGGTTTGCCCTGCGGGGGCGGGGGCGTGCCCGGCGCCTGCGGTCGCGCACGCGCACCCGAACCAGCAGCGCCCCTTGCGCGCCCTGTGACCCTGTCCTTGAGCTCGATAGTGGGCATCACGCCCTTTTTGATCAGCACATCGTTGGCACTGGCGTACGCGGCCTTCAGCCGCTCGATCAACAGTTTTTGCACGACCTCATTGACCATGGCCCAGGAATCGCCAGGCATGCCTGCATTGGCCCACTGCTCCACCATTAGCAAAATCAAGACTTCTGGACGCAATATGTCGTTGGTCGCAAGTTCTTCTGTGCCCTCCAGGAATTGCATGCGCAGCTTGAGGTCTTCGAGTTGGGAGCTGACCTTTTCCATGACGGCCATCACCATGCGCGAAGCCAGAATCTTATTTTCGACGACTTCTGTGCCAACCAACTGCAAGCCCATCACTTCAGAGCTGGCGGCTTTCTTTTTGTTGGGCGGGTCCAGACATTCGCGCCAGACCTTCATCGTGCCTTCCAGCCACAAAGGTCGGCAGGTCCTGTAGGCCATCCAAATGTCGCGGCGTTCCTGGCTTTCGCGGGCGTTGGAAGGCGCGTCCATCAAGGTGGTGATCTGCTCCAGCACGGAACCACCAATCTCCGCCATGGCCTGGCCCACCTCGCCCAGAAAGCGTTCGCGCAGCGCCCGGGCAAATTGCTGCCGGGGGGAGCCGTTGGGTGAACCTGACGTGATGGCCATAAATGGGAAAGATGCTTAGACCGTGGCGCCCGCGTTAGGGTCTGCTGGGTCCCCTTCTTTTTTGGGTGCTCCCTTGATCAGGTCTTCGCGCTGGATGCCTAACCACATGGCAATAGCCGCGGCCACAAATACCGAGGAGTAGATGCCAAACAAAATACCTATTGTCAGTGCCAATGCAAAGTAATGCAGCGTCGCGCCGCCAAACAGCAACATGGACAACACCATCAACTGCGTGCAGCCGTGGGTGATGATGGTGCGACTGATGGTCGAGGTGATGGCGCTGTCGATGATTTGCTCAGTGTCCATTTTGCGAAATCGGCGGAAATTCTCGCGGATTCGGTCAAAGATCACCACCGATTCATTCACCGAATAGCCCAGCACCGCCAGCACAGCAGCTAGAACTGGCAATGAAAACTCCCATTGGAAGAACGCGAAAAAACCCAGGATGATGATGACGTCGTGCAAATTGGCGATGATGGCAGCCACTGCAAATTTCCACTCAAATCGGATGGCCAGGTAAAGCATGATGCCGACCACGACTGAGGCCAACGCCTTGAGGCCGTCTGTCGCCAACTCGTCGCCCACTTGGGGGCCTACGAACTCGGTGCGGCGCAAGGTGGCACTAGGGTCTGTCGCCTTCAGCGTCGCCAATACGCGCTCACTTTGTGCACTGGAGTCGGTGCCCTTCTTCACTGGCATACGGATCAGTACATCCTGCGCGGTGCCAAAAGTTTGCACTTGCACGTCATTGATGCCCAGCTTATCGACTGCGCTGCGGATCGCATTGAGGTCAGCCGGCTGCGAATAGCTGACTTCCATCAAGGTGCCGCCGGTGAACTCTACCGATAAATGCAAGCCCCGCGAAAACAGGAAGAAAACGGCCGCCAGAAAAGTCACCAGCGAGACCAAGTTGAACACCAACGCATGCCGCATAAACGGAATGTCGCGGCGGATTTTGAAAAATTCCATGCCTAAATCCCTTTAGTTTGCCGTGACCTGATTGCCGGAATCAGGTCGCCAAACTGTACCTATGGACACATTCTTTAATTTCTTCTGCCGACCGTACCACAAATTTACCACGCCCCGGGAGAAGAAAACCCCGGAAAACATGCTGGTCAGGATCCCCAAGCAATGCACCACTGCAAACCCACGGACTGGACCGGAACCGAAGGCCAGCAAGGCCAGCCCGGCGATCAGCGTCGTCACATTGGAGTCGATGATGGTAGCCCACGCCCGGTCGTAACCGGCATGGATGGCGGCCTGCGGCGAAGCGCCGTTGCGCAACTCTTCACGAACCCGCTCGTTGATCAACACGTTGGCGTCAATCGCCATACCCAGCACCAAGGCCATCGCCGCCATGCCCGGCAGTGTCAAGGTCGCCTGCAGCATAGACAGCACAGCTACCAGCAGCAACAAATTGAAAGCCAGCGACACGCTGGAAATCAGGCCAAACAGCATGTAGTAAACGCACATAAAGGCGGTCACGGCGACGAAGCCCCACTTCACGCTGTCGAAGCCCTTTTTGATATTTTCAGCACCCAGGCTTGGGCCAATCGTGCGCTCTTCGATGATTTCCATGGGGGCAGCGAGCGAACCGGCGCGCAATAGCAGCGCCAGGCTATTGGTTTCTTCCGCCGTGAAATTTCCAGTGATTTGAAAACTGTTGCCAAATTCGCCTTGAATACGGGCCACGGAGATTGCCTCCCCCTTACCGCGTTCAAAGAGCAGGATCGCCATCAGCTTTCCAACGTTCTCACGGGTCAGGTCTCGCATGACCCGCCCACCGACGGCATCCAAAGAAATGCTTACCGCAGGTCGTTGGTTTTGATCAAAGGTGGTGGTCGCGTTGTTGAGGCGATCTCCGGTGATGACCACCTGCTTCTTCACAATGGTAGGTTGCCCGTTACGCTCCAAATAGCGCTCCGAGCCGAATGGCACAGGCCCAGTCCCAGTGGCTGCGGCCCTCGCCTCGGCACCTTCATCCACCATGCGCACTTCCAACGTTGCGGTTCGGCCGATCAGATCCTTGGCCCGCGCCACATCTTGAATTCCCGGCAACTGAACCACGATGCGATCGAGGCCTTGCTGCTGAATCACTGGCTCGGCAACGCCCAGCTCGTTGATGCGGTTGTGCAAGGTGGTGATGTTTTGCTTGAGCGCCTGGTCCTGAATCGTGCGTGCGGCCAATGGCTGGATGCTGGCGACCAACTTGACATCGGCGCCGTCCGTGGACACGGCGGCGCTGAGTTCGGTGAACTGATCCAGGATGATGCGCCGGGCTGCGTCTGCGGACTGGGCGTCACGAAAACGGATTTCAATGGTTTGCCCATTGCGGCTGATGCCACTGTGGCGCACATTCTTTTCCCGGTAAGCGGTGCGAATGTCACCGGCCAGAGATTCGGCACGCTTGGACAGCGCTGCCTGCATGTCGACCTGCAGCATGAAGTGCACGCCACCACGCAAATCCAGACCCAGGTACATGGGCGAGGCATGCAGTGCGGTCAGCCAAGCAGGAGAGCGCGACAGCAAATTGAGCGCCACCACAAAGCCGGGGTTGTTCGCATCGGGATTGAGTGCCTTTTGGATGGCGTCCTTGGCCTTTAGCTGCGTCTCGGCGTCGCCAAACCGCGCCTTGATGGAACTGCCCTCCAGTGCAATCGATTCGGGCGCAATACCCACAGTTTTGAGTGCGTCTTCCACTCTGCTGAGCACCGCAGCATCCAGCTTGTCTGAGGATTTAGCAACCGACACCTGAACGGCCGGTGACTCACCAAACACATTGGGTAGTGCGAACAGGCCGCCCACCAACAGTGCGATCAAAATGATCGCGTATTTCCACACCGGGTAACGGTTCATGATCGCAGGTCAGTCTAGATAGGGATTACAAAAATCGATTACTTGATCGAGCCCTTGGGCAAGACCTGGACCACGGCGCTGCGCTGGATTTGGATTTCGACACCCTTTGACACTTCCAAACCCAAATAGTTGTCACCGACCTTGCTGATCGTTCCCAGCACGCCACCTGCGGTAACCACTTCGTCACCCTTGGCAACTGCTTCAATCATGGACCGGTGCTCTTTCTGCTTTTTCATCTGGGGACGGATCATTACAAAGTAAAGCACCACGAACATCAGAACCAACGGCAGCATGCTCATCAGCGACGACGACATGTCGCCTCCAGCGGCAGCAGCGGGAGCAGTTTGGGCAAAAGCAGAGGAAATAAACACAGGCTAACTCCACAAAACAAGGGACAAGAAAAGGCGCGCCACCTGGTTAGAGGTAGCGCGCGTGCACGAAGGCAACCCTTGATTGTAGACGGGCGCCGTCGAATGCTGTCCCTTTAGACAACAACTTGTCCCCACAAACTTCAGGCGGGACGTTGAAACCGCTCCAGCAACACCGACCACTGCTGGCGGGCAGCCGCCAAATGCCGGGCTTTGACATGGCCATAGCCGCGGATCTGCTCTGGCAGCCGGGC
>JBBQBG010000302.1:0-4734 GCA_038317285.1 Burkholderiales bacterium | reverse complement strand
GCGCCAAGACCGATGGCTGGCGCGTCTGGCCGGTCTCGCGCTGCAATTGTTTGCGGCAATGAGCTTTATGCAATCGTTTGAGACGGTGCAGCTCTCGCACTGGCCGGTCGCCAATCCGGCCTTCATCGGCGCCGTGCTGTTGGCCCTGTCTGCGCTGGCAATAGCGCATTGGTCACGATCTGGAGACCCCGCACCCGATGTGCCACCGGCCCCGCCCTTTGTGGCGCTAGAGCATGCGTTGTCACCGGTGTTGTTCTGGGTCGGATTCTTGTGGTGGCAGTTTGCACTGGGCCACGAGATCGAGCGCGGCATGCCCAATGCCGAAGGGCTGTGGACCCCGGTTTTTGCCAGCAGCTTGCAGTCGTATCTGCAGATGCTGGGCTGGCTGGGCAGTGCCTTCTTGGCACACCGCTTTGCACTGCCCACGCGTGTGCGGCCCTGGTCTATTACCGCAACGCCCGCCTGGTTCTCTTTGCCGATCATGGTGACAGTAGCGTTGCAAGGCGTGACGGAGCTACACAACGTGTTCGAAGCCTGGGGCTGGCTGGTCTGGCCGGTGGCCTTGGTCTTGCACTTTGCTACGTTGAAGCAGTTGGACCGCATGCCGCCGCAGCGCTGGTGGTCTTGGGTACACAGCGGTGGCGTGTGGCTGGTGGTCTTGCTGGTCGGCAACCTCATTGTGTGGGCGGTGCAGCAGGCCCAATTGCAGGGCACGGCCTGGGCCAGTGTGATCTTCTTGGTGGCCAGCGTGGTGGTATTGCTGGGTCTGGCGCAACCGGCGCTCTACGCACCGCAGGGGCGGTTGCGCACGCATTGGCCGCTGGACCGATTTGCCTACGCCTACCTGTGGCGCGCCGCTGTGCCGCTGGCCGTCAGTGTGGCGCTGGGCGCCTTGGTGGTGGCCGTGCATTCCGACGGCAATGCCAAGCCTTTGCCTTACGTGCCCTTGCTCAATCCGACCGACATCACCATTGCGCTGGCGCTGGCAGCATGTGCCATGTGGCTGGTGCGTGTGCGCCAAAGCGATATGGCCGTACCACAGGGGATCATGAGCGCGCGCTGGGCCCTGGTGTTGGCCGGCATTGGCTTCATCGCAGTCAACACCGTGTGGCTGCGCGTGGCGCACCACTGGGCCGGTGTGCCGTGGGATGCTGACCAACTGTTTGCTTCGTTCCTGGTGCAAACGGGCTACTCGATCTTGTGGACGCTATTGGCCATGGCGCTGATGCTGGCGGCACACCGCCGCCATGCGCGGCCCATATGGATGGGGGGTGCGGCGCTGCTGGGTCTAACAGTTGCCAAATTGTTTTTGGTGGACTTGTCCAACCGGGGTGGGTCCGAGCGCATCGTCGCCTTCATTGCGGTGGGGGTGTTGATGTTGGTGGTGGGCTACTTTGCGCCTATTCCACCTGCGGCCGCAGCGAAGCCTGCGGGTACTGACGAGGAGAAAGCATGAGATTGGTTACGAACTTGAAGCCTTTTGGGTTTGCATGCATGCGCGGAGTAGTTTTGATGGCCTTCGGCACATTCGCTGCCTTGGGTGCGCTAGCTGCTGACGCACCACAGCCTGCAGACTTCACATGGCGCGCCACCCTGACGCCGCCCGCAGGTGCCAACCTGGCACGGGTCGATGTACCGGTGCAGGCGCTGCTGGGCATGCGCAGCGGCAATGCCAACGATGTGCGTGTGTTCAACGCCGCCGGGGCCGTGGTGCCTTTTGCGTTGCTGGGTGGGGCAGACCTGCGCCGCGCTGCGCCGTTTGCGCAGACCAACAGCTACAAGGCCTACCAACTGTTTGCCGCCAATAACCCGGATGGCAAGCCAGCGCGCGGCACGGTCGAGGTGCGTGTAGACACTGGGGAGCAGCGCAGCAGCGCCTGGGTGCGCTGGGACCGGCCCGACATGAAGACCAGCGCAATCGATGTCGCTGCCCAACCTTTGCAGGCCGCATTGTTCGATACGCGTGCTGAGAAGCAAAACCTTGGCGCGCTGGACCTGGTGGTGGACATGCCGCACAACGCGCTGGTGCATATGACAGTCGCCACCAGCTCCGATCTGATGGAATGGACGCCGGTCGCCACCAAGGGGCCGTTGTTCCAGTTTGACGGTGGCGACGCGCCTTCCAATACGGTGTTGGAGTTGGTCCAGCCCATGCAAGTGCAGGGCCGCTATGTGCGCCTGTCGTGGCCGGGTCACAGTGGTGTGAAGTTGCGCGCTTTGACGGGCACCGTTGCCGCGTCGCAGACTGCCGCATCGCCTCTTCGTGCCGATCTGCCGCCGGGCACACCGGACGCAAACAATGTGTTGAACTGGAGCCTGCCTTTCGCCACACCCATTGCAGCCTTGCACCTGCAAGCCGTGCACAACAACAGCTTGGTACCGGTGCGCATCTTGGGTCGTAGCGACGCATCGCAGCCTTGGCGCACGTTGGCGTCCAGTGTCGTCTACCGGCTCGATGGTGCGGGGCAGAGCGGCAGCAATCCGGCCACGGCCCTGCATGGGGCATCGGTGCAGAGCCTGCGCGTAGAGGCCGGCAAGGGTATGGCGCTGCCCGATGGTGGCTTGCAAGCTGCGGTGGAGTTTTCGCCGGTGCAGGTGGCATTTCTGGCGTCGGGCACCGGGCCGTTTACGCTGGCCGTGGGTCGGCCACAAACCGCTGCTGCCGCGGTGGATGCTTCGCTGCTGGGCTCAGTCACTCCCGCCAAGCTGGCCGAATTGCCGTTGGCCACACTCTCGAACATCGTCGTGCAGGCGCGGCCAGTTGATGGCCCATCGCGTTGGCTTCCCGACGGCGTATCGATGCGCAGTGTGCTGCTGTGGGTGGTGCTGGGCGTAGGCGTGCTGGCGCTGGGTGCGGTGGCCTTGTCGCTTATGCGCCAGATGGGGGCCAAGCGCTAGAGGTCGTTGGGCGAACTGGCCGCTAGCCCTCGTGGAATAAGCGTAATATGCTATTAAAGGTATAGCAATTCGCAGCAAATCACAGGGGCCGCGTATTCATGTCGATATTGCGCGCCGTACCCAACAGCGTGGCGCACAGCGTCTCTTCACCCGTTTCGGCTACGGCATAGACGTCGGCCGCACACACGGTGAGCATCTTGCCGGCGTCTATGACACGGCCCCGTGCCCGCAGCGCCTGACCCTTGGCGGGGGCCAGCAGCTTGAGCGTGGCGTCGACCGTCGCGTTCATCCAGCCGGGCGCCAACAGGGTGCCCGCTGCGGCCACCGCCGCGAAGTCGGCAATGGCAAATACCGCAGTTGCCTGCAACTGGCCGGGTCTGAAGGTAAAGGCGTCTTGCACCGGCATTTCAAGTTCCACCGCGCCGGGTGCGCAGCGCTTGAACACCAGGCCCAGCGTGCGCGCCATGGGCATGGACAGCACCATCTGTTCAAGCTTGGAGAACGGGTGCGGGGTAGGGGCGGTGGCAAGGTGGGAGGATTCGTTTGTGTTCATCGCGGGGTCCTTTTGCGTGTGGGTTTGGGGAAGGGTTTGCTGGCAGAATTTTTGTGTTCCTGTGCCTGTAGCCACGCAATGTGCGAGCCCACCTCGCGGCGCATGGCTTCGCTGTAGTCGCGGTAGCCGTTGGCGTGTCGATCAGGTTGCAGCAGGCCCAGGCGCTCGTTGTGACGCAAGGCATGGGTGGAGACGCCACAGCGCGTGGCAAGTTCTGTTATCTGCATGCGATCAAGCTTAGCAAGCTTGGTGCTACGCTAATGTTGGTGCCCTGTCGCGCGGGCTACAGCTTGCGACTCCAGGCGGTCGCAATGCGCCCGACCTCGGCTTAAGCCAAGAACAATGCGCCCAAGGCCAGTACGGCAGGCACGGTCTGCACAAACAGGATGCGAATCTGCACCGACAACGCGCCCCAGATGCCAGCCACCGCGACGCAAGCCAATCCGTAAATGGTGAAGGCGCGGCCAGTTGCCGCATCGGGCAGCAAGAAACCGCAAGCCAGCGCCACCGCCAGGAAGGCGTTATAGCAACCCTGGTTGGACATGGCAGGCCGCATAACGACGGCTTGCTCCTTCGTCAAACCAAACACCTTGCGGCCCCGGGTTTGAAACAGCACGGTTTCGAGCAGGAATATGTAGACATGGATCAAGAGTACGAGTCCGGCGAGAACTTTGGCAGCGAGCAGCATGGAGGGGGTCCTTGGTTGGAAAGTAGGTTACGATGGAAGAAGTTCATAGAATACATAATTACGTTATGCAATAGAGTCACCGATGCGACAGTCATCTCAACATCCCAAAACCCCGGCGTCGGAGCCGTTGTTAAAGGCCGCATCCGCGCCTGCCACTGTGCTGGATGGCCGCAAGGTCAATGCAGCATCCACGCAGGCCGCATTGCGCGCGGTGGGGCGCAAGCTGTTTGGCCAGTTAGGTTACGAAGCAACATCGCTTGGGGCCATCTGTAGCGAAGCCGGTGTCACCACCGGTGCGCTGTACCACCACTTTGGCGACAAGAAGGGCTTGTTTGCCGCTGTGGCCGAGGAACTGGATGAAGGTCTGGTCAAGCTGACAGCCGCCGCGCGCGCCAAGGCACTTGCCAACGGTGCAGACCCGTGGCAGGCGTTCATGGGCGCTATCGATGTGTTCTTGCAAGCCGGGCTCAACCCTGAGGGTCGCCGCATCGGTTTGACCGACGCACCCGCCGTGCTGGGCACGCAGGCCTGGCTAGAGATTCGCGAACGCCATGGCTTGGGTGCCATGGTGCAAACCGTGCGCGCATTGCAGTCG
>JBBQBG010000301.1:0-4735 GCA_038317285.1 Burkholderiales bacterium | reverse complement strand
GCTGAGCTGGCACAGACCCGAGGCACGGTGAATACCAATTCCGTCAACCAAAGCAGTTTGCCGGGCTTCGTGGGGCAGAGTGGCGACGTCTCCGGGCAGGCATGGCGGGTGGAGCTGGCCCATGAAGGTGAGCGCACCGAGGGGCGGGTGTTTGTGGGGCAGTCAGACACGGGCTTCAATAACCTGGCAGCACCTTTGACCGGCGGGCGCTCTGAGGCCTTGGTCAGCGGTGGCCTGAAACTGACCGATACCGTGAAGCTGTATGGCAAGGCCCAACACAGCGAAGACCGCAACCCCGGTACCTCACAGCGTGATGCGGGTGAGCTCGGTGTGTTGTGGAACCTTTCCGAGCGGCTGACCCTGGATGTGGGCCTGCGTTCAGTGCGCGAGACCGCTGGCACGTCCACCATCAGCCAGTCGTCACCTTTTTCTTCCACGACCGGTTTGACCAGCAGCATCGCCACCGGCTCCGGTGGCAGTGCGGTGGGATTCGGCAACCAGACCATCGACCCGGTGACGGGATTGCCCCAGATTTCCAGCGGGGGTTTACTCAACGGCACCACCACCAACAGCACCTTGGGTTTGAGCACCGATACCGTGCGCGTCGGCCTGGGCTTCAAGGTGAACGACCGCCTCACCCTTGGCGGCGAGGTAGAGCAAGCCGTGGCCGGCGAACCGCGCAACCGCTATGCCCTGGGTGGTGACTACCGCATAGCCGAGCGAACCCGCCTCTACGCGCGGGCTGAATCACAAACTGGCTTGTCTGCCCCGAGTGCGGTGACCACCGACGACCGCGCCAGTAACGCCGTGGTGTTTGGCGTGGACACTTCGTATTGGAGCGACACCCAGTTGTTCAGTGAGTACCGCTTGCGCGATGCCATGAACGGGCAAGACGTGCAGCAGGCCTCGGGCGTTCGCAATGGCTGGGATCTTGCGACCGGCATACGTTTGAACACGGCGTATGAGTGGACCAAAGTGGTCAGCGGATCTGCGCCCACCACGCAGGCCGCATCGGTCGGGTTGGATTACACCGCACACCCGATGTGGCGTGGCTCCACCAAGCTGGAATACCGCACCAGCGGCGACGTGGCCAGCACGCCCGCGCAAAACGAGGCTTTCAACACCACGTTGTGGCAAGTGATGGCGGCGCGCAAGATCAACCGCGACTGGACGTTCCTGGCGCGCAACTACCTGCTCCAGACCGATTACCAGGACCGTGGCGATGTCTTTCAGGATCGGGTGCAAGTGGGCTTGGCCTACCGCGATACCGACACCAACCGCATCAACGCGCTGGCCAAGTACGAGTACAAGACCGAACAGGACGACAGCAACGTTACTCTTGGTAGCGTTAGCAGTCGCGCGCACATTGTCTCGGCGCACGCCGACTACCACCCCTCGCGGCCATGGTGGCTGAACGGGCGGTATGCGGCCAAGTGGCAGCAAGATCGGTTTGAAGGCGGAGTTTCCGACAACTTCAAGGCGCAGCTGGTGTCCGGTCGGCTGACCTATGACGTTACCGAGAACTGGGATCTGGGTGTGTTGGCTGCAGTGCAGACGGGCCAGTATGGTGCCGTCCAGCATGCCGCTGGCGTTGAGCTGGGCTATCTGGTGAAGCAGAACCTGTGGCTCTCGGTGGGCTACAACCACACCGGTTTTGCAGCGGACAGCGATCTCTCAGGCTACGAATACACCCGCACAGGAGCCTATTTGCGCTTGCGCTTCAAGTTTGACCAGAACTTGTTCGCCAGTGGCAATAAGGCCATCAATCAGGCGATGGATCGCTAATCCCCACCCCCATTTTTCTGGAGCATGTCCATGACCCCTACTTTTCGCTATACCGTGTTATCCGCCTTGTGCGCCACGCTGGCCATGCCACTGGCCTTGGTGCATGCGCAAACCCAGCTTACGCCGGCGCCCGAGCGTACGTCCGACCAGGCCATCCACGCGGACAACGAGGCCTACAAAGCCTTGCAGGAGCGCATTCACCAACTGAATGAACGCGGCGTGCCGATACGTGACTACCACCTGAGCAAGGCGCAGTGCTGGCTGGATGTGTCTGCGCACGAATACACCCGCAACGACCGTAGCGCTTTTCCGCAAGACGCCATGACCGAGTCCGAGAAGCTCATTGTCAGCCTGGAGAAAAAGGCTACGCCCCTGCCGATGGACACGCCGCTGATCAATGGCGCGAAGCGAGTGCGCCCCGACCTGTGGGAGCGCATCGACGGGCTGAAGCAACACGCTGGTTTCAAATGCACGTGGAAGCAAGTCGCCTGCGCCGAGGTGGAGTTGGTGCATGCGGGCAACGAGCTGGACCAACAGGGTTGGCGTCATGCCAAGCCCTATGTTCAGATCGCCGAAGATCTGCTGTCAGATGCGAATGAGCTGGCAGCCCAGTGCATGCCGGCCCCAGTAGCTGCCAAAGTAGTCACACCTGTTGCGGCCCCGCAGGCGGTCGCTTTGTCGGCGCATGTATTGTTTGACTTTGACCAGTACACGCCCGATCACATTCGCAGCAACACCCGCGACGCGCTGGATGCACTGGTAGCGCGCGTGAAGCTAGAAGGGATCCGTATTGAGTCTGTGTCCATCACCGGCTACGCCGACAGGCTCAATGGCACGGGTAATAGGGACTACAACCAACAGCTCTCCCAAAAGCGTGTGAACACCGTGCGTGACCTGCTTGTCGCGCAAGGGTTGACTGCGTCCAGCATGACCGTCGACGCCAAAGGCGACTCTGAGCAGTTGTTGGCTTGCCAGGCGCAATTCAAAACGCCCGGTGATCTTAAAGAGTGTCTCCTACCCAACCGGCGGGTGCAGGTGGAACTCAAAGGCATGAAGTAGGCTGCACAGCCGTAGTGCCTGCAACCGTTTTTTTTGCTGCAAGGGGTTGAGTTGACAGTAGTCGCTTGACCGGCCACAAACGTGTCGTAGTTTTCAAGCCAGGATGCCTGGACACTTAACCCATAGTGCTCTCCCGTTGCATAAGCCTTAGCATTTGCTATTGTTTGCATAGCGAAACAGGCATATTCCACGAGGGCTACAGCAGAGTTTTTCTCTGAAGCTTTCATAGAATACCTAAAACGGGGTTGTTTAGACCCTTGGTAGGCTGCGAATGACGTTTCAACTGGTCGGGAGTAGGCGCTACAGGTGTCGTCTGTTCGCTAGCGCAGGGACGCCGCAGCGCGAAGTGGCCACAATGCCCCTCGTCTGAACCCTTTAGAAGTACACCATGACCCGCAAAACTGCTCCCACCATCGACAGCGCTCGCCTAAAAACCCATATTGACGCGATGCACGCCCAGACAGTGGATGTCTCGCCCGATGCCTCATCCCAGCATTTGCACAACGGTATTGACACGCCGCTGCCTCCGCCTGACCTGCATGGCAGCTACACCAACAACCGCCCACTGCCCACCGAAGGCATTGCGGACCGCCATGCCTATATTGTTGGCAGCGGGATAGCGGGCCTCACCGCCGCTTTCTTCTTGATCCGTGACGGCCACATGCCGGCCCAAAACATCACCATTTTGGAATCGCTGAAGGTCGAAGGCGGCGCACTCGATGGCTCGGGCAATGCGCAGGAAGGCTATTTGATCCGCGGCGGCCGCGAGATGGACATGACCTACCAGAACTTCTGGGATGTTTTCTCGGAAATACCGGCGCTGGAGCTGCCCGCACCGTTCACCGTGCTGGACGAATACCGCATCGTCAATGACGCCGATAAAAACGTATCCAAGGCTCGGCTGCTGGAAAAGCAAGGCCAGCTCAAGGATTTCTCGACCATGGGCTTAAGCAAGCTGCAGCAGATTGAGCTGGTAAGGCTGCTGCTGGCACGCAAGGAAGACCTGGACGACATCACGGTGGAAGAATGGTTCAGCAAAGGCTTTCTCGATACCAATTTTTATATGTTCTGGCGCACGATGTTTGCCTTCCAGAACTGGCACTCGGTGTTGGAGATGAAGCTCTATATGCACCGCTTTTTGCACCTGATGGACGGGCTCAACGACATGACGTCGCTCGTCTTCCCCAAGTACAACCAATACGACAGCTTCGTGCGGCCCCTGATGGATTGGCTCAAGGCCCGGGGGGTCAAAACCCAGTACAACACCACCGTGTCGGACCTGACAATAAAAGTCAGCGGCAAGGCGCTTACGACCACCGGCATTGCATGCCGCCACAACGGCAAAAGCGAGACCATCAAGGTTGGTGCGCGCGATGTGGTGTTCGTCACCACGGGCTCCATTGTCGAAGACACGGCTTATGGTGACAACGATACCGTGCCCGGCCTCACGATGGGTGAACACAGTCCAGTCGCGGGCTCGGGGTGGCAGCTGTGGAAGAACCTGGCGGCCAAATCCCCCGTTTTCGGGCGACCCGAAAAGTTCTGCGGCAATGTTCCCGCGTCGATGTGGGAATCGGCCACGCTGACCTGCAAGCACTCGGCGCTGACGGACAAAATAAAGGCCTTGTCGGTCAACGACCCGTATTCTGGCAAGACTGCGTCTGGCGGCATCATCACCTTTACAGACTCCAACTGGTTGATGAGTTTTACCGTCAACCGTCAGCCGCACTTCCCGGACCAGCCCAAGGATGTGTTGGTGGTGTGGGTGTATGGCCTGCTGATGGACAAGCCCGGAGACCACATCAAAAAGCCGATGACCGAATGCACCGGCAATGAAATATTGGCGGAGATGTGCTTTCACCTTGGTTTGGTAGGTGACATCGATACAGTG
>JBBQBG010000300.1:0-4743 GCA_038317285.1 Burkholderiales bacterium | reverse complement strand
CCCCGTGCCCCTGCCTTCGACCCACTCTGAAGCCGAAGCAAAGACGTTGAAGCTTCTGTTAGAAGAAGTCTGCACACGCCTCAAATACCTGTGCGACGTAGGTATTGGCTACCTCACGCTAGACCGCCAGAGTAGAACGTTGAGCGGCGGTGAAGTGCAACGCATCAACCTGACGACCGCTTTGGGTACATCCCTGGTCAATACGCTGTTTGTGTTGGACGAACCCAGCATCGGCCTGCACCCGCGCGACATGCACCGCATCATTGTGGCCATGCAGCGCCTGCGCGATGCGGGCAACACGCTGGTGGTGGTCGAGCACGACCCGGCCGTGATGCTGGCGGCGGACCGCATGATCGATATGGGCCCAGGCCCCGGCGAGAAGGGCGGCCAGATTGTGTTTGATGGCAGTACCGAAGACCTGCGCAGCGCCGACACACTCACCGGCGCCTACCTGGGCGGCCGCAAACAGGTCGGCATGGGCTTCAAGCGCATGGTGGCCGAGAACACGCCGCGCCTGATTCTGGAAGGCGTGACCGAGCACAATCTGAAGAACATTGACGTCAGCATTCCGCTACAACGCCTGGTCTGCGTCACCGGTGTCAGCGGTTCGGGCAAGTCCACACTGATACAGGACGTGCTGGCACCCGCGCTCTTACGCCATTTCGGCAAGGCAACTGAAACGCCGGGCGCGCATGCACGCCTGTTGGGTGCCGAGCAGCTGAGTGAAGTCGTGTTCGTGGACCAGTCACCGATTGGCAAAACCGCACGCTCTAACCCTGTGAGCTATGTCGGCGCGTGGGACGCCATCCGCGAGATTTTTGCCGGTGCCGATTTGTCGCGAGAGCGCGGCTACACCGCCAGCAAATTCAGCTTCAACGGTGGTGACGGGCGCTGCCCTACCTGCGGTGGCTCGGGCTTTGAGCACATCGAGATGCAGTTTTTGAGCGACGTGTATTTGCGCTGCCCGGATTGCGATGGCAAGCGCTACCGACCGGAGATCTTGGAAGTCACCATCGAGCGCCGAAAAATGGGGTCAGATCCCGCTTCAGGACGGGTTCGTCTCAACGTAGCCGATGTGCTGGACCTCACGGTCAGCGAAGCCGCCGCGATATTCGCCAACGACCGCGACGTGATCCGCGCCTTGCAACCCATTGTGGACGTGGGGTTGGAGTACGTGAAGCTGGGCCAGCCCGTGCCCACGCTGTCGGGCGGTGAGGCCCAACGCCTCAAACTCGCAGGCTTCCTGGCTGAGGCCGCCAAGAGCAGCACCGCCAGCCGCCAGGCCGTGGCCAAGCGCGGCACACTGTTCATGCTGGACGAGCCCACCACCGGCCTGCATTTCGATGATATTGCGAAGCTGATGCGCGCGTTGCGAAAACTTCTGGACGCCGGGCATTCGCTGCTGGTGATTGAACACAATCTGGACGTGATTCGCGCCTCGGATTGGTTGATCGACTTGGGCCCTGAAGGCGGCGATGCGGGGGGGGAGGTGGTGGCTTACGGTACGCCGGAAGATTTGCTATTGCATGCCACGTCACACACTGGCAAGGCGTTGCGCGAGTACGCGTCGGCTATGGGTGTGGTGCATGAGGTGGCTGAGCCTTCCGTTGCGTACTTGGCGCGCGTGCCGGGAAGGAATGGGGGTCAGATCCCAATTCAGGACAGCAATCTGGACGGAGACAAAAAGCTTCAAACGAAATTGGGCTCTGACCCCCATTCCTTATCAGCCGGAGAAAACTGCATCCGCATCGTCAACGCCAAAGAACACAACCTCAAGTCTTTGTCGGTCGATATACCGCGCGGCAAGTTCAACGTCGTCACCGGCGTCTCAGGCTCCGGCAAGTCCACCTTGGCGTTCGACATTTTGTTCAACGAAGGCCAACGCCGCTACTTGGAGTCATTGAACGCCTACGCACGCAGCATCGTCCAACCCGCAGGCCGCCCCGAGGTGGACGCGGTCTACGGCATTCCCCCCACGGTCGCCATCGAACAACGCCTTTCCAGAGGTGGCCGCAAATCCACGGTCGGCACCACCACCGAAGTCTGGCACTTCCTGCGCCTGCTGTATGTGAAGCTGGGTACGCAGCACTGCATCCACGACGGCGCAGCCGTGCAGCCGCAGTCGGCGGACAGCATCGCCGCGCAGTTGTTAAAAAACTTTCGGGGCCAACACATCGGCCTGCTCGCACCCCTGGTGTCAGGCCGCAAGGGCGTCTACACCGAACTGGCGGACTGGGCACGCCCCCGCGGCTTCACGCATCTGCGGGTGGATGGCAACTTCTTGCCCACCACCAACTTCCCGCGCATCGACCGCTTCAAGGAACACAACATCGAGCTGCCCGTGGCCAGCCTGGACGTGAACCCAGCGCACGAGGCGCAGCTGCGCGAAGCCTTGGCGACCGCACTGGTCCATGGCAAGGGCGTGGTGCATGTGATGAGTGACATGCATGGCTTGAAAGAAGCCATGCTGGCCGGCACCCCCGCAGCCGGCATTGGCAATGTGCAGGTGTTCTCCACCAAGCGCGCCTGCCCCGTATGTTCCACCTCGTATGTGGAACTGGACCCGCGCCTCTTCAGCTACAACAGCAAACACGGCTGGTGCCCGGATTGCGTGGGCACCGGCGTGGCCTTGACCAAAGACCAGCGCAAGGTGTTCGACGATTCGGTCAAAGACGACGACAACAAGGGCCGCGAGCAGACCTTTGCCGAAGCCGATATCGAAGACCTGCACGACGCTGCCTGCCCCACCTGCAAGGGCACCCGCCTGAATGCCACCGCGCGGGCCGTGCAGTTCAACGCGGTGGGCATCACCGACATCGCGCGCTTGAGCGTGACCGACGTGCGCAAGTGGGTGCAGACCCTGCAAGTGATAGGCGGCATGACCACGCGTGAAGGCGACATCGCGCGCGACCTGGTGCCGGAGATCAAGAGCCGGTTGGAGTTTCTGGAAGAAGTCGGACTGGGTTACCTGACGCTAGACCGTGGTGCCCCCACGCTCAGCGGCGGTGAGGCGCAACGCATCCGCCTCGCAGCCCAGTTGGGCAGCAATCTGCAGGGCGTGTGCTACGTGCTGGACGAGCCGACGATTGGCCTGCACGCGCGGGATAACAAGATTCTGCTGGGTGCTTTGCGTTCATTGAGCGACAAGGGCAATACGCTGGTAGTGGTGGAGCACGACGAGGAGACCATTCGCCATGCCGACAACATCATCGACATCGGGCCTAGCGCGGGCAAGCGTGGTGGGCGACTTGTTGCGGAAGGGTCTGTTGCGGAAGTGCAAGCTGCTGCCGAGTCGCAGACCGGTCGTTACCTGTTGCATGCGATGAAGCACCCCTTGGCTGTTCGGAGGGGGATGGTGTCGTTTGATGAGAGCTTGGCGCTCGACGCGGCGGAGGCTGTTTCGCCGGGCTCCTCATACGGGTACACGAAATCGGCTCCCGGCGAAACAGCCCCCGCCGCGAGTGCTGGCAAGCCTGCGAAGAAGCTCAGTGCCAAAGCCGCCAAGGCCGCAGTTGAAGCCGCGCGCGTGATGGATAGCGCAACTGCCAACGCAGAGCTAGCCGACCGCGCCCGCGTAACAGCCGAATACGCAGCACTAGCCGACCGCCGCACCGCCAGCCTAACGATCGCAGCGGCGGGAGGCCGTGGGGTGGGTGACGACATCAGCTACGCGTCGGAGGATCCCACCCCACGGGCTCCCGCTGCGGGCCCAGCAACCACGCAGGCGACAAACCCCAAGATCGACTGGCTAACCGTGACAGGCGCCAACCTCCACAACCTGCAAAACGTCGCGGCACATATCCCGTTGAAGCGCTTGGTCGCCGTAACTGGCGTATCTGGCTCCGGCAAGTCAACACTGGCAAGAGACGTATTGCTAACCAACGTCCAAGTAGCAGTACAAAAACGCAGCACGAAAGCAGGCAGAGACGCGCTCGACGCCGGAGAAAAAATCCAGTGGACTGGCTGCACGGGCGTCACCGGATTCGAGTCCATAGACCGCGTGCTCGAAGTAGACCAAACCCCCATCGGCAAGACCCCGCGCAGTTGCCCCGCCACTTACATCGGCTTTTGGGACACCATCCGCAAACTCTTTGCCGACACATTGGAGGCTAAGGCCCGTGGCTACGCGGCCAACCGCTTCAGCTTCAACACGGGCGAAGGCCGCTGCCCGGGTTGTGAAGGGCAGGGCATCCGCACGATTGGCATGAGCTTCTTGCCAGATGTAAAGGTCTTGTGCGAAACCTGCAAAGGCGCACGCTTCAACCCCGAGACCCAAGCCGTCACCTGGCGCGGCAAAAACATCGGTGATGTGCTGCAAATGGAAGTGGACGAAGCGGTGGAATTTTTCGCCGCCATGCCCGTCATTGCCCACCCGTTGCAACTGCTGAAGGACGTAGGCCTGGGCTATTTGACGCTGGGTCAGCCATCGCCCACACTCAGCGGTGGCGAGGCACAGCGCATCAAGCTGGTGACCGAATTGAGCAAGGTGCGCGACGACATCGGCAAGCGCGGCAACAAATCGCCGCACACGCTGTACGTGCTGGACGAGCCCACGGTGGGTCTGCACATGGCGGATGTGGAAAAGCTCATTCAGGTACTGCACCGCTTGGTCAACGCCGGCCACAGCGTGGTTGTCATCGAACACGACCTGGACGTGATTGCCGAGGCCGACTGGGTGATTGACCTGGGGCCAGACGGTGGCAACGCGGGTGGGCAGGTGGTGGCGGCAGCATCACCCGAAGG
>JBBQBG010000299.1:0-4752 GCA_038317285.1 Burkholderiales bacterium | reverse complement strand
ATGTTCGCCAACAGGTAACGCAGGCCTAATGATGCATGGATGTATTTGGCATTCAGGGTGCAAATAACGATATCGGTGGCCAGGGTGTGCATACCCCGATTATTCAACGGCTGTCACCAGCGCGAGACCTTGGGCGAAAATCGGGGTTTCTTGTGCCCCGCTCCATGCAGTCCATCGTCCTGTCGTCGTTGCTATCAGTCGGTCTGTTAATTGCTATTAGTTTCGTAGTGGGCCACGCAGACTGGATGAGGGCTGAAGCCACGAAAGACTTAGGGCGCTTGGTGTTCATGTGCTCGCAGCGTTACAACGTGGCCGAAGAACTGGTCTCGGCTGGTGTTGTAGTTTCAACCGCATTGGCCATCGGGACGGTGTCCCTTGTCATGGCATTGGCGGGGCATTTGTAACGTACACAGGGGCTGTCGACCACCGGGTACAACCCATATCGGGTGGTTTGGGCGCGCCGGTCGCACCCCAAAATCAGCAGATCGTCACGCTTTGCGGCCATCGGTCGCAAAGCGGGTGCCGTGCGGGCGGAGCCTCTTTACAGTTCAACCCAACGCAACAAGGAGCCCACCATGACCACACGCACTGTAACCAAGATCCTCGGCCTGACAATGGGCGCAGCCCTGTCCATCACCTGGCTCAGCACCATTGTGGTGGGCATGCAGAGCGCGTCTGCTCCGGCTGCGCGCACCATCGAACTGCCCACCGTGGTGATCGTGGGCCACAAGTCGGCCGCCGTCAACGCGACCGTCCTCTCCAGCGCGGCGCTGGTTCGCAAAGCCTGATCTCCTCCGCCCTGCAGAGCCCATGCCGCCGTGCACTATGGCGCAACTGCGGTTAAAGCCATAATCGTGGCCTCGCGCAAACCGCTTCTTGCAAGCCGGTAACGCGCCACCCAAAATTGATAGTTTTTTCCTTACGGAGAGTTCCCTATGCTGCGTCCCCTTCTCGTCGTCGCCGCGCTGGCCACAAGCTTGACGGCGTGCGACAAGTTTCCCGGCAAAGGCGATAAAAAAGACGCTGCAGTGCCGCCCGCCAAACTGGTTATTGCGCCTGAAGATTTCCTGACCATTCGCACCAACACCTTGGCGTCCGGCCCCGTGGTTACTGGCTCCATTCAGCCCGAACGTAAAGCCGACCTGCGGGCTGAAGTGTCGGCCGTGGTAATGCAGGTGCTGAAGGAAAACGGCGATGTGGTGCGCAAGGGTGACGTTCTGGCACGCATGGACCAGACCTCGATCCAGGACAACCTGCGCTCGGCGGAGGACAACACGCGCAATGCGGTGCAGTCACTGGACCAGGCCGAACGCAATTTGCAGCGCCTCAAGACGCTGCGCGCATCGGGCATGACTTCCCTGCAGGCGCTGGACGACGCCGAAGTGCGCCGCAACGGCGCGCAAAGCGAATTGTCAGCATCCAAGGCCCGTGCCGCGTTGGCCCGCCAACAATTGGAGCGCACCATCGTGCGTGCGCCATTTGACGGTGTGGTCAGTGACCGCAAGGTGTCGGCTGGTGACACAGCATCCATCGGCAAGGAATTGTTGAAGGTCATTGACCCGACCAGCATGCGTTTTGCCGGCCGGGTATCGGCCGACAAGATCAGCCAAGTCAGCGTAGGCCAGTCGGTGGGCTTTCGCATCAATGGTTACGCAGGGCAGGAATTCCGCGGTAAGGTCATGCGCGTGGACCCCAGCGCCAACGACGTGACGCGCCAGGTCGAAGTACTGGTCAGCTTCAGCGACGCGAAGCAACCCAAAGTTGCAGGACTGTACGCCGAGGGCACCATTGAGTCCAGCAACGTGCAGGCGCTGACACTGCCGGAGTCGGTGTTGATAAAGGCAGGCGACAAGTCTTCGGTCTGGCGCGTCCGCAACAACATCCTGAACCAGGTCGATCTGACCGTGGGCGCCCGTGACCCGCGCACCGGCAACTACGAAGTGCGCAGCGGCTTGTCTGAAGGCGACATGATTTTGCGCAACCCAAGCTCCAGTTTCAAGGAAGGCCAGACGGCTGAACTGGTCACCGCCAAGCCACCCACAGCAGCGGCCTCGGCCGCGTCTTCGACCGCCAAAGGAACATAAGCATGTTTCTCTCCGACTTCAGTATCAAGCGCCCAACGGCCACCATTGTCCTGATCATTGCGCTGATGGCCCTGGGGCTGCTGGCCATGAGCAAACTGCGGGTCAACCAGAACCCGGACGTGGAAGTGCCTGGCCTGTTTGTGAACATTGCCTATCCCGGCGCGTCGCCCGACACGGTCGAGCGCGAAATCGTCAACCGTATCGAAAAGTCGCTACAAAGCATTTCCGGCGTGACCGAGGTGTACTCCAACTCGACCGAAGGCAACGCCCGTTTCGACGTGCAGTTCTCGTTCAAGAAAAACATGATCGAGGCCTCGGATGAGGTGCGCAACGTGATCTCCAGCGTGCGCTACAAGCTGCCGACCGAGATGCGCGAACCGGTGCTGCGCCGTTACGACCCGTCGGCCCAACCCATCATGAACCTCGCGCTGTCCAGCAGCAAACAAAGCCATGCCGAGATTTCGCGCCTGGCCGAAGATGTGCTGGCCGACAGGATCCGTGGCATTGCGGGTGTGGCCACCGTCAACATCAATGGCTCGTTGAAGCGCGAACTCTCGGTGCTGTTACGCGCCGAAAAGCTGCGTGAACACAATGTATCGGTGGGCGAGGTGGTAGCCGCCTTGCGAGCCCAAAACACCAATGCACCCGTTGGCAAGGTGCGCGGCAAGCTGGATGAAGAGAGCATTCGCCTGGTAGGGCGCATTGAGTCGCCCGAAGAGTTTCAGAACATCGTAGTCAAGCGCGTTGGTGGCCAAGTCGTGCGTCTGGCGCAGGTCGCCACTATAGACGACAGTTTTGCAGACATCGACTCGTTCAGCATCCGCAGCGCCAAGCCCAATGTGGGCATGTTTGTGACGCGCTCACGTGATGCCAGCACGGTCTCCACCGCCACCGCGATACGCAAGCTGGTGAAAGACATGAATACCGAGTTGGAAAAAGACCACCCCGGCACCAAGTTGGAAATCACCCGCGATGGCGGTGTGGACGCGCAACGCAGCCTGAACAACGTCATCGAATCGTTGATGCTCGGCGCGGTGTTGACCATTTTTGTGGTCTATGCCTTCCTGAACTCATGGCGCTCGACCTTAATCACTGCACTGAGCCTGCCCACATCCGTCATCGCCGCCTTCATCGCGGTATGGCTGTGCGGTTTCACCCTCAACTTCATGACGTTGTTGGGTCTGTCGCTGGCCATTGGCGTGTTGATAGACGATGCGATCGTGGTGCGAGAAAACATCGTGCGCCACATGCAGATGGGCTCAGACCGGCGCACGGCTTCGCTTGAAGGCACTGCCGAGATTGGCCTGGCGGTTGCCGCCACCACGTTCTCCATCATTGCGGTGTTCATACCGGTAGCCTTCATGCCTGGAGTGTCAGGGGAATGGTTTAGGCCCTTTGCGCTGACCGTGACCTGCTCGGTGTTGGTCAGTTTGGCCATTTCGTTCACGCTGGACCCCATGCTGTCAGCCTACTGGGGCGACCCGGTAGACCACCACACGGCACCCAAGAAGGGCTTAAGCGCCGTGCTAGCCCGCTTCAACAACTGGTTTGACCGGCAAGCGGATCGATACGGCAATGTGATTGCCTGGGCCCTGCACCACCGCCGCTGGATGACAGCCATCGCAGCGCTGAGCCTGATCGGCGCCGTGGCGCTGCAAGCCACGGTGGGTGGCAGCAGCTTCTTACCCGCTTCGGATTCCGGCAACCTGATGATTGAAGTGCGCACTCCCGCGTCGTCCTCGGTTGAATACGCTCGCTTGAAAATGGAACGTGCCGCAGAAGTGGCCCGCAGCATTACCGAGACCAAGGAAACCAACAGCAACATCACGGCAAGTGGTGGCCGGATCTACGTGGACATTGGCAAACGCAACACCCGCAAACGGGGAGCCAAGGAAGTCGCCGTCGAGCTGCGCGAAAAAATTCGCACGCTAGTGGGTGCGGAATACACGGTGATGGACGACCTGAACAATGGCGCACGCAAGCCCATACAGATTGACTTTACGGGCCCCGACTCGCGCAAGCTGTTGGAGATTACCAGCGCGTACATGGACAAGCTGCGCCTCGTGCCCGGCGCGGTCGATGTAGGTCTGTCGCAGCAAGATCCCAAGAAAGAGCTGAAGATCGAACTCAACCGCGGCTTGGCCAACTCCATGGGGATCTCTGCCAACGATGCGGCGCAGGCTCTGCGCGTGGCATTTGCGGGAATCGAAGTCGGGGACTGGGTGGACCCCACGGGTGAGACGCGTGACGTGGCGGTGCGCCTACACCCCGACGACCGCGTCAGCAAGGAAAACATCGAACGCCTGCCAATCGCTGTCTCGGGCACCAACATGATGGTGCCGCTGGACCAGATTGCCACCGTCAGCATGGGCAAGGGTCCTTCGGGCATAGAACACGCCAATGGCAAGCGCAACATCACGGTTTCGGCGAATGCCCAGGGCCGCTCCAACGGCGAAGTGACCGACGACGCCATGAAGCTTGCCAAGTCTTTCGATTACCCGCCGGGTTATGGCCTGTCACTGGGCGGTGCCGGCCAGGACCAGAAAGAACTGTTTACCGAAATGCTGATTGCACTGCTATCGGGCATTGGGCTGATGTACCTGATCCTGGTGATGCAATTCGGCTCGTTTACCGCCCCGCTGGCCGTGATGTTGTCGTTGCCGCTGTC
>JBBQBG010000298.1:0-4755 GCA_038317285.1 Burkholderiales bacterium | reverse complement strand
GTTTGCGGCAGTGCATCCAGTATGCGAGCCGCCAACTTTCCCAATGGTTGCACCGGCGTACTCACTTCTTGGCAGTTACGCGCTTGGATGCTATCTTTTTGGTAGCTACTGCTGCCGGTTTCGTGAGGGCTACAGCCCGCTTTTTTACAAGAGCCTTGGCCGCGGGCTGGTCTTTTGCTACCGGTTGAACCGCCGCAGCTTGCACCGGCTGGTGGGCCAGAATGAAGGACTTGACCTGGGGGTAGACCAGATCGCGCCACCGCCGACCGGCGAAGATGCCGTAATGGCCCGCGCCCTTGGCTTCAAAGTGCTTTTGCATGCTGCGCGGCACACCGGTGCAGATGTCATGCACGGCCTGGGTCTGGCCCGAGCCAGAGATGTCGTCCAGCTCGCCTTCGACCGAGAACAGAGCGGTCGTCTTGATGTCCCCGGGGCGTACCCGTTCAACCTTGCCGGCGAGGTTTTTGACATCCCAGGTGCCGTTCACTAGGCAGAAGTCTTGGAAGACGACCTTAATGGTGTCCAGGTAGTAGTTGGCATCCATGTCCAGCACGGCGTTGTACTCGTCGTAGAACTTGCGGTGGGCTTCGGTGCTGGCGTCGTCGCCCTTGATCAGGTCCTTGAAGTAGTCGTAGTGGCTGGTGGCGTGGTTGCTGGGGTTCATGGCCACGAAGCCGGTGTACTGCAAGAAGCCCGGGTAGACGCGACGGCCAGCGCCAGCAAAGTTGGACGGCACCCGGAAGATCACATTGTTCTCAAACCAGCTGTAACTCTTGTTCATTGCCAGATTGTTGACCGCAGTGGGCGACTTGCGGGCGTCGATGGGGCCACCCATCATGGTCATGGTCAGCGGCGTGGTCTCGCCACGGCTGGCCATCAGGGACACAGCAGCCAGTACCGGCACCGTGGGCTGGCAGACGCTCATGACGTGGCAGTTGCCGTATTTGCCCTGCACGTGGCGGATGAACTCTTGTACGTAGTTCACATAATCGTCCAGGTTGAAGCCGCCCTCTGACAGGGGCACCAGGCGTGCGTTCTTCCAGTCGGTGATGTAGACCTTGTGGTCCTTCAACATGGTTTTGACCGTGTCGCGCAGCAGGGTGGCGTAGTGGCCCGAAAGGGGCGCCACGATCAATACGGCGGGCTGGCCTTTGATCTTTTCCAAAGTGGCGTTATCGTCGGTGAAGCGCTTGAAGCGGCGCAATTCGCAGAAGGGCTTGTTAATCTCGACCCGTTCGTGGATTGCGACATCTACACCATCCACATCAATGGCGCGCAAACCAAACTCAGGCTTCTCGTAGTCTTTGCCCAAGCGGTGCAACAGGTCGTAGCCCGCGGATATGCGTTGTGCAAAGGGGTTTTGACCGGCCAGGGTCAGAGGGTTACCGAATACTTTGGCGGCGGTCTGGGCCAAGTCTGAAAAAGGCTCCATCAAAGACCGCTGGGTTTCGTAGAACTGGTACAGCATGGGAGGCTCGCTTTCAGGAAAACGCTTCAAAAGTTGAAATGTTGCAGTGCAATATACCAGCTTTGCGCTATTCGAGGGTGAACGATTAGACCTAGGAAACCCCGTAGATCTGCGGGTTCCGTCAGGGTTTTGACAGCATTGGCCGCAGCGGTGTCTAGCGCCAAGTGCCTAGGGGTTTGACGGTAAACGTGCGCAAGCCGCTATATATTTAATAGCTGCTCGCGCTTTCTCCATGAGGGCTAGGGCCCTGTTTGACTTATACGACCTTGGCAATGGAGGCGCAAACGTAGTCAATGTTCTTGCTGTTGAGCGCGGCCACGCACATGCGGCCCGTGTCCGTGCCGTAGACGCCGAATTCGGAGCGCAGGCGCACCATCTGGTCCTTGGTCAGGCCGGAGTAGCTGAACATGCCAATCTGGCTGGTGATGAAGCTCATGTCTTGCTTGACGCCCGCAGCCTTCAGGCCGTCGACCAGCTTCTGACGCATGGCCTTGATGCGCACGCGCATTTCGCCCAGCTCTTTTTCCCACAGAGTGCGCAGCTCGGGGTTGTTCAGCACTGCGGCCACCACCGCACCACCGTGTGTGGGTGGGTTGGAGTAGTTGGTGCGGATGACGATCTTGAGCTGGCTCAACACGCGGCTGGCTTCTTCTTTGTCTTGGCACAGTACCGACAGGCCGCCGACGCGCTCGCCATACAGGCTGAAGCTCTTGGAGAACGAGGTGGAGACAAAGAAATTGAGACCGGCGGCAACGAATTTTTGAATGACGGCGCCATCTTCGGCAATACCGTAGCCAAAGCCCTGGTAGGCCATGTCCAGGAAGGGTGTCAGGTTCTTGGCCTCGACCACGGCGATGACCTTGTCCCAGTCTTCGGGCGTGATGTCGTAGCCGGTTGGGTTGTGGCAGCAGGCGTGCAGCACAACGATGGTGCCGGGAGCCGCTGCGTTCAGGCTGCCCAGGAAGCCTTCGACATTCACGCCGCGCTTGGCCGCGTCGTAATACGCATAGGTGTCGACTTCAAAACCGGCGTTGTTGAACAGTGCGCGGTGGTTCTCCCAGCTGGGGTCGGATATCAGCACCTTGGCGTTGGGGTTGAGGCGCTTCAAAAAGTCAGCGCCAATCTTCAGGCCGCCGGTGCCGCCAATGGCTTGCACGGTGGCCACGCGGCCAGAGGTGACGGGTTCGCTGTCGACACCAAACACCAGGCCCTTCACGGCGCTGTCGTAGGCCACGATACCGTCGATGGGCAGGTAGCCACGCGGGGTGGGCTTGTCCATCATGGTTTTTTCGGCGGCTTGCACGCATTGCAGCAGGGGCAGCTTGCCGTTGTCGTCAAAGTACACGCCCACGCCCAGGTTCACTTTGGCGGGGTTGGTATCGGCGTTGAATTGTTCGTTGAGACCCAAAATAGGGTCGCGGGGGGCCATTTCGACGGAGGAGAAGAGAGACATAGCGAAGTCCTGTGAGAAAGATTCGGGTGGGGTGAGCGGCATCGGTGCGCTGGCGTCAGGTCCGATTCTACCGGGGTGGGTTTACCCGAGGAGTGTCGTGTGATGCGGATACTGCATGGATTCTGCAGCCCGCCACATCGGCGCGGTTAACCCTGCAGCGCCTTTTGCAGTTCGGGCGGGATGCGTGCGGGCTTGGACGTCTGGCCGTGGATCCAACCGATGCGCACGCTGCCGGTGCAAAGCACAACCGGGGCCGCATCCTTGCCAATCAGCCGTGCCTCCTGCTGGATGGTGAAGGACGAACGGCCCAGTTCGCTCAGGTGCGCAGTCACGAGTAGTTGGTCATCCAGCCGGGCCGAGCGCAGGTATTTGAGCTGAACGTCGCTGACGACAAAGATGCAGCCCAGGTCTTGCTGCAATTGGCACTGCTCCACACCCCGGGCGCGCAGCCATTCGGTGCGGGCGCGTTCGAAGTATTTCAGGTAGTTGGCGTAGAAAACGATGCCGCCTGCATCGGTGTCTTCCCAGTACACCCTGATTGGCCAAGTGAACACATTTTCGGTAGGGGGGAGGGTGGTAAGACTCATGTGCAACATTGTTGCAGACGGGGTCAGTCACAGGCTTGTCTTGCGTTGTTTGCAAGCGGTTGTATTGCAAGCTTTGCACGCGGGTGCATTCCATGCGGCTAGGTTGGCGGCTGCGCACGAGGCTTCGCTCCGTGCCACCCTACGGCGCTGGTCGCTGGCGCGACTCCCCTGCGCTGCTCGCGCCGGGCGGGGTCTGGCTAAACTCGCCCTGCGGGCTCAAACAACGCCAGCCCTGATCCGCCCGCCTCTGCGCTGCTCGGCACCGCCCAAGAGTGGCACGGAGCGAAGCCTCATGCTTTTTGGATTGTCTTTGGTGGCTACCGGCCCGTGACATCGGCAACGAAGCGGAGACCCGATATTGCGGGTCTGTGTCCCCCGACAGGTTAGCGACATTTACCATTCTCCTGGGCATGAAGGCTGCTTGCATTGGGCATACTTCTCCAACTGCTGTACTCGGTCCCGAGCAAGTGTGGTCAAGCATGACAGTTCAATCATTCCATGACCAGTTCCACCTGCCCATCCATCGCTTTCATAATCGCATGAAGTAATGCGGTAAGCGAGCCATGCTCGTTGCGCTTTCAAGAGCTTTTTTTCCGCTCCGGTACCTTTGACATTCTTCAGGACTTCGAGGTACACCTCATTGAGGCGCAATTCCTGAGCCCTCTGCCCATACGCGACGCAGATAGTCATTGATCGTGTAACTCCGCTGTCGCAAGCTTTGTAACTCTCTCTGATCTCTTGGTCCGATAAGCTGCTGCTTCGCGAAAGAGCGCGGACGACGCGCTCGTCAGGTTCGTCAGCTCGGGCAAAACTGCATAGCCCGACTAACGCAGTCAGAAAAACCAAGCTGCGGCTTATGGCGGCTACGTGATTGTTGGATAGCAAAACTTTGCAAGATATTCTGGACAATTCCCCAACGAAGTTGGCACCTAGCTCTCGCCGAATATACATAGTCTGCTCCCATAAATATAGCAGAGAGCCCTGCGGCAATGAAATCAGGCTGTTGACTCCCAGCCACTGTAACCAATCCCCCAAGCCGAGCAAGCGGTGCGGGCTGGGAGATCCCTTGTGCGTGGCTGAGGCGCGCGGGGCCGGGCGGTGTCTGGATAAACTCGGCTGCGCCTCAAACAACGCCAGCCCTGATCCGCCCGCCGCTGCGCTGCTCGGCACTGCCCAAGGGTGGCACGGAACGAAGCCTCATGCTTTTTGGAAGGGCGTACAAAGGACCGGCGGACAGCAGTTCTGCG
>JBBQBG010000297.1:0-4759 GCA_038317285.1 Burkholderiales bacterium | reverse complement strand
CTCTGAGATCTACATTGCGCCAACGGACTCCATTTGGAAACGAGACCAAATCGCTGTCAACGGGGAAGACCTCAAAACGCCGCTCCAGACTACACTCCGTAGGGTAAAGTTGGAGGACCTCACCCCCGGTAAGTTGCAAATAGCAGGTCGCGCATCCTCCATCCTCTGCAGTCGCCCCAATTACACCTACAGCGGCAACACCAGCGCGCAACAGGGTTGCGGTGCTAAGCAATTTTTCCGATGGAGGAAGGTCGTAGTGATTCATGAGGTCATGTGCTTTCGTCTATCTAGCTCTGGGCCATTTATCTGAATTTTCAGGTTGAACCATCAACCGACATACACCCGATTGGAGTGACTGTTTCCGCACATTGAGCATCACTTCTCGCTTCGAGAATTTAAATTTGGCGGCTCTACCCAATCTGCGGAGTACGTTTCAGGACTACCGCCAAGAACGCTATTGAGTATCTTGGTCACTGTTAACGTACCGACCACATGGGACCCTTCGGAAACGTCGATTTGTCGGCCAATCCAAAGTGAGCGAGGGTAGACGTCGGGTGTAACGAACCAAACTGCCACATCGGCGTGGTCACCGGGCGCCACTTGAGTTACATGGAGGTATTGATGGTGTCCGGACGTAAGGTAGTTGTTGTGCATTTTGTGAACTGGGCGATAGCCGGAAAAGACAGGCGAACGCCTACCCGTCTGCAGCGTACTCAGCAAATGAAATACTCCTTCGATGTCGTGCGGTCGGTTCATCTTTAAGGGACAGTGTTTGGGGGCAACATTCGCGCCGATTTGTGGGCCTTTGACACCATGAGGCGCGGGCCCCGGCCCCACACGCTGCCTCCACAGGACGCCAAAGAAAAAAAGGGCACCATCCGTGCGAGCCCTTGTTTCATACTAGCCAACCCACTTCCGCGCGTTATGCCACAGCTGCATCCACGGGCTGTGTTCGTTACGGTCGCCGTCGGTCCAGCTCATCTGCACGTTGCGGAACACGCGCTCGGGGTGCGGCATCCAGGCGGTGAAGCGGCCGTCTGCCGTGGTCACGCCCGTCAGGCCGCCGGGGCTACCGTTGGGGTTGAAGGGATAGGCCTCGGTTGCCACGCCGTGGTTGTCGGTGTAGCGCATGGCGGCGAGGGCCTTGGCCGCGTTGCCGCGGTACTTGAAGTTGGCAAAACCTTCGCCGTGGGCAACTGCCACCGGCAGGCGGCTACCTGCCATGCCGGACAGGAAGATGGACGGTGATTCCAGTATCTCCACCATGCTCAGGCGTGCCTCGAAGCGTTCGCTCTGGTTGGTGGTGAAGCGCGGCCAGTCTTGGGCGCCGGGGATGATGTCGGCCAGCTCGGCAAACATCTGGCAGCCGTTGCACACGCCTAAACCGAACGTGTCGGTGCGGCCAAAGAAGGCCTTGAACTGGTCGGCCAGCGTTGGGTTGAAGGTGATGGAGCGCGCCCAGCCAATGCCGGCACCCAAAGTGTCGCCATAGCTGAAGCCACCGCAGGCCACGATGCCTTTGAAGTCCTGCAGTTGGGCACGCCCCGTCTGAAGGTCGGTCATGTGGACGTCGAAGGCTTCAAAACCGGCCTCGGTAAAGGCGTAGGCCATTTCCACATGGGAGTTGACGCCCTGCTCGCGCAGCACGGCTACCTTGGGACGGGTCAGCATCAAGCCAGGTGCCCCTTCGACAGGCTCAGGGCGATCGGATGCTACTGATTTAGTAGTGCTACCAATAGATTCCACGATGGCTACAGGCTGATTTTGCGTAAGCGTTCCAGCCTGGGGCAGGTAAATATGCAAGCCCGGGTCGCCCAGCGCGCCAGTGGCGGCGTGCTCGGCGTCGGCACAGGCAGGGTTGTCACGCTGTTGGCAAATCTTCCAGCTGACGGCATCCCACACCTGGTGCAGATCGACCAGCGGTGCCTTGAAGATGGCCTTGGCGTCGCGCCAGATTTGCAGTTGGTCCTTGCCGTTAAAGGGTTCAGAGGCCCCTTCGGTAGATACCGTTACCGCCGGCCGTGTCTTACCGATGAAGTGGCTGTGGGCAGACAGGCCATGCGCGCGCAGCGTAGCCATCACCTCGCTGCGCTGCGCCGTGCGCACCTGCAGCACCACGCCCAGCTCTTCGCTAAACAGGGCCTTAAGCGTCAGCTCTTCGCGCCGGGCACCCACCTGGCCTGCCCAGTTTTTGCTGTCGCCCACGTCCATGCGGCTGTCGGAGATGCCGTCGCCCTCCGTCACCAGCATGTCCACGTTCAGCGACACGCCCACGCGGCCGGCAAAGGCCATCTCGGCCACGGTGGCCAGCAAGCCGCCATCGCTGCGGTCGTGGTAGGCCAGGATCTTGCCCTCGGCTCGCAAGGCATTGACGGCGTTGACCAAGTTCACCAGGTCTTTGGCGTCGTCCAGATCGGGCACGGCATCGCCCACCTGGTTCAGTGTTTGCGCGAGGATGCTGGTGGCCATGCGGTTTTTGCCATGGCCCAGGTCAATCAGCACCAAAATGGTGTCTTCAGTTGCATCCAATTGGGGCGTCAACGTGCCGCGCACATCGGCCAGCGTGGCGAAGGCGCTGACGATCAGGGAGACGGGGGACGTGACCTTCTTGTCCGCGTTGTCGGCTTTCCACTGCGTGCGCATGGACAACGAATCCTTGCCGACGGGGATGGAGATGCCCAATGCGGGGCACAGCTCCAGGCCCACAGCCTTGACGGTGGCGTACAGCGCTGCGTCTTCACCCGGCTCGCCACAGGCGGCCATCCAGTTGGCAGACAGCTTGACGCGGGGCAGCTCTATCGGCGCAGCCAGCAGATTGGTGATTGCCTCCGCCACCGCCATGCGGCCCGATGCGGGTGCATCCAGAGTTGCCAGCGGCGTGCGCTCGCCCATGGACATGGCCTCGCCCGCGAAGCCCTTGAAGTCGGCCAGGGTGACAGCGCAATCCGCCACCGGCACTTGCCAGGGGCCGACCATCTGGTCGCGGTGGGTCAGGCCACCCACGGTGCGGTCGCCGATGGTGACCAGGAATCGCTTGGAGGCGACGGTTGGGTGGGCCAGCACGTCGATGACGGCCTTTTGGATGTCCACGCCGGTCAGGTCCAAAGGCTTGAACTGGCGGGCAACCGTCTTCACATCGCGGTGCATCTTGGGCGGCTTGCCCAGCAGCACATTCATTGGCATGTCGACCGGAAATGCCGAACGCTTCTCCGTTCGGGCTGAGCTGGTCGAAGCCTGCCCTTCGACAAGCTCAGGGCGAACGGATGTGTTGGGTTCCGCCGGCACGGAGGTATCAACCAATTGCAACTGGCGCTCCTCGGTGGCGACGCCAATCACCGCAAACGGGCAACGCTCGCGCTCGCAAATGGCCTTGAACAACTCCAGCGATTCGGGGGCAATGGCCATCACGTAGCGCTCCTGGCTTTCGTTGCACCAGATTTCCTTGGGTGCCATGCCAGACTCTTCGAGCTGGATAGCCCGCAAATCGAAGCGGGCACCACGGCCTGCGTCATTGGTCAGCTCGGGGAAGGCGTTGCTCAAGCCACCGGCGCCCACATCGTGGATTGCCAAAATCGGGTTGCCGCCAACGCCGTCACCCGCAGCGCCCTGCCCCAGCATCCAGCACTGGTTGATGACCTCTTGCGCGCGGCGCTCGATCTCGGGGTTGCCGCGCTGCACCGAATCAAAGTCCAGCTCGGCGGCGTTCGCACCCGTGGCCATGGAGCTGGCCGCGCTACCGCCCATGCCAATGCGCATGCCGGGGCCGCCCAACTGGATGAGCAGGCTGCCAGCGGGAAATTCGATCTTGTGGGTTTGGGTGGCGTCGATGATGCCCAGGCCACCGGCGATCATGATGGGCTTGTGGTAGCCGCGCTGCACGGTGTCCACATCGCTGGCAACGCTTTGTTCGTATTCGCGGAAGTAGCCCAGCAGGTTGGGCCGGCCAAATTCGTTGTTGAAGGCCGCGCCACCCAGCGGGCCCTCAACCATGATCTGCAAGGGGCTGGCGATGTGCTCGGGCTTGCCAAAATCATCAACACCTGGAGTCGGCCACAGCTTGGACACGGTAAAGCCCGTCAACCCGGCCTTGGGCTTGGAGCCGCGGCCGGTGGCGCCCTCGTCACGGATCTCGCCGCCTGCGCCGGTGGATGCGCCGGGGAACGGAGAGATGGCCGTGGGGTGGTTGTGCGTCTCCACCTTCATCAGGATGTGGTTGGTTTCGCTATGCTTTTCGTAGCTTGCTACGCTTATTCCACGAGGGCCACGGCCCGATTGGCCGTTCATGCTTGCTGATTTGGCTACGAAGCGTTCGACGACGACACCTTCCATTACCGACGCATTGTCCGAATACGCCACAAGCATGTGCTGCGGGTTGGTCTGGTGCGTGTGGCGGATCATGCCGAACATGCTCTGGTCCTGCGCCACGCCGTCGATGGTGAACTGGGCGTTGAAAATCTTGTGGCGGCAGTGCTCGCTGTTGGCCTGGGCAAACATCATCAACTCCACGTCGGTGGGGTTGCGGCCCAGCGTGGTGAAGGCGTTGACCAGGTAGTCGATTTCGTCGGCTGCCAGGGCCAGGCCGAACTGGGTGTTGGCTTTGACCAAGGCATCTTTGCCACCCTTGAGCACATCCACATGGTCCATGGGCGCGGCTTGCAGCGCGCTAAACAGGCCCAGGGCCTGGGCGCGCTCCAGCATGGCGCTTTCGGTCATGCGGTCATGCAGTACGGTGCCGACCTGCTGCAATTGCTCGGCCGAC
>JBBQBG010000296.1:0-4808 GCA_038317285.1 Burkholderiales bacterium | reverse complement strand
CAAGCCGATGTGGACCACATGCGCAACATGATCCGTATCAGTCGCGCCAGTGAAATCGGCGGCCGCGCGCTGCTGCATTTCGGTATAGGCCCGCTCAGTTGGTTGGCCGGTGTGCTCGCGCTGTCCAGCGCCAAGATTCTGGACAATATGGAGATTGGCCACAACGTGATGCACGGTCAATATGACTGGACCGGCGACCCAGCGCTGAACTCGCAGACCTTTGAGTGGGACATCGCCTGCGACGGCGAGCAATGGCGCCATTCGCACAACGTGACCCACCACACCTACACCAATATTCGGGGCAAGGACCGCGATCTGGGCTATTCGCTGTTGCGCATGACCGACGAGCAAAAGTGGAAGCCGCGCCATTGGTTCCAACCCCTGGCTAATTTGATGCTGGCCATGGGCTTTCAGTACGGCGTGGGCTCGCATGACCTAGAGATCGGCCGCTACAAACACGGCGCTATGCCCAAGGTCGAATTCAAGGCGCGGCTGGACCGATTCTTGACCAAGGTTGGCAAAGTCTGGTTCAAGGACTATCTGCTGTTCCCAGCATTGGCGCTGTGGAGCGCGCCGCGCGTGCTGGCGGGCAACTTCTGCGCCAATTTGATCCGCAACCTGTGGACCTATCTGATCATCTTCTGCGGCCACTTCACCGAGGGCGTGGCGATCTACCGCGAAGAAGATACACGCAACGAAACCCGGGGCGACTGGTATATCCGCCAACTGTCAGGCTCCAGTAACCTGACCGGTGGGCGCTTGTTCCACATCATGAGCGGCCATTTAAGCCACCAGATCGAGCACCACCTCTTCCCCGACATGCCGGCCCACCGCTACCCGGAAGTGGCGCCGCAGATCCAGGCGCTATGCCGTAAATACGGCCTGTTCTACAACACGGGCAGCCTGTTCAAGCAGTATTGGACAGTGATGAAGCGGATCATGACCCACACCTTTCCGCCAAAGCGTCTACCCATTTGATGCAGTGCAATATTCGGTTAGGCAGAGCGCTCTACGTTTATTGACCAATTGGTCGGTACCATCGCGCTCCCACAGGAGCTTCCCCCGCATGACCGATTCTTACCTTGGCTTTGCCAACTCGACCCTGGGCTCACGCATCGCAACGATGCTGGGTCTTCCCCAACCCCTACCACTTGAGCGTTACCAACCCGGCCAGCCCGTCATCAATGGCGGTGTGCTGATAGGCGGTGGTGGAACTCCCCAATTACTGGACGCCTTGGTCGCTTCATTTAAGGCGATGGGTGCGCAAACCGTTGCGCACAAGAGCCTGCCGCAATGGCTGGGCCTTGCCAACGAAGCCGGCATGATGACCGGGCGCTGGGGCGTGGCCGACCAGGCTGGTGAAAAGGTAAAGGCCTTGGTGTTTGATGCCACCGGACTGAACGACAGCACCCAATCCGACACCATCTACAACTTCTTCCATGACGCTGCCCGCTCTGTACTACCATGCGGCCGCGTGGTCGTGCTGGGCCGCCCGCCTGAGGCTTGCGCTACGCCACGCCAGGCGACCATTCAGCGCGCACTCGAAGGCCTGACCCGCTCCTTGGCCAAGGAGCTCAAGCGCGCTATCACGGTTCAACTGGTATACGTGGCCGAAGGTGCAGAAGACCAATTGGAAAGCACGCTGCGCTTCTTGCTGTCGCCGCGCTCAGCCTATGTGTCGGCGCAAGTGGTGCGTGTAGGTGTTCCTAGCGCCACAGCGCATGCTGCCATCGACTGGACCCAACCGCTTGCTGGCAAGAAGATTTTGGTGACCGGCGCATCACGCGGCATCGGCGAGGCGATTGCCGAAGTCATGGCACGTGACGGCGCACAGGTTATTTGCCTTGATGTGCCACAAGCCCAAGAAGGCCTGGACGCGGTCGCCAAGCGCCTGGGCGCCAAGGCACTGGCTTTGGACATTGGCTCGCAGGAAGCGCCGCAGGCCCTGGTGGACGCAGCATTGGCCGATGGCGGCTGGGACGTGGTCGTGCACAACGCCGGCATCACCCGCGACAAAACCATTGCCAACATGAAAGAGCACCTGTGGCAGGCTGTGGTGAATGTCAACCTGTCGACCCAAGAGCGCATCAATGACGCGCTGGTGGCGGGCGGCGCTTTGAAGGCCAGTGCGCGCATCGTGTGTGTGTCGTCTATCTCCGGCATTGCCGGTAACCTGGGCCAGACCAATTACGCACTGTCCAAGGCCGGTGTCATCGGCATGGTGCAAAACATGGCGCCGGTGTTGGCCCAGAAGGGCATCACCATCAACGCCGTGGCACCTGGCTTTATTGAAACCCAGATGACAGCTGCCGTGCCGTTTGCGATCCGCGAAGCCGGTCGCCGCATGAACTCCATGGGGCAGGGCGGTCAACCGGTGGATGTGGCAGAGGCCATTGCCTGGTTTGCATCCCCCGCATCCGGTGGTTTGACCGGCAATGTGGTCCGCGTCTGCGGCCAAAGTTTGATTGGTGCCTAAGCATGAAAACCATTGAAATCACCGGATCTCCCAGTCTTGCGGCGACGTTCTTCAGAGCGCTGGGCACCGGCGGCAAACGCCCCGGCCTGGTCAAGACACTACCCAAGGTGGAGCTGGCCATTCCCAGTGTCACGTTGGATGCCCAACACATTGCACGCTACGCCGCCCTGTGCGGTTTCAGCGCATCGCAAGGCGTGCCGCTGATCTACCCGCAGATGCTGACCTTTCCCTTGGTGACGGCCTACATGTGCTCACCCGAATGCCCTTGGCCCGCCATGGGCACAGTGCACCTGGCCAATAGCATAGAGCAACTGCAATCCCTGCGCGCTGGCGATACGGTGCGGGTAGAAATGGCCACGGGCGAGCTGTTCAGCCACGAAAAAGGCCAAGGCTTCACGTTGGACCTGCGCATCCTGCGCGATGGTGAACTGGTTTGGAGCGCCACGCAAAGCCTGCTGCGTGTGGGCGTTAAGGAAACGTCGGGCCAACCGTTCACCAGCCAGTTGGCACTGGATAGAACTTTGTCGTGCCAGACAGAGTTCACGGCTCCGGCCGACATGGGCCGCCGCTATGGCGCAGTATCGGGCGACCGCAATCCCATCCACCTGACCGCTATTACCGCCAAGTTGTTTGGCTTCCAGCGTGCCATCGCACACGGCATGTGGACCAAGGCCCGTGCGTTGTCGTATCTGCTGCCGGCCGACCCGTTGGAGCGCGCCTCTGTCGCCGTGGAATTCAAAACCCCGCTACTACTGCCCGGGCGCGCCGCACTGTGGACCGAGCGCTCCAGCCACGGTGCGCAGTTTGAAGTAAGAGACAAAAAGGGCATGCGCCCTCATCTGCGCGGGCAACTTAGCTACTAAAGTTATAGCAGCCACTCCGCGTAGCCGACCCTCATTTTGTTTTTCTAGAACAAGGAACAACCCATGACAACTAAAAGCACCCCTCGCCGCGTCGCCATTCTGGGCGGCAACCGTATTCCTTTTGCACGCTCTAACACCGTCTATTCGCAAGCCTCCAACCAGGAAATGCTGACCGCCACGCTGCAAGGCCTGGTTGACCGATTCAACCTGCATGGCGAGCGCATGGGCGACGTGGTTGCCGGTGCGGTCATGAAGCATTCTCGTGATTTCAACCTGGTGCGTGAGTCCGTCCTGTCAACCACGCTGGCCCGCGAAACGCCTGCCTTTGACATCCAGCAAGCCTGTGGCACCGGCCTGGAAGCGGCCATGATTGTGGCCAACAAAATTGCGCTGGGCCATATCGACAGCGGCATTGCGGGCGGTGTGGACACCACGTCCGACGCGCCGATTGCACTGAACGAAAAGCTGCGCAAGATTTTGCTGGACCTGTCCCGCGCCAAGACTGGCGCGCAGCGCCTGGCCATTGCCGCGCGCATGCGACCCGCCATGTTGCTCAAACCGGCCTTGCCCCGCAATGGCGAGCCACGTACTGGGTTCTCGATGGGCGAGCATGCTGAGATCATGGCGCGCGAATGGGCCATCTCCCGCGAAGCACAAGATGAACTGGCGCTCAAGAGCCACCAAAACCTGGCCAAGGCCTATGACCAAGGCTTCTTCACCGATTTGATGACGCCGTTCAAGGGTGTCACCAAAGACAACAACCTGCGCGCGGACCTGAGCATCGAAAAGCTGCGTTCGCTCAAACCGGTGTTCGACAAGAAGGTCGCACCCGGTCAAGGCACGCTGACCGCCGGCAATTCGACCCCGCTGACCGATGGCGCGTCTGCCGTGTTGTTGGCCAGCGAAGAGTGGGCTGCGGAACGCAAGTTGCCGGTGCAGGCGTACATCACCTTCAGCGAAGTAGCTGCGGTGGACTTCTTCGACAAGAAGGAAGGTCTGTTGATGGCACCGGCCTACGCCGTGCCCCGCATGCTGGCCCGTGCCGGCCTGACGCTGCAAGACTTTGACTATTACGAAATCCACGAGGCCTTTGCCGCTCAAGTGTTGTGCACGTTGGCCGCATGGCAAGACAAGGTGTTCTGCAAACAGCAGTTGGGTCTGGAAAAGCCGCTGGGCAAGATCGATATGAAGAAACTCAACGTCAACGGCAGCTCGCTGGCTGCCGGTCACCCCTTTGCTGCAACCGGCGGCCGCATCGTGGCCACGCTGGCCAAGATGCTGGCGCAAAAGGGCTCCGGTCGCGGTTTGATCTCCATCTGCGCGGCAGGTGGCCAAGGCGTCGTCGCCATCATTGAAAGATAAGCACCATGTTGCAATACAAAGCCCCCCTGCGCGACATGCGCTTTTTGATCAACGAAGTGCTGGACTACCCCGAGCACTACAGCACCCTGTCCAACGGCGCGGACGCC
>JBBQBG010000295.1:0-4820 GCA_038317285.1 Burkholderiales bacterium | reverse complement strand
AGCGCCGCGAGCAGGATCAGGGCACCGCCCAGCAGCACGCGGTTGCTCAAGGTGCCTGCGCCCAACAAAACGGCAGAGGTACTGGCAAACACCACCTCCGACAGCATGATGATGGACGTGGCACTGGCGCTCAAACGCTTGGCGCCGAATTGAAGGCCAAAGTTGCCGACCAGAATGAACAGACTCAAACCGCCCACCCATGCCAACCAGTCGGGCGCCAACGCAGGCAAAGCGCCGACCATGCCCCATTGCATGCCAACCCCTGCGGCCACACTGGCCATCAGCGCGCCGCCGCCAAACATGGCCAGCATGCTGGCATCGGACGGTGCCTTGCGCAGGCGCAGCAGCATCACATTGGTCAGCGCAAAGCTGAAACCACCCATCAGGGCCAGCCCATCGGCCAGGCTTTGGGGCCATGGCCAAGCCGACTCGGGCGTCTTAAGCACCACTATCACGCCCACCAATGCCAACAACAAACGGGCCAGAGAACCGGCGCTGGGCTTCTCACCCAGAATGGGCCAAGCGAGTAAAACCGTCCACGCGGGCATCAAATAGAACAGCAGCACCACGCGCACCACGTCTCCCACGGTGACAGCCCAGTTGAAACCCACATTGGTCAGCCCGGAGGCCAGCATCAATACCCACAAGCCGGGGTTTTGCAGCACAGCGCGCCACGCAGCGGGTCGCGCAATGGACAGGCAGACCGAGGCAACCAAATAGATTAGCGCCGTGACCCACAAGGGGTGCACACCCAGGTCTTGCAGTTGCCGAAAAGGCCACCAGGAAACGCCCCACGTGAAAGCATTGAGCAGCAGCGCACCGGCTGCCAACGCACGCAGGCCTGTCACGCCGTGGGGGACCGAGAGCCAAACGCAGTGGGCGAGCGTGGGGGCAAGGTTTTGCCGCTGGGCGGCCCCAAGGCAAAACACGGCCCCCTTGGGGGGCAGCGACCCGCGCAGCGGCGCAGCGTGGGGGCCATGGCTCTAGCCATGCAGGTTATCGTGACGGGCTATTTCCAGCAGGTTCGCAATGTCTGCGGGGTGCTCGCGGCAATTGCGTTCATGCCAGCGTTTGATGACCCACATAAACCCGGCCACCACCAGGCCAAACACGGTGATGGCACCGAATGCCGACAGGCCCATGCCGGTGGACAGGCTGTAAAAAGCGCCCAAACCCAGGATGCAGGCCTGCTCGTTGAAGTTTTGTACCGCGATGGAACGGCCCGCGCCCATCAGGTTATGGCCACGGTGCTGCAACAGCGCATTCATCGGCACAACCAGAAAACCGCCCAGTCCGCCGAGCAAGATCAGAAAGGGAGCGGCAACCCAGACGTTCGTGATGACGTTGAGCAGTATCACCAGCACGCCCATGCCAATGCCCAGCGGCAACACCAGCGTGGCCTGGTCCAGCCGCATGCGTAGCGAGGCAGCCACGGCGCCCACAGCGGTGCCAATGGCCACCACGCCAACCAGGGCAGAGGCCTGCGTCACGGTAAAGCCCAGCACCGCAGCAGCCCACGCCAGTACGATGTATTTGAGGTTGCCGCTGACGCCCCAAAACAGCGTCGTGGTGGCCAGCGATATCTGGCCCAGCCGGTCGCGCCACAGGCGCATATTGCAATTCCAGAAATCGGGCAGCAGGGTGATCAGATGCTTGGGCAGCGGCCGCATGGGTACACCGGTCTCGGGGATGCGGGTGTTGAACCAGGCCGCCAGGATGTAGACCAGAATGAGCACGCTGATAGCCGCTTCGGGCGGGGTCGAAATACCAGTATCGACCATAGGCAAATCGAGAGACAGCAAATAGGTCGACACCGATTTGCCGACCAGTTGCCCGCCCAGCAGTACGCCCAGGATGATGGAGGCAATGGTCAGGCCCTCGATCCAGCCGTTGGCCTTGACCAATTGGGACGGCGGCAGCAGCTCGGTCAGGATGCCGTACTTGGCCGGTGAATAGGCCGCAGCGCCCAGACCCACAATGGCGTACGACAGTAGCGGGTGGGTGCCAAACAACATCATGATGCAGCCGACGATCTTGATGGAGTTGCTGTAAAGCATGACCCGCCCCTTGGGCAGCGCGTCGGCAAAGGCACCGACAAACGGGGCCAGCAGCACATAAAACAGGGCAAACATGGGGATCAACGCGGCCTGCTGCCACTCTTGGGCGCCACTGCTGCGCAACAACTGCACCGCCCCCACGAACAAAGCGTTGTCTGCCAGCGAGCTAAAAAACTGCGCCGACATGATGGTGAAAAAGCCGCGTTTCATGCGTGGGGTATGCGCGCACCAAGGGGACTGGTGCGTGGGTTTATTGTGGAGGTCTCCAAACGTGCCGTGGTTATAGCACGCCCGGCAATGTCAGAATCCGGGCAAGCCATTGTCCGGATTGATTTGCCATGCCCCGTCCCATACTCGCCACCATCCACACCCAAGCCTTTCGCAACAACCTGGAGCGTCTGCGCCGCGCCGCGTCCGATGCGCGGGTCTGGGCGGTCGTCAAGGCCAATGCCTATGGCCATGGCATCGAGCGCGCCTTCGAGGGCATGCGCGGCGCCGATGGTTTTGCGCTGCTGGATTTCAACGAAGCGCAAAGGGTGCGCGACCTGGGTTGGCGCGGCCCCATCCTGTTGCTGGAGGGCGCTTTCGAGCTGCGCGACCTGGAGCTGTGCTCGCGTCTGGACCTGTGGCACACCGTGCATTGCGAGGCCCAGATCGACATGCTGGCCGCGCACAAGACCAACGTGCCGCAGCGCGTCTTTCTGAAAATGAACTCAGGCATGAACCGTCTGGGCTTTGCGCCCGAGCGCTACCGATCGGCCTGGGCCCGGCTCAATGCTCTGCCACAGGTGGACGAGATTTCGCTGATGACGCACTTCAGCGATGCCGATGGACCCAAAGGTGTGGCCGAACAAATGGCCATCTTCGCCCGCGTCACACAAGACCTGCCGGGTGAACGCAGCCTGAGCAACAGCGCCGCCACGCTGCGCCACACGGTAGACCCCGCACAAGCACTAGCGCTGCCCGAGCAGTGTGTGGTTTCAGACTGGGTGCGCCCCGGCATCGCCATGTATGGCAGCGCGCCCGACTTTCCCGCGCACAGTGCAGCCGACTGGGGTCTGCAGCCAACCATGACGCTTGCTGCTAAAATCATAGCTACTCAAGCAATACCCGCGAGGGCTAGCGTCGGATATGGCTCAAGCTTTGTTGCACCAGAGGACCTGCGCATTGGCGTCGTGGCCTGCGGCTATGCCGACGGCTACCCGCGCATTTGTCCCACCGGCACGCCGGTGCTGGTCGACGGCGTGCGTACCCACACGGTGGGGCGCGTCAGCATGGACATGATCACCGTGGACCTGACGCCGGTGCCGAAGGCCGACACCGGCAGCGTAGTCACCCTGTGGGGCACGGCTGCAAACGGCGCAATGTTGCCGATCGATGAGGTGGCGGCTTGTGCCCAGACCGTGGGCTATGAACTGATGTGCGGCCTGGCACAGCGCGTACCGGTGGAGGTGGCCGCATGAAGTACGTTCCCATTCCAGTGGAACTGCTGGAAGTAGGCAAGCCGCTGCCGGTGGATGTGTGGAGCGCCAGTGGCCAATTGCTGCTGCGCAAGGGGCAACCGGTCACATCCGAAGATCACCGCGAGAAACTGCAAGCCCACAATGCATCCAGCACTCCGACCGATGCGCTGGCCTGGCAGCGCAGCTACGAGCGCATGGTGCACGCCTTATTGACCGCGGGCGCCGATGTAGAAACCATCAGCCGCGCCCCCATGCCCAGCGAAATCCGCACCAGCGACTATGTGGTGGGCGAGCCTTTCAACGGGGGCTGGCTGGATCTGCAAGAGGTTTTGCGTGGCGTTTTGTACCAGGGTGGCCTGGCCGTCAGCCCGCTGGAGCGGCTGGCAGGCATTGAGAAGAAAGCGTTGCATTTGCTACAGGCCGACGCCGACGACAGCCTGTTTTGCCTGTTTCAGGCACTGGCTGATACCACCCAGGGCTATTGCGCCAGCCACGCACTGCTGTGTGCGGTGGTCTGCCATATGTCAGCGTTGAAACTCGCCATCCCCGAGCCACAACGCGCTGCCTTGGTGACGGCCGCCCTGCTGATGAACATTGGCATGGCGCGCGACCAAGACAGCCTGGCCCGCCAGAACACCGCGCCCACTGACTGGCAACGCACGTTGATTCAACAGCACCCGCAAAAGAGCGTGGCCATATTGCAAGACTTTGGGATTGAAGACGCTGAGGTACTGGACATCGTCCGATGGCACCATGAGCCAGACTCGGCTGAGGGCCTGCCAAGCACCGCCATGGCGCGCCAGGTGCTCGCCATGGCCGACGTTTTTGTCGCCAAGATGGCCGCGCGCAAGACGCGGGTGTCAATGTCGCCGGTCAAGGCCGTCAAGTCCATGGTGATGGGCGCAGAGGGCGCCGCGCAAGGCATTGCGTCGGCCATGGCGCAGGCGGCGGGCTTTTATCCGCCCGGCACCTATGTCAAGCTGGCCAATGGCGAGACTGCGGTATCGGTGCAGCGCGGCGCCCGCGCCAACACACCGTGGGTTATTCCAATTTTGGACAAGGATGGCGTGGCGCTGGGCAAGCAGCTGTGCAAGGAAACGACGGCACCGGCTTACACCATTGCAGCAGCCGTGCCAGTGGAAAATGTACGCGTGACACTGAGCGTCGAGCGGGTGCGCAAAGCCAGGGCAGGCATTAAGGGTCTGTAGTTTTATAAGGGGTATCCACTTAGCTCCAGTTGATGCAAAATAGCTGGATGGAAACCCATATCGTAGCGCCAATTCCCGGCAAGGACTATCCT
>JBBQBG010000294.1:0-4841 GCA_038317285.1 Burkholderiales bacterium | reverse complement strand
GCGCCAGCAACAGTGCGCTGGCTCCGGTTACTACCGCGGCTGAGAATGAGGTGCCGCTGACGTAGTGGCCCAATTCTGTGTCTGGCACCCAGATGTCTACGCCGGGCGCCGCCAGCGTGACATAGCTGCCGCGGTTGGCTTGTACATACAGATTGTCGGCGGCGTCGGTCGCTGTCACGGCGATCACGCCGGGATAGGCGGCCGGGTAGGCGGGAGCGGCAGTAGGCCCCCCATTGCCAGCTGCGGCGACCACCACCACGTTCAGCGTTGCCAGCTTTGCAAATGCTTTCTCCATGACCTGATCACCTGCTCCTCCTAGGCTCAGATTGATGAGATGGACTTTTTCGGCCAGCAACCAGTCCAACGCACGGATCAACGTCGCACTGCTGGTTAGGTCATCTGATCCGACAGCGCGCATGATTTCTGCTGAAAAAAGGCTTGCGTGTCGTGCAATGCCGAAGAAACCTGCGACGGGGTCCTGCCCGGCGATCAACGAGGCAATCGACGTCGCATGGCCAACGGGTGCCGCGATATCCATATTGGCCAGGAAGCTCCTGCGAACAATCTTGGCCCCAGCCAGTGCCGCGGTGCGCGCCACTGGGCCATCAACGATGCCAATGCGCACGCCAGCACCTCCTTGCGGGACGGTGCCTGGGTTTGGCTGGTCAACCTTTTGCGGCAGGTACATGCGTGGCTGGGCCGACGGCTGTAACAGTGGGCGGTAGCGCGTATTGAAATCTACCGTAGCGGCCGGAAAGTCTTTGCGCAGCCACTCACGTGCCTCGTTGGCTAACGCTTGGGTCGGAAGCTGAAACACCGCAATGACGCCGCCCAGGTGTTCGAGCTGCGTCGCGCTGGTTGGAGCTAGTTGGCGGACCAGGAGCAACGTCGCCAGCGCCGTATTGGCTTCTTCTGCAGAGGCCCAATAGACGACGATTTGCCCGGGCTCGCGTCCTTCACGTGGTGCAACAGGTCCTGGCAGCGGTGCCAACGCCAGGGGCTGCAACGTGGAGCCTAGACTCAGGAGTGGCGGTTTAGCGGCGGGGGGGGCTGCAAAGGGCACGGGCTGCACTGTGGGCACGATGACCGGTGCGGGTGGAGTCGTGGGGGGTATAGCGGTAGGCGGTTTTGCGGCCGACGGAGCCACGGAAACGGTTGTCGGTATTAGAGTCGGCAACGGCAACGGCAACGACGTCACTGGCAGATTGACAGGTGGACCACCTGGCCCCTGGGGCGAAACCTGTACCGTATGGGGAGGTAGTGTGGGTGCTGTGCTCGGCATTCCAGTCGGACTGCTAAGGGTGCCGGAAGGCGCAGGCGCCGTGCGCGGTGGGGCAAGACCACTACCAGTCCCAGCATTGACGGGCGTAGACCCACGTGGCGAAACGGTTGGGGCGACGACGGCGCGCGTCGCTCTAGTCGGTGTAGTGGGACAGGGCAAGCCCGCAATGCGGTGCCGCGTGCAATCGACGCTGTCTTGTGCCAAGCCGTGTGCCGTGAAGCCAGCTACCGCTGTGAAGATGAAGAGCGGCACACAGCGGGTCATGGTATGCGTCACTGCCCCGTGCATCAGCGGCTTGGCAACAACACGACCGTATCGAGGGTTGTGGTGTCACTGCGAAGTTTCTCCAATGCCGCCGCGCCCTGGCGGTCCGGCACGCGTACGGCATAGACCCCAAGCGCGCCGGGACCAGCCACAATCTCACCCTGGACGCTAGCCAGCAGTGACCGGATCTGGGCTTCGGTTGCCTGTGGTTTGAACGTGATCTGCAAGAGTTGACCGCCTGCTGCCACACCGCCCGATAAAGTTCGCAGCGGGTCTTGCGCGGGCGGGTCCAGCAGGGTGCCGATAATGACCGCTTGCGTCAAGACCACAGCAGCGGCGATACCCATTGACAGTGGCATGCGGCGAATACCAGCCACCCATCGGTTTACTCGCGCCTTCAGTGGCAATACGTTGCCCGACTGTTCTCCGTGCACGAGGGCCATTAGGGTATCCAGCCCGGCACTCTCCGAATGTCCGTTGACTTGAGCCTGCGCCTGTTCACGGATCTGGCTGCGTACCAGCCTGAGCCAGACCACTTCACTGCGCAGGCTGGGTGATTGTGTGAGCTTCCGATCCACGGCGCGCCGGGTTTCAATGTCGAGAGTGCCGTTGACATACCAGGGAAGCAAGGCGTGTAAGGCGTTAAGGTTTGTCATCACACAGGCTCCATGCGTCGTGTTTGGCGTTCCAGGCAGTCGCGCATCTTGCGGCGGGCATGGAATAGACGCGTTTTAACGGTGTTCTCAGGGCAGTCTTGCAATGTGGCGATGTCCGCAAGGCGCGCGTCCTCGAAGAACACCAGGTGCAGGCATTCGCGCTGTTCATCGGGAAGCGCTTCCATGCACAGGGCAACCTGCCCGGCGCGTTGTTTGCTTGCGATAGTGTCAAACACTGAGGGGCTTTCATCCGCCACCGCTTCGGCCTCATCGCCCATAGGGTCGCAATGGGTACCCCGGTTGCGCAATTTATCAATCGCCTTGTGGCGCGCAATTCCCAGTATCCAGGTGGTCACCATGGACTTGCCACCAAACCTCGGCGCACCCTTCCAGACTTCGTACATTGTTTCCACGACTACCTCCTCGGCTGCGTCTGCCGCATTCAGGCGGCGCAGCGAAAAGGCGTAGATCATCCGGCTCACGCGTTTATATAGCGTTGCCAGTGCAGCCTCGTCGCGCGCCGCCACCTGTTCCATCAGACGGCATAGCTCGATGTCCTGCTGTTGGGCAGGGGTTAGAACAATTTCCATGGGCTTACACCTAGGAACCATACGGCAGCGGGTTGATGGTCCGCTGTACCGGTATGGTTAAGTCGCTGGTAAACAGCGGGGCGTTCAATGTCGGACAAAAAATAGTGGTGTGTTTGGGGATTGACCCATGCCGCGCCGCCAATCGGCGCGGCTTCCTCGAGGGCTCAGGGGCAGATCAGGAAGCTGCCACGGCGTGTGCACAAGGCGGTGGAGCGAATGCTGGAGCACGGCACAACGCGTCCGCTGACAGTGCAGGTCGTGGGGGCCGTGATCGGCACAACAACGGGTGGCGGTGCGGTCGGAGTTGTGGTTGGCGGGCAGGTGATAACGGCGCCCGTCAAGGGAGACGTGCATACCGGTGGCGGGGCGGTCGGCGTTGTGGTTGGCGGGCAGGTGATGGGGGCACCCGTAAGAGATCTACATACCGCCGGTGGAGGAACGGGTGTAGTAACCGGTGGAGGAACGGGTGTGGTAACCGGTGGAGGAACGGGTGTGGTACCCGGTGTGGTGGGTCCTGTCGGGTTTGGCTTGGATGGAGTTATGACAGACACTGCAAAGCGGTCAAACATATTGCCAGCAGTGATGGCGGCAAAGGTCCAACCGTCGGAACCCAGATGCAGCAATACAGTGGCGCGACCCGATGCCATTTTGGGGGTAAATGCGGGCAACAAGAGGCAGCGCTTTTCCCAACTGGTTTGTATAACGGTTAAATCGGGACCAGCCTGGACCTGTGTATTGAGCAGGTTGACGCGCATTTGTTTGCACTCGTTGTTTCCCAGCGTGATGTTGTCCAGCAATTGCTGGTAACCAATCATCGAAGGGTCCAGTTTGCGGCGTATCTGCGATACATCACCCGCCTCAAAGGCACGCAAAAGGTCTTCAAAAGTGGCTAACGCTTTGCGGCCTTCTTGTGGATCGCCTACCTGCGCCTTGCCTTCTTTGTTGGTGCCCTTGCGTTCATTGTCTTTGCGCTTTTGCTGTAGGCGCTCATCCCGCGAGTTTTCCAATGTTTTTTTGCTGACTTCAATCACTGCTTCGTTATGGGTGGGAACAAACAGCAGTGGAATGGCAGCAAGGAGTTTGGGTGGCTCAGCGCCAGCTTTAGGGCTGAATGCGGCGTGGCCGGGCTTGATGAAAACCTTGCCATGCGGGGTAACCAGTTCTGTTTCACCAGTATTCACTTTGTCATAGGTTCCAGCCTCGGCACCGTCGTCAACCACCATAGTTTCATGGTCCGTGCCGCGTATGCCCACAGTGGCTGTGGGTGTGAGAACCGCATAGCGTTGCGGGCTGTTCTTCCCGATCCACCCGGTTATGGAACGGAACGAGCCGCGCAGCAGGCGAAAGACCGCGCCGTCATCTTTGGTGCCTTCAGCTTTATAGGATTCAATCTTCAAAAACGTATTCGCACGCACGGCAATGAGCCCGTTGTCGTCCATATGGACGTGGATTTCTCCACCGCGCCCTGTGGAAATGGTGTCGCCCGCTTCAATGCGCTCACCTTTGCCGGGGATGCGCAATTGCCCGGCTGCGGTGGTTACGCTCACGTTGCCTTCAACAAGGTCGATTTGGCCAGCCGCGTAAGCGTTTTGCAGCAGGATGCCACAGATCAGCACCAGCAGGCTGCGTTTAATCGTTTGTGTAGTTTTCATATCGGTCTCTCGTGAGGTGCATAGGAGTATCCTGTGCCGGCCTGTAACTGGGTCGTTGAACAGTTTAGTTGGGTTCATTTTTTTCAGGTCCTGGTACGCTTTACTCAGCGCCAAATAGGTTGTCGCCACTGAGGGCGGATAACTTCCAAACGGCGGCTTCAAGTCGCAGTACAAACGTGCAAACCCCACGCTTCTGGCCCGCTCGCCTCCCAGGGTTGGATATGAAGCGCTTTTCCCAGTGGGTTTGGACAATTACTACATCTTCAGACATTTGCGTGTGGGTATCCGACAGGCTAACGCGCATTTGCTTCTGAGCGACACTGGCATCGCGCACCGGGTCGACGACCCGTGAATACCCGATCATCGCGGGGTCCACCAGGGACTCGATCTGACTCTG
>JBBQBG010000293.1:0-4858 GCA_038317285.1 Burkholderiales bacterium | reverse complement strand
ACAACTTGGTGTTGGCCTTGGCGATTTCGCCTTCGATGCGCGTCGCTTCCTTGCCCAAGCGTAGCTTCTCTGCCGCTAAATCGACTTCCATGTACAAGCAGATGCGGGCTTCGCCTACCACTGCCACAGGTGCAGCCTTGGCCGCGGCTTGCCATGCGGCTTCGTCGTCGAACAGGCGTACTTCGTTGAGCTTGGACAAGGCCTGCAGCACGGGTGCTGCACCTTGCAGGAACGCGCGCTCGTCGGCCGACTGGGCGACAACGAACAGGGGCAGGCGGGTTGATGGTGACACATTCATCTCACCCCGCAGATTGCGGCACGCGTCTACCAACTGTTTGAGCTTGACGACATAGGCGATGGCTGCTTCATCAATGCGCTCGGGCTGGCTGATGGGGTAAGCGGCGATGGCGATGGACGGGCCTTCGCGACCCGGAGTATCGGAAGCCGCGGGGTAACGCCCCGCGACGGGCGCCACCTTTTGCCACAGATCTTCGGTGATGAAGGGTGTGATGGGATGGGCCAGACGCAGCAGGGTTTCCAGCGTGCGGATCAGTGTGCGGCGCGTGGCGCGCTGCTGCGACGGTGTGCCGGTCTGGATTTGCACCTTGGCGATTTCCAAGTACCAGTCGCAGAACTCGTTCCACGCAAAGTCATAGATCGTGTTGGCAACGTTGTCGAGGCGGTAGTCGGCAAAGCCCTGGGCCACATTGGCCTCGGCCTTTTGCAGCATCGACACAATCCAGCGGTCTGCGGGGCTGAAGTCCAGATAACCGTGGGCTGGGCCGCCGACTGCACATTCTTCCTTGGTGTGTTCTTTGAGGCCGCAGTCTTGGCCTTCGCAGTTCATCAGCACAAAGCGGGTGGCGTTCCACAGTTTGTTGCAGAAGTTGCGGTAGCCCTCGCAGCGTTTGCTGTCGAAGTTGATGCTGCGGCCCAGTGATGCGAGTGCGGCAAAGGTGAAGCGCAGTGCGTCGGCACCGTAGGCGGGGATGCCCTCTGGGAATTCTTTTTCGGTGTTCTTGCGGACCTGGGGTGCAGTCTCGGGTTTGCGCAGGCCTTCGGAGCGTTTGGCCAGCAGGGGTGCGAGTTCAATGCCGTCGATCAGGTCTACGGGGTCCAAAACGTTGCCTTCGGACTTGCTCATCTTCTTGCCTTGGGCGTCTTTGACCAGGCCGTGGATGTAGACGTGCTTGAAGGGCACTTTGCCGGTGAAGTGTGTGGTCATCATGATCATTCTGGCGACCCAGAAGAAGATGATGTCGTAGCCTGTGACCAATACGGAGCTTGGTAGGTAGAGGTCGAAGTCATTGAGGCTGTTGGTGTTCGCATCGCCCAAGAGGGCGGGGTCACCGGACCGGCTCAGAGGCGCTGCGCTTGCCAAGTCGCCGGATCCGGCAACCCCGCCCTCTTGGGCTGGAGTGGTGGGCCAACCCATGGTGCTGAAGGGAACCAGTGCCGACGAATACCAGGTGTCCAGCACGTCTTCGTCGCGGCGCAATTTCTTGCCGGGCGCTTTGGCCTGAGCTTCCTCTTCGTTGCGCGCGACGACCACATTGCCGTCTTCGTCGTACCAAGCCGGAATCTGATGCCCCCACCACAGTTGGCGGCTGATGCACCAGTCTTGGATATTGTTCATCCACTGGTTGTAGGTATTGATCCAGTTCTCGGGCACAAATTGCACTTGTCCGCTATGGACTGCATCAATGGCTTTTTGCGCGATGGATTTGCCGGTGGCGTCACCTGCGCCCACCTTGTTCACCGCAACAAACCACTGGTCAGTCAGCATGGGCTCGACCACCTGGCCGGTGCGGGCGCAGACGGGCACCATGTTTTTGTGGGGCACGGCTTTTTCAAGGAAACCTTGTTCTTCGAGGTCTTTAAGCACAGCTTTGCGGCAAACGTACCGGTCCATGCCTTGGTAGGCGGCTGGGCCGTTTTCGTTGATCTTGGCGTCCAGCGTGAAGATGGTGATCAGCGGCAGGCCATGGCGTTGGGAGCAGGCGTAGTCGTTGAAGTCGTGCGCGCCGGTGATCTTGACGCATCCGCTGCCGAATGCCTTGTCTACGAAATCATCCGCAATGATGGGGATCTTGCGGTCGCACCGGGGCAGGGCGGCCCTCTGGCCGAGGGGGGGGGGGGCGGGGGGGGGGTGGGGGTGCACACACAGCGCGCCGTCGGCCAGCATGGTCTCGGGGCGGGTGGTGGCAATGTGCATGCCGCGCATCGGTGTGCCATCGGCGGCGGTTTGTGGGCCATCGCTGAACGGGTATTCGATGTGCCACATGAAGCTGTTGCGCTCTTCGTTTTCCACCTCCAGGTCGCTCACCGCGCTTTGCAGCACTGGGTCCCAGTTGACCAAACGCTTGCCGCGGTAGATCAGGCCCTGTTCGTACAACTGCACAAAGGTTTCGGTCACGGTCTTGGACAGCTTGGGGTCCATCGTGAAGTATTCGCGGCTCCAGTCCACGGTGTCGCCCATGCGGCGCATTTGCGTGGTGATGGTGTTGCCCGACTTTTCTTTCCATTCCCAGACTTTTTCCACGAAGGCTTTGCGGCCGAGGTCGTGGCGGCTGACGCCTTGGTCTTGCAATTGGCGCTCGACAACGATTTGTGTGGCGATGCCGGCGTGGTCCGTGCCCGGTACCCAGACCGTGTTGGCGCCCAGCATGCGGTGGTAGCGCGTCAGGCTGTCCATGATGGTCTGGTTGAACGCATGGCCCATGTGCAGCGTGCCAGTGACATTCGGCGGCGGCAACTGGATTGCAAAGGCGGGCTGGCCGGCCTTGGGCGCCTGCGTGCCACGGTAGCCTGCGACGCCGTAACCACGCTTTTCCCACTCGGGTCCCCAATGGGCTTCCAGCGCGACGGGCTCGAAGGATTTGGACAGGGATTGCAGGCCAGGCTGTGCAGGTGGGGTGGACGGGTTGGAAGCGGTGTCGTTCATGTGCGGGTCATTTCGGTCAGAGCAGGTGATTTTACCGGGGACCGCTCGGTGCAAAAAGGGGTTACGGGTACGATGGCGCCCAATCCCCGACCGCCAGGAGCCTCCACCGTGCAAATTTGTGAAACCCAGCGCCTGCAACTGAGCCACTTCACCGAGGATGACGCTGCGTTTATGGTGCGGCTACTCAACGAGCCTTCTTTTATCCGCCATATCGCTGACAGAAACGTTCGCACGCTGGATGACGCCCGCGCCTATTTGCGTAATGGCCCCATCACCAGCTACGCCAAGCATGGCCTTGGCCTGAACCACGTTGCGCTGAAGGAGACCGGGGCGCCGATAGGCATGTGCGGCCTGATAAAAAGAGACAATTTCGACGACGTGGACATTGGCTACGCCTTTTTGCCCGAATACTGGTCCATGGGCTACGCCACCGAGGCAACGCGGGCCGTTCTCGAAACCGCACTGCGGGTGCACGGACTGAAGCGTGTGATTGCGGTCGTCAACCCCGACAACGCACCGTCCAGCTGCATGCTGGAGAAGCTGGGCTTTGTGTTTGAAAAAATGGTGCGCATGCAGCCGGATGAAGACGAAATCCGGCAATTCGCCATCCAGCTCAACCCCGCATGATCAAGACATCCGGCTTGGGCTATACCTACCCGCAAGGCAGTAGTCTGGCTTTCCCAGACGTGGACGCGGCCCAGGGCGCCGTGCTGTTGCTCAGCGGCCCGTCGGGCTGCGGCAAATCGACGTGGCTGGCCCTGGTGGCGGCGCTGGTGGCGCCCACAGTGGGCACTCTGGTGGTGGCCGGGCAGCCGTTGACTGCTCTTAAATCTGTAGCGTCTGACGCATGGCGGGCGAGGGCTATCGGCTTTTTACCCCAAAGGCTTCACCTCAGCGCGGCGCTCAGCGTGTACCAGAACCTGGCGATGGCGCAGTGGGCGGCGGGCGAGACTGAGGATGCCGCAAGCATCCACGCCGCTCTGCAAGCGCTTGGCGTGCAAGAGCTTGCCCAGCGCAAGCCGGCCCAGTTGTCGGGCGGGCAGGCACAGCGCGTGGCACTGGCGCGTGCCGTGTTGCTGCAGCCCCAGGTGATACTGGCCGACGAGCCCACGGCCAGCTTGGATGACGCCGCCGCTGCCGACGCCGTGGGCCTGCTGCTGGCCACCGCCCAATCGCAGAACGCGACGCTGGTGATCGCCACCCACGATGCGCGCGTGGCAAACCTGATTCCTCCGGGTGCATTTAGCAAAATCAGCCTCCAGCCCTCGCACCTTGTGCGTAGCGCGCTATGAAAACACTAGCATTCGCCTGGCGCTACCTGTGGGCTCGCCCGCTCGGCGCCGCGCTCAATGTGCTGCTGCTGAGCCTGGGGCTGGCGTCCATCACCTTCCTGCTTCTGGTCGGCTATCAGCTCAACAAAGCCTTTGAGCGCGACCTAGCGGGGGTGGATGTGGTGGTCGGCGCCAAGGGCAGCCCCATGCAGTTGATTTTGAGCGGCGTGCTGCACATCGACGTGCCGCCCGGCAATGTGCCGCTGCAAGCCGTGCAGGCACTGGCTCAGCACCCGTTGGTATCCCAGGTCATCCCCATCAGCCTGGGCGACAACATGCAGGGATTTCGCATCGTCGGCACCTCGCACGATTACGTCAGCCTGTACAACGCGACGCTGGCCCAGGGCCGGCTGTGGGACGCACCCATGCAGGTGGTGCTGGGCGCTACGGCGGCTACCAAGCTGGGCGATACGCTAGGGGGTCATTTGGCCGGCACCCACGGCCTGGGCACGGGCGGACGTGCCCATGCCGACAGCAGCTACACCGTGGTTGGCGTGCTTGCACCCAGCGGCAGCGTGCTGGACCGGCTGGTCTTGACCGACACCGCATCTATTTGGCAGGTGCACGAAGACGTGGGTGCAAA
>JBBQBG010000292.1:0-4970 GCA_038317285.1 Burkholderiales bacterium | reverse complement strand
AACTTGGCTTGGACGCGTTTGGGGTCGTCTTGCAAATGCTCTTTGGACCATTCCGCGCTGGCTTGCACGGTCCAGCGCTCAACGGCGCCACGGCCGGGTTTGCTCGATTCACGGGTCAACCAGGCGATGCGGTGGTGCGTGCTGCGTGCCGCGTTCCACTGCGGCCCGAGGGTCGACATGCCAGGCTGCATGGCCTGGGGAAAGGCCAACATCAGCGTCCAGCAAGGTGACACCGTAACGCGGCTGATTTTCTTCAACAGGCTGGCAGCTTTGGGCATGCCTTCCAGCAGGGTCTGGGCTTGGGGCGAGGGCACGGCAAGTACCACTGCATCAAAGCCTCCATAGACGTGGCTGCTGTCGCCAGCACCACTGGTGCGCAGTTGCCATTGCGCCTTGTTCAATGTGTCGCGCTCAATGTGGGTGACCTGGGTATTGAGCTCCAGGCATTGGGCTGCAACCAGCGGTTGTGCCCAGCGGCGAACCAGGGCGCTCATGCCGGGGCTGGGTACCCAATGCGGCTCGCGTGCCGGCAGGCCGGCGGCCGCCACGCGGCCATGGGCGTCTAACACCTGCACGGTGTTGGCGCTCCAGCGCTTGCTGACTGCGGGGGTGGTTTGCATGGCCTGCATGAAGCGCGGGTCGCGCACCGTGAAGTACTGGGCGCCGGTGTCAAAGGTGCCAAAGGCGCTGTTGCGTGTGGCCATGCGACCGCCCACGGTGTGGCTCTTCTCGAACACAGTGACTCGGTGCCCCGCCTGCACCAAAGTGCGTGCACAGGTGACAGCGGCCATGCCGGCGCCAACGATGGCAATGTGTCTGGGTGCGGTCATGGGGGTTGTCTCCTGGAGTTGTTGGTATGTTGTGCCAGTTTATACGGATGCGTGTGGACGGGCGCTAGGAATTTCCGCGGTGCTGTTCCAGCAGGGCGGCGCGGGTCATGGGGCTTTCCATCTGTTGCAGCCACCATTGCAGCGCGCGGCCCTGGGTCGATGCGGTGGCGCCGCGCCACGCAAAGCTCACGGACACTTGGCGCTGCGGGCGCTCGGTCTTCTTGACAACCAGCCGACCAGTTTCGATGTAGACATCCGCCATGCAGCGCGGCAGGTAGCCGCCGCCCAGCCCGCGCAGTTGGGCATCCAGCTTGCCCTGCATGGTGCCAACGGTGAACACATCCTGCCCGCTCAGCAGCCCAAATGTCGCGCCAGCGCCGCGCTGTAAAGAGTCGGCTACCGCCACGGCGCGGTGCTGCTGGATCAACGCGTCACTCAATGGTTCTTGCGCGTCGGCTAAAGGGTGGTGAGGCGCCACCACGTAGACGAACTCGATGGTGCCCAACGGTTTGCTTTGGATACCAGCAACGTTAGCCGCGTCCAGCGCCACACCCAGGGCCAGATCGGCCTGGCCGGAGGTGAGCGCTTCCAGTGTGCCGGTTAGTGCCTCGTCGCGCAGCTTGATGCGGGTCGGCGGGTTCAGGCTGAAAAAGCTCTCGCACAGTTCCATCACCGTGCCTTTGGAGATGATGGTGTCCACCGCGATGGTGAGCTGCGATTCCCAGCCGGTGGCCACGCGCTTGACCCGGTTGGCCACGGCGTCTATCTCTTGCAGCAGGCGGGCGCCCTCCTGCAAAAGCTCTGCCCCCGCTCGCGTCAGCTTGGCTTGGCGCGAGCTTCGGTCGTATAGCAACACGTCCAGTGCGTCTTCGATTTGCCGCACTCGGTAGGTCAGTGCACTGGGCACCATGCCCATGGCGCGGGCTGCCGCTGCAAAGCTGCCGGCTTCCGCGATGGCCTGAAGCATGGCCAGCGCATCGGGTGTCAGGACATCGCGTGCGGTTTGCATGTGTAGTCCTACTAAATTGAAATTATTTGAATGATGCCATCAATCACCGTGCATGGGAAGAGCCCAGACGGGCCGCAAAATTCAATCCATTGAAAGGGACAGACACTATGTTGACGGTACGTAAATCATCCGATCGCGGCTATGCCGACCATGGCTGGCTCAAGTCTTTCCACAGCTTTTCGTTTGCGGGCTACCACGACCCTGAGCATATGGGCTGGGGCAATCTGCGTGTCATCAATGAAGACCGCATTGCGCCGGGTACCGGTTTCGGTACGCATGGCCACCGCGACATGGAAATCATCAGCTATGTGCTGGCCGGTAACCTGGCCCACAAGGACAGCATGGGCAACATCAAAGGCATTCCGCCAGGTGACGTGCAGCGCATGAGTGCCGGGCGTGGTGTGCAGCACAGTGAGTTCAACCATGCGCCCAATGACACCACGCATTTCTTGCAAATCTGGATCGAGCCCAATGTGACCGGCATTGCGCCCAGCTATGAGCAAAAGTCTTTCCCGGCCCAAGAAAAGCAGGGTGCCTTGCGCCTTCTTGCTTCGCCGGATGGGGCGGACGGTTCTGTGCTGATCCATGCGGATGCACGACTGTACGGCACCCTGCTCGACGGCGACCAGACTACCCGTGTAGCTTTGGATGCCCAACGCAAGAGCTATGTGCAAGTGGTACGCGGCACTGTACAAGTGAATGGAGAAACACTCGCCGGTGGTGACGCAGCCCTGTTGGAGAACGAGACCAGCGTGGTGCTGTCGCACGGCCATGATGCCGAAGTCTTGGTTTTTGACTTGCGCCCTTGATTCCCCCGGTGTTCGCATGGAGCGAGCGCCTTCTTAAGCCTTTTAGGAGTACACCATGGCAAAAGTAGCAGTTGTTTTTCATTCGGGTTACGGTCACACCCTGCGCATGGCGCAAAGTGTTGCACAGGGTGCCGACGCCGAACTGGTCGCCATCGATGCGGACGGAAACTTGACCGAAGCGCAGTGGACCACACTGACAGGAGCCGACGCCATCATCATGGGCAGCCCAACCTACATGGGCTCCGTGAGCTGGCAGTTCAAGAAATTCGCCGATGCATCCAGCAAGCAGTGGTTTAGCCAGCAGTGGAAGGACAAGGTCTTTGCGGGTTTTACCAACAGCGCCACCATGAACGGCGACAAGCACTCTACTTTGCACTACCTCTTTACGTTGGCCATGCAGCACAGCGGTATATGGGTCGGCACGGGCCTGATGCCCAGCAATTCAAAGGCTGCGCAGCGCAATGACATCAACTATGTCGGCTCTTTCGCCGGTGCCATGGCCCAGTCACCCTCTGACGCATCACCCGCTGAGATGCCGCAGGGTGATCTGGAAACGGCCAAACTGTTCGGCCAGCGCGTAGCAGCTTTTGCGGCGACGGTAAAGCGCTAAGTCTGGCGCAGTCGAGGTGCGGATTTCGGTTTCAAACCTACAATCTGTGCATGTTTGTACACCTGCGCCTGCACACCGAATTTTCCGTCGTCGACGGAACCAACCGAATCGATGAAGTTATTGCCGCTGCGGTGGCCGATAGCCAGCCAGCGCTGGCTATCACCGACCTCAGCAACCTGTTTGGCGCCATCAAGTTCTACAAGCAGGCACGCGCCAAGGGCACCAAGCCCATCATTGGTGTGGAGATATTCCTTGAAGGCCTGGGTGGGGACGCAACGGCGCTGTCGCGCATGGTGTTGCTGGTGCAAAACAAGCAGGGCTATTTGAACCTGTCCGAGCTGCTGGCACGCGGTTATACCCAAAACATCGTCAAGAACCAGGCCGTCATCAAGCTGACCTGGTTACAGGAATTGAATGAGGGTCTGATTGCGCTGTCGGGCGCCCAAGCTGGGCCGGTGGGGCAGGCATTGGTTCAGGGCGATGAGGCCCGCGCGCGGGAAGTGGCTTTGCAATTGGGCGGCGTCTTCACCCACCGCTTTTACCTGGAGCTGCAACGGGCGGGCCGCGTCGATGATGAGGCCCATGTGATCGCAACCGTGCAATTGGCCGCGCGCATCAAGTTGCCGGTGGTTGCGACTCACCCGGTGCAGTTCACAACCGCAGAAGACTTTGAGGCCCATGAGGCACGCGTCTGTATCGCCGATGGTGAAATTTTGGGCAATGCGAAACGGGTGCGCAAGTTCACACGGGAGCAGTACTTCAAGTCGGCCGAGCAGATGCAGGCGCTTTTCGCCGATGTGCCTTCCGCATTGGCCAATACCGTAGAAATTGCCAAGCGTTGTAACCTGACCTTGGTGTTGGGAAAAAATTACTTGCCGGAGTTTCCCACTCCGCTGGTCAATGGCCAGCGCATGACGCCGGATGAGTATTTCCGCTACGCATCGCACGAAGGCTTGAAGGAGCGCATGTCGCACCTGTACCCCGATGCCACAGAGCGCGCGGCGCAAATGCCTGCTTATCTGGAACGCCTGGAGTTTGAGATCGGCACCATCCTCAAGATGGGCTTTCCCGGTTACTTTTTGATCGTGGGCGACTTCATTAATTGGGCCAAGAACAACGGTTGTCCGGTAGGGCCGGGGCGCGGCTCGGGCGCTGGCTCGCTGGTGGCCTACTCATTGAAGATTACCGACCTGGACCCTATCCGCTACAAGCTGCTGTTTGAGCGTTTCTTGAACCCCGAGCGGGTGTCCATGCCCGACTTCGACATCGACTTTTGCCAGACCAATCGCAACCTGGTCATCGATTACGTCAAGGACAAATACGGCAAAGATGCGGTGAGCCAGATCGCCACCTTCGGCACCATGGCAGCGCGCGGCGTCATCCGCGATGTGGGCCGGGTGCTGGACATGAGCTACACCTTTTGCGACGGCATCAGCAAGCTCATTCCCAACAAGCCGGGCACCAACGTCACGCTGCAACTGCCACCCAAGGACGGCAAGAAGAACGACAAGTACGTGTATGCGTCCGAGGCCGAACCGATTCTGGCCGAGCGTGAAGCAAAAGAGGAAGACGTCAAAACCCTGCTGGAAATGGCACGCAAGCTGGAGGGCATGACGCGCAACATTGGCATGCATGCAGGGGGCGTGCTGATTGCACCCGGCAAGCTGACCGATTTCTGCCCGCTGTACCAGCAGCCCGGCAGCGATTCGGCG
>JBBQBG010000291.1:0-4985 GCA_038317285.1 Burkholderiales bacterium | reverse complement strand
ATCTTGGCCCTGGTGGGTCTGACTGCAGGACAAGCCGTGGTCTGGTACACGGGTCAGTTCTACGCGCTGTTCTTCCTGACATCCATTGCCAAGGTTGACCCCAAGACAGCCAACCTGTTGATCGCCGCCGCGCTGGTCATTGGTACACCGTTCTTCATCGTGTTTGGCTCGCTGTCGGACAAGATCGGCCGCAAGCCCATTATCATGGCCGGCTGCCTGTTGGCCGCAGTGACTTACTTCACCGTGTTCCCGATGCTGCTGAACTATGCCAATCCCAAGCTGGTGGCCGCACAAAAGGCCGTTCCTGTGGTGGTCACCGCGGACTTTGCACGTTGTTCTTTCCAGGGTAGCCCGATTGCACGCCCGATCGACTTTACGAGTTCTTGCGATATTGCCAAACGTACGCTTACGGAAAATTATGTTCCGTACCAGAACGTGGCAGCCCCCGCAGGTACCGAAGCCACGGTCAAGATCGGTGAGACGTTGATCCCCTCCCTGGTCGGCGTGCTGAACGACAAGCGCGATGCCTTCGCCCCCGATAGCGCCAAGGCCATTGCCGCATTCAAGAAGGCGGTGGTCGACGCTGCCAAGGCTGGCGGCCTGACCACCAAGGCGGACGACAAAGTCATGAACATCCCCATGGTGCTGGCTGTGCTGGTTTACCTGGTGATTCTGGTGACCATGGTCTATGGCCCCATTGCTGCCATGCTGGTGGAAATGTTCCCGACCCGCATCCGCTACACATCCATGAGCCTGCCCTACCACATTGGCAATGGCTGGTTCGGCGGCTTGCTGCCGACCACCGCGTTTGCGATGGTGGCGGCCACCGGAGACATCTTCTATGGCCTGTGGTACCCCGTCGTCGTGGCGGCTGGCACCTTTGTCATTGGCATGATCTTCATCAAGGAAACCAAAGACGTTGATATTTACGCCAACGACTAACATTTGGTAACACAAACGACCCCGGGCTATTGCGGTCCGGGGTCTTTTTTTCGGGAAAAATCATGGTGAAAATTGCAGTTGGATTTGTGGTGTTTGCCGCGTTGGCATTGTTCATTCTGAGCAGGGGCGGCGGCGACATTGATATGAGCGGCGAAAAGCATGGAGCCGATACCGCGCCGGCACACGCTGAGGCGGCGGCTCCGTCGGCGGGCGTCGCGTCTGCCCCAGCGGGCCCTGCGTCGTCGGCGTCTGCTGCGTCCAAGCCCTGAGGTTTGACGCGCCGCCCTTCGCGTATATCATCCGTCAGGATACAAGGTCTCGCAGAGGCAATAGTCCTAAAGTGAGGGTATACCGATGAGACTTATAAAGACCGAGACGGGCCAACAGGCATTCAAAGCGCGTTCACCGCTGTTTTCTGCACGGCAGCGCACGGCGTTCATCATGTTTGACGGCAACAAGTCAGTAGACCAGGTTTTGGCGGCGGCGGTAAGCTTGGGGTTGACCGCAGAAGATGTCGAACACATGGTGGAGCATGGCATGCTGGCACCGGTTGCAGAAGAAGCGGCAACTGCAGCCACTGAGGCTGCGCACTTGCAGGCGGCACAGGCCGCGCTCACCGCGTTCAATGCGCGTCCGATCCAGGAGCGCTACACCGAGGCCATGCCGATCGCCACAAAGTTGACGGCGGGACTTGGATTGCGCGGCTTCCGTTTGAACTTGGCCGTTCAGGCCGCCGCAGGATATGACGAACTGTTGGTTCTGCTACCCAAGATCCAGGAAGCCGTGGGCGTCAAAGCCAGCGAAGAGCTGGAGCGCGCGCTCGTCGGCTGATCCGCGCAAAGAAACGGCCCGCCCAGCGGTGGAGCGTGGGGGCTCTTTGAGCGCAGCCGGGCCGTCCCAAAGCGCGAGCACCCCCTTGGGGGCAGCGACCCGCGCAGCGGCGGAGCGTGGGGGCAACAGTTTCACCGCCGGGCCGCCCCAAGGTGAAATGCGTCCCCCTCGGGGGGCAGCGACCCGCGTAGCGGCGGAGCGTGGGGGCAAATGGCTATCGCATAAACTTACCGTCCGACCCGATGATGGACAGATCGGCAAAATCCAGGCCGCTGTGGTCGGTGGCGCTGTAGCTGACCTCCAGACCGCCCACATCAAAATTCTGCAAGGATTCCAGTGCATCACGCAAACCACTGGATGTCGGCTTGGGGCCTGCGCGGCGTAGGCCTTCAATCAAAACTTTCGCGGCTGCAAACCCCTCCACCATAGCCGGAGATACGCCATTCAGCCCCTTGGCCTTGGCCAGCTCCTGCGCTTCCTTGATCAACCGGTAGTTCATGGCCCGCTCGTTAGGGAAGACCTGCGTCACGATGACACCGCGCGCATGCTCGCCCAGCGATTTGATAAACCCCTCCGACGCATTGTTGGACAAGGTCACCACCTGCGCGGTCAAGCCAGCAGCGCGCAAGGCCTTGACGCCACTGGCCACGCTGCCTGATGAGCCTATGTAGAGCACGGCCTGCGCATCGCTAGCCTTGACCTTGGCCGCCAACTCCGCAAAGTCCGGCTTTTCACGTGGAAATTTTTGTAGCAGCACGGGTTTGAGATCGGCCGCAACAAAGCCTTTCTCAGCGCCAAGCGCTGCATCGGCACCAAAGGAATCGTCAGTTTGCAGCACCGCGATGCGGGTCATGCCCAGGCTGGCCAAATGCCGTATCGCCTTCATTGCTTCGCGCTGGTAGGTGGCGCGCACGTTGAAGACCCAGGGGTTCACCGGGTCGTGCAGCGCCATGGCGCCGGTGCTGGGGCCGACCAGCGGCACATGCAGTTCGGCCAGCAGCGGCAACAAAGCCTGTGCATGGGGTGTCCCCCGATTCAGAAACAGCGCCAGCACATGTTGCTCGGTGATCAAGGCGCGCCCCATGGCTGCCGTGGTAGCGGGGTCAAATTTGTCATCCATCGTGATCAACTCGACCTGCTGGCCATGCACGCCGCCGCGTTTGTTGACAGCATCGATATAGAGTTTGGCGCCCTCGGTGTTTTCCTTGACGCCAGCGGCCGCCGATCCACTGAAACCTGAGGGCTGGCCTATGCGCAACTGCGCCTGGGCGACCGTGCCCAGAAGGGCAATGACCACGGCGCTGCACAACGTTTTGGCGATGTTCATAGGACGGTCTCCTGGTGTTCTTTGCGGAGAGCCGATTGTGTGGAATGCAGGCCCCGCGCGCCAGTTGTGGACTTCCACATCTAGGGTTTGCCCCATGCTATGCCATTCCAGTGGCCTCGGCGCTGTGTCTGTATGCCCTTGCACCGAATGGGCTGGCGCCAAGTCCCTAGAATGATCCGCCTCACGCAGAAAGACAGCACACCATGACCCAGGGAACCATCCGCATTCGCGGCGCACGCCAGCACAATTTGAAGAACCTGGATCTGGACATCCGTACCGGCGAACTGACCGTGGTGACCGGCCCCAGCGGTTCCGGCAAGTCCAGCCTGGTGTTCGACACGCTGTATGCCGAAGGCCAGCGCCGCTATGTAGAGACCTTTTCGGCCTATGCCCGCCAGTTCCTCGACCGCATGGACAAACCGGCGGTCGACAAGGTGGAGGGCGTGCCCCCCGCCATCGCCATTGACCAGACCAACCCGGTGCGCTCCAGCCGCTCTACCGTGGGCACGATGACCGAGCTGAACGACCATGTGAAGCTGTTGTATTCCCGCGCTGCGCAGTTGTTCGACAAGGCCACGGCCCTGCGAGTGCAGCACGATACGCCCGAGACGATATATGCCGAGCTAGTGCTCCGGGCTGCCGTGCATGTGCCCGTTGCAGACCCGCGCTTGGTGCTGACTTTTCCCGTAGAGCTACCCGCCAGCACCACGGCCGAGGAGCTGACGCAGTGGCTATCCGCCAGCGGTTTCACCCGCGTCCACACCGAGCGTGAGGTGGACAAGCGAAAAATCCTGGACGTGGTCGCCGACCGCTTTCGCATCTCCAACGTAGAAAAGGCCAGGGTCCTGGAAGCCATCGAAGTCGCCCTCAAGCGTGGCAGCGGTCGGCTCAATGTCTATGTGGTAAATGAGGCTGCAGCCCTCGTGGAGCATGCGCAAGCCGCTACTGATTCAATAGCAAGCGTAGAACCCATCGTGTGGCGATTCTCCACCGGCCTGCACTGCCCGCAAAGCGACATCCGCTACACGGACCCCATTGCGTCCATGTTTTCGTTCAATTCCGCCGTAGGTGCCTGCGAGGCCTGCCGAGGCTTTGGCCGGGTGGTCGGGGTAGACCTGGGGTTGGTCATACCCAATGACAAGCTGACGCTGCGCGCGGGTGCCATCAAGCCCATGCAGACCCCGGCTTGGCAAGAGGCGCAAGACGATCTGATGCGCCATGCCGAAGCGGCAGGCATTCCGCGCGATACGCCCTGGTACAAGCTGACGCCCGAGCAGCAGGGCTGGGTCATCAACGGCTCACCCAACTGGAATGGCAAGTGGAACCAGCACTGGTTTGGCATCAACCGTTTCTTTGCCTACCTGGAGACCAAGGCGTACAAGATGCACATCCGCGTGTTGCTGTCCAAGTACCGCAGCTACACGCCGTGCGGCACGTGCGGCGGGGCAAGGTTGAAGACCGAGAGTTTGCTGTGGCGCATTGGCACCAAGGAACAAGCGGATGCGGTGTTGCTGACTTCCAAGCGGTTTATGCCGAAGGGTGTGACCTGGTCGCGTGAACAACTCGAAGCATTGCCAGGCTTGTGTTTGCATGACTTGATGCTGATGCCGATTGACAAGCTAAGGCGCTTCTTTGATTCGTTGCAAGCTGCGCTGGGCGAAGCGGGGTCGCCGGGCTCCTCGTCGCGTAGCTCAATTTCGTCACCCGGCAACCCCACTCCGCCCAGCACAGCCATCACTCCGGCTGACGTGCATTCCTCTTCTCAACGCAGCGATCGCGAAGTCGAAGGCAAGGGTGAGGGGGGTGACGTGATACGCAAAGCGTCGGAGGGGCCCCCCCTGCCCCAGCCATGGACCCACAAAGAAACCCAAGCACACACGGTGAA
>JBBQBG010000290.1:0-4992 GCA_038317285.1 Burkholderiales bacterium | reverse complement strand
CCGTCGACGTGGGCGTCGAGCAGAATGGCCTGGGCGTTTGAGTAATCGTTGGTGAATTGTACGAGGTCAAAGCGGGCAGCGCCATCGCCCAGAGGAATGCGCGCCGCGCGCAGCCAGGGGCGGGTGCTGTTGTGTGTCGCTGCATGGCAGTCTTCTGGACTTTCATCTCCATGGAATTGGACAGTTGCCCCCGAAATCATTGAACATGCAGCTATTACTTCTATAGCACTTGCATTGACGACCAGAAGCACCGGCGTAACAAAAGGGGGCAGGCGTTTGGCGAGTTCGGCAGCGCGTTGCACGGTGACCGCGCGCGGGCTCTTGGCGTACAGCACAAAACCAATGGCATCAGCGCCGGCTGCTACAGCGGCGTCCACGTCGTCTTCGCGCGTCAGGCCGCAGATCTTGATTCGGGTTCGAATGGTCATGGGAGCCCATCATACGCAGGTGCACGGTCTGGGATGCCCCAGTGCGCGTCATAGCGTGGGCCAAGAAAGTACAGGCCATCCGGGGAAAAGGTAGGGGCAGCTACGCGGCGGTCACGGGCCGCCAACACTTCAGCCATCCACTCAGGTGGATGTTTACCGTGGCCGATGTACACCAGGCAACCCATGATGTTGCGGATCATGTGGTGTAGAAAGGCATTGGCTTCGAATTCGATACGCCAATAGGAGCCGCGTTTACTGAACGCAATTTCCATCAGGTTTTTGACAGGGCTCAAGGCCTGGCATTGGGAGGCCCTGAAGGAAGTGAAATCGTGCTCGCCCAGCAAGATGTCGGCGGCTTGGAGCATTGCGTCAATGTTCAACGGGCGAAATGCCCAGCCTACGCGCCCCAGGTCGATGCTGGGGCGAACCGGCGATTCGTACAGCACGTAGGCATAGCGGCGCGACGTGGCGCACGCGCGGCAGTGAAAGCCTTCAGGAGGGACGACTGCCCATTGCACCGCAATGTCCTTGGGCAAGTTGGCATTGGTGCCCCGGACCCAGGAATGGGTGTCGCGCTCCAGTTGGGTGTCGAAGTGCACCACCTGCATGATGCCGTGTACGCCGGAATCGGTGCGACCCGCACACAGTGTGGACACCCGCTGGGCGGCAAATTTGCCCAGAGCGGCCTCCAACTTGTCTTGCACGGTAAGGCCTGAGAGCTGGCTTTGCCAGCCCTGGTAGGCCTGTCCGTTGTAGCTGATACCTAGCGCGACCCTCACGGCAATGTGTTGGCGTCAGGAGTGCAGCCCACCCAAAAGGGCAGGCTTAGCTCAAGTTGGCCAGTGCGCGTTGTGCCTTGGCGCGCATCTCACCAGTGGCTTCTGCCACTACTTCCTCGATTAGCGCGCGGGCACCGTCTTCGTCGCCAATGGAAACGAATTCTTCAGCCAGGGCCAGCTTGGTTCCCAGCGGGTCTTCCCCAAGGTCATCCGAAGCGGTGGGCTGCTCAGATGAGCGGCTATCCAGATCGAGCGACAGGGACCCCATGTCGAATTCCAGCATGCCGGAGTCTAGTGCCTCGGTATGCGACGTTGTGGCGGCAACCGACATGGGCGCTGTCGCATTGAAATCGGGCAGGGGCTGGTGGATGATTGGCGCCGGTTCATCGAGATCCATGGACAACGAAATCTCCGGCAGCGCGCTGGATGATGGATGCAGCACCGGAGCCGCAAAGTGCACTGGAGCAGCCGCCACGGGCTGTTCGAGGGGCATCTCGAAGTCCATATCCATGTCCATCGGAGCGTGTGCGTCAGAGCCGGGCGCTGCAGGCATCTTGATGGTTTGCTCAACCTTGACTTGGCTGAAGGTGTCGTTGTTGCCCATGGCGCCGACGGCGCTTGCGGGCTCAGGTTCTTCGTCCAGTGAAAAATCCAGATCGAGGTCCAGATCTACACCGGCCACCGAATCGACCGCATCTGCACGCACAGGCTGCGGCACCGTGCTGTTGCCAAAACTGGAGTTGGTCGCAACGGGTTGTGTAGCTCCATGGGCGGGAGCTCCGCCGGGTTGGTACAGCGGGTTACCCGGATCGAATCCCATGCCCATTTCGCAGATGCGTGTCCAGTCAGGGCTGTTGGCACCAGTCAGCTGGAATGCCTGTGTGGCACTGGCTTCGAAGTTTTTGGCGTCTCGGCGTTTGGCAAAAATTTCCAGCAATTTGGTGTGGATAGCCAGTCGGCCGGGGTTGGTGCGCACCGCTTCACGGAGGATTTCCTCGGCTTGCAGGTCACGGCCATATGCCAGGTAGACATCGGCTTCTGCGACCGGATCGACATCGTCCGCTGCGTCCAATTGGCTGGCTGAATAAACCATCGAAGAACCGGACACCGAATTTTCGTTGTTGGTGTCGACGCGCTGACCGCCACTAGCACCGAAGAAAGAGTCGGGTTGCAGACGGCTCTCCAGGAAAGAGCTGTCCATGTTGGACTGGTTTTTCTTGCGTTGGCGTGTCCGCCAGAACGCGAATCCACCGAGCAATGCAATAAAGGCCGCCGCGCCGTAGGGTAACCATGGATTTGCCAACAACTCATCAACAAAGCCAGTCTCTTGTGGCGGCGTTGGCACCGGCACTACCGCCTTGGGCTTGGCCGGTACGGATGCGGCAGCACTAGCAGGTGCCGCCGGTGCCGAGGCAACTGATGGTGTTGGTGCCGAGGCGACGGGTGCCGAGGCAACTACGGGCGCTGGTGTGGAGGCGACTTGTGCCGCTGGTTTAATGGCGGCTGGTGATGAGGGCGGCGCGACGGTTACGGGCGGTGGCGTGGCAACAGCAATCGCTGGAACGGTTACGACGGCTGGCACAGCTGTTGGTTTTGGTGGCGATGCGACTACGGCGGCAGCTGGCGTGGCAGCGCTAGCGGCGCCTAGCTTCTTCAGATCGCTGATGTTCTTGGCGATTTCGGTCGCGCGGGCGGCCGCTTCCTTGTCGGCACGCTCTTTGGCAATCTTCGCATCTTCGGTCTTGGTCTGAACGGATCCCTTGGATAGCGTCAATTTATCGGGAGTGACCGCAGCGGTTTTCTTGTCTTCAACCTTGGTATCGATGGCACCACTGGTCTTGCGAGTGGGAGCGGCTACTGCGGCCACCGGTGCATTAGTGGCCAGGCTCCGGCGGAATTCGTTGAAGTCTTTGCTCTGTGCAATGACGGTCTGGGTGGCTTCGGCCGCAGACAGTGCCTGGGCCTGTTCGGTGCCGGGTACGTCCAAGACGGCACCCGCGCGGATGCGATTGATGTTGCTGCGAACGAAGGCGTCTGGGTTGGCGCGCAGGAGCGCCACCAGCATTTGGTCCAAAGACACGCCGGCTGGCTTGGTGTTGGCTGCAATCTTCCCGGCCGTGTCACCTGCCTTAACGACCACGCGCTTGGCATCTTCTGGCTGGGCGGCGACCGCCGGACGTGCGGGGGTATTCGGTGCGGCCGGGCGTGAAGGAGCAATTACGCGCGACGGTTCAGAGGCTACCGGTGGCTGTGGCCGGGCAAAGCCGGGGTTGGGTGCTGAGGATGTCTGGGGCAGAGTGGCCGTTGTAGCAGCCGGACGACGCGACACCGGGGGATCAAACAGCATCGTGTAATCACGCAGAATACGACCCGACGACCAGCTGGCCTCAATGATCATGTCCACAAAGGGGTCGTTGACCGGGCGATCACTGGTTAACCGGATGTAGGCACGACCATCCGCTCGGCGTTGTAGGCTGGCCTGCAAATTGGCAATGGCGGCGTTGTATTCCAGGCCAGCGGCCGCAAAGGCTTGCGGGGACGCGACACTGGTCTTCAGTGAGCTCGCCTCTTCGGCATTGATGTCTGGAACCTCAATTTCCGCACGCAAGGGCTCGCCCAATGCGGACTGAACCGTGATGCGCCCAAGCGACAGCGCCCAAGCCCCAGGGGTGGAAAGGCCGAGTAGCGCAATGGCCGCAGCCGCTACGGCGGTTTTTTGCCAACGATGTGACTTTGCTATCAATTTATATGCCTCCGGTGCTGCTCGCGAGCCGCAACAACTATGCTTATTTGCGGCCCAAAAGCCAGACTCTCAAAACGTAAAAAGTACCATAACATCAATGTCTTAGGCTGACAAGCTAAGAAGGCGGTTAACTTTGTCAGCTATACCAGCGGGCCATGATCTGGGTACTCTTTTGTTGCCTTGCGACAACGACCCGGAAGTGTAATCTGTGCCGATGCTCCTGCGTTGGATTTAATTACGCAGACAGCAAAATGCGTAGCATCCGGCGCAATGGCTCTGCGGCTCCCCAGAGCAATTGGTCGCCAATCGTGAAAGCGCCGACGTATTCGGGGCCCATTGCCAGTTTGCGTACGCGGCCCACAGGGATGGTCATGGTGCCAGTAACGGCCACGGGCGTGAGGTCCCTGATAGTCGCTTCACGGGTGTTGGGCACGACTTTTACCCACTCATTGTCGGCCGCCATCATGGCTTCCAGGTCCGCCACCGGCACGTCCTTGTTGAGCTTGAAGGTCAAAGCCTGGCTGTGGCAGCGCATGGCACCGACCCGCACGCAAAAGCCGTCCACTGGGATGGCTGGCAGGTTGAAGCCTTCGCCCAGGCCCATGATCTTGTTGGTTTCAGCCATGCCCTTCCACTCTTCCTTGGACATACCATTGCCCAAGTCCTTGTCAATCCAGGGGATCAATGAGCCGCCCAAGGGCACTCCAAAATTGGCAGTTTCCGAAGAAGTTAGTGCTCGCTGCTTTGCAATCACCTTGCGGTCGATTTCCAGAATGGCGCTCTTCGGGTCGTCCAGCAGGGCCTTGACTTCGGCGTTCAGCGTGCCGTATTGGGTCAGCAGTTCGCGCATATGTTGTGCGCCACCACCGCTGGCAGCCTGGTAGGTCTGGGTACTCATCCATTCGACCAGGCCGGCCTTGTATAGCGCGCCTACGCCCATCAGCATGCAGCTGACGGTGCAGTTGCCGCCAATCCAGTTTTTGCCGCCGTTGGACAGAGCCTTCTGGATGACCGGCATGTTGACCGGGTCCAAAATGATGAC
>JBBQBG010000289.1:0-5000 GCA_038317285.1 Burkholderiales bacterium | reverse complement strand
GACGTTGAGCTCGCATAGCGCGTCCGCGCGGCCATGCTCTGGCAGCACTTCCAGCAAATGGCGGTGGCGGTCACGCACGTCCTGCACATGGCGCAGCCAGTTGTCGGCCAGGCCAATGCGTGCGCCCTCCAACGCCGCCTGGACGCCAGAGCATCCGTAGTGGCCCACCACCATCACGTGCTGGACCTTGAGCCGCTCCACGGCAAACTGGATGGTGGAGAGCGCATTGAGATCAGAGTGCACGACAACGTTAGCCACATTGCGGTGCACGAAAACCTCGCCGGGCTCCAGTCCCGTGATCTGGTTGGCTGGAACGCGACTGTCGGAGCAACCAATCCACATGTAGCGGGGCTTTTGCTGGGTTTTGAGGTTGGTGAAGAAGCCGGGGCGCTCGGCCTCCATACGTGCGGCCCAGGCGCGGTTGTGGGCGAAGAGATTGCTCAGGGAATCTGCCATAAAAGCTTTCTAAATAGTTTGGGACCAGCGCGTGGCTATTTTTTATAGAGTGAATGGCGCACATTCCAATCCAGCAGTCCGTAGCGGGCTCGCTCCTGCTGGTCGTCTTGCACATTGAATTGGCAACCCAAGGCCGATGGAGCGGCTGGTGCCGAACTGCAGGCAAAAGAATCCTTGTTCCCCAGTTGCCAAAGGCCCTGGGCATTGCGCGCCTCGCCAGTGAAGAACATAGTCCGCGGCGCATCCAGCGGGGTGGCTTGCGGCGCGCGCAGGAGGTTGCGCCCGGCGTTGATGTAGGGGCCATTGACCCCCACCAACGGGAGCAGCGTGTTGAACATGTCGCGGTGGCTGGCGGGCAGCGCCTGCTGCGGGCCGCACTGCGAGCCCCCTAACCCTTCTCCCCAGATCACAAACGGCACCTGGCGTTGCAAGTAACGCCGGGAGGCATCTGCATACATACCAAAGGATCGCACATTGTGGTCGCCCGTCGCGGCGATGATGGTGTTGCCCTTGAGCGGCCCCTTTTGTACGTCTTGCACAAAGCCACCCAAGAGGTCAGCGGCATAGTGGTAAGTGTCCAGATTGAGCAGCAGCGTGTCCGATGTGGTCTCGCCCTTCCATAGTGCCATGTCACGCGGCACACGCTTGTAGTCGCTGGGTAGGTCGTAGGGCGGGTGGTTGGTGCTGGTCAGCACGAACACAAAAATGGGCTTGTCCGAGGGTTGTGCCGCCAGACGCTTGTTCAGGTACTTGAAAACGTAGCTGTCCCACACGCCCCAGATGCCCAAGGTGGCATCCGGATACTGTTCCTTCAAGGTATTGGCATCGACCACCTCGTCAAAGCCCTGCACCGCCAACACGCGGTTCAGATCACGCCAGCCCGAACGGGCCGAGGTGACGAAAAGTGTTTGGTAGCCCGCGTCCTTCACCACGCGGGGTATCGCCCAGGGAATCGGTTTGCGCCCCACGTCGCCCATCGTCAACGGCGTGATGGGCGTGGAGAAGAGAATCGCCTCCAGTGATGGGTGGGTGCCCGCATGGGCCGAGTCAAAGTTGCTGAAATGGCAGGCCTTGTTTAGTGTTGGGGCCATACGGCCCAGCACGTCGAATTGCGGTGATTGGTACAGCATGGGCTCGGCGCTCCAGGACTCCATCAGGAAGAACACCAGGTTCTTCTTCTGCGTACCCGCGGGCAGCGCCTCATGGGCCATCAGGGCGGCCTGGACTTCTGCCTCGCTGCTGTGCGGCATGCCCAGCACCTCAGCGGCGGCCAGCGCAGATTCAAAGCCCATGCTCTTGAGCCCGGCCAGCGGATTTTGCAGGTTTTGCGATTGGCCCCGGCTGTCCCACGCGTACTTCAGAGCGATGGGGCCGTTGGGCACCATGTCGTTCAGAAACTGCGAGGTGGTGACGGTTAGGTGCTGGCGCTGCAAGGCCATCTCGCGGATGGTGCCCTTGCCGGCGAAGACCAGCGCAAAGAAGAGGCCAATGGCAAGCACCAATTTGATGGCGGCATGGTGCGTCTGCAGCACCACGTCGGGCTGAAGGTGCCGCACCAGTGTGCGGTGCAGGGTCACCGAAGCAACGGTCAACAGTGTTGCCAGCAGCAGGGTCCAGATGACGGGGAAGTCATGCCAGATGGTTTGCAGCACGGCGGCGGTGTCATCCTCCACCAAACCAAACACGAGGGAGTCAATTGGGGTCTTGTAAAACCCGAAGTAATGCAGATTGACCAGGGACAGCATCACGTAGAAGAACACAACGCCCGTGGCGATGCGGCCCTGCAGCTTGCCTGAGACCCATGGCAGGACCAGCAACAAAAGGAAGCCCGCAACCGCGCTAACCTTCAAGTCAAAGCGAAATCCTTGCAGCAGGACGCTGCCCAAGTCCGTGGTCGATGCATGAAAACCGGCGGGCCAGAAATACGCCAATTGCCCCAGGCGGATCAGGGATAGCGCCAACACCAGAGGCACCACCAGCACCCAGGCGCGCAAGAGGCCGCGCAGGGTGCCGTGTAGGAGAGTCGTCAGCGTGCGAGCAATGGCAGATTTCATTGAAGCGGTTCGTCAATCGTGGGGCAATGTTTCACCGTCACACGAAGTGGGCAACCGTGGGGGCTAAGTGTCACATTGTCTCAGCGAACAGCTCCCGGCCAATCAGCATGCGGCGGATTTCGCTGGTTCCAGCGCCGATCTCATAGAGTTTGGCATCGCGCCACAAGCGGCCCAGCGGATATTCATTGATGTAACCGTTGCCGCCGAAGATCTGTACGCCCTCGCCGGCCATCCAGGTGGCTTTTTCGGCGGTCCACAAAATGACCGAGGCGCAGTCCTTGCGCACCTGGCGCACGTGCTCCACGCCCAAAAGGTCCAGATTTTTGGCCACGGTGTAAGCAAAGGCACGCCCTGCCTGCAGCACGGTGTACATGTCGGCGACCTTGCCCTGGATCAGCTGGACTTCGCCAATGCTCTGGCCAAACTGCTTGCGGTCGTGGATGTAGGGGATGACGTTGTCCATCCCCGACTGCATGATGCCCAAGGGGCCACCGGTCAGCACGGCGCGTTCGTAATCCAGCCCGCTCATCAGCACCTTGGCGCCACCGTTGACGTTGCCCAGGACGTTGGCATGGGGCACTTCGACGTTGTTGAACACCAGCTCGCCGGTGTGGCTGCCGCGCATGCCCAGTTTGTCGAGCTTTTGGGCGATGCTGAAACCGGGCATGCCTTTTTCGATCAGGAAGGCGGTCACACCGCGTGCGCCCAATTCTGGTTCTGATTTCGCGTAGACGACCAGCGTGTCGGCGTCGGGGCCGTTGGTGATCCACATCTTGTTGCCGTTGAGCAGGTAGTAGCCGCCCTTGTCTTCTGCCTTGAGCTTCATGGAGAGCACGTCGGAGCCAGCGCCGGGCTCGCTCATGGCAAGCGCACCAACATGCTCACCGCTGATCAGCTTGGGCAGGTATTTGGCGCGCTGGGCATCGGTGCCATTGCGCTTGATCTGGTTCACGCACAGGTTGCTGTGCGCACCGTAGGAGAGGCCCACGCTGGCCGACGCGCGGGAGATTTCTTCCATCGCAATCATGTGGGCCAGGTAGCCCATGTTGGCGCCGCCGTATTCCTCACTGACAGTGATGCCCAGCACGCCCAGGTCACCCATCTTGCGCCATAGGTCCATGGGGAACTGGTCGGTCTTGTCGATCTCTGCGGCTCGGGGAGCGATCTCGGCTTGTGCGAATTCGCGCACGGCATCGCGCAGGGCGTCGATGTCTTCACCGAGCTGGAAGTTCAAACCGGGTAAGTTGTTCATGGGTGTTGTCTCCTGTGGATCGAGGGTTTTGGTAATTCTTGAAGGGGCGGTTCAGGCTTTGACCCGCTTGGTGGCAGCCTTTGAAGCCTTGGCCAGCAGCGAACGGGCTTCTTTTTCGTGGGTTTTCAGCTCGTCCAGATTGGCTTGCAGGTCGGTCATTTGGGACTCCAGCTGCAGGCGGTGCAAGGCCAGCACATCGAGGAATTTTTGCAGTTGCGCCCCCGTATCACGTGGGCTGTCGTACATCTGGATGATCTCTTTGGCCTCCGTCAACGACAGGCCCAAGCGCTTGGCGCGCAGCGTAAGCTTCAGGCGCGTGCGGTCACGCCCGCTGTACACGCGCGAACGCCCGCCAGGACCCGCCCGCAGCGGCTCCAGTAAACCCAGGTCTTCATAAAACCGGATTGCGCGGGTGGTCAGGTCAAACTCTCGCGCCAGATCGCCAATGCTGTAGGTAGTACTCATGAATCATGTGTGAACAAGGGAGACAGTGCCCTGAAAAGACGCCGCCTAGAATGCCCGTTTTGTTGACGTTTACGTAAACGTCAATTATGTAATAAAAAGCGCGCACTATGAACGAACTGGAAATGCAGCTCCACTACCCGCTGGGCGAGGCGTTGGCACCCGTGGGCGGCACAATGGTAGTGGCATCCGGTGTGAAGTGGATACGCATGACGCTGCCCTTTGCGCTGAACCACATCAACCTGTGGCTGTTGCGCGATTGTCTGGACGGGGTCGAGGGCTGGAGCATTGTGGACTGCTGCATCCACCGCGACGAAGCCAAGGCCCAGTGGGAGTCTATCTTTGCGAATGAGCTGGAAGGCCTGCCCGTCCTGCGCGTCATCGTCACCCACATGCACCCGGACCACATCGGCCTGGCGCACTGGCTGTGCGACAAATGGGACGTGCGTCTATGGATCAGCGCCACCGACTACCAGGTGGCGCGTCTGGGCTGCATGGGGCCAACGGGTTTTGGCGGCGACCGGGCGGCAGAATATTTCGCATCCCACGGGCTGAACGCACCGGAGGCGATGGAGCAAATCAAGGCGCGCACGGGCTACTTTCCCTCCTTGGTGCCGTCGGTGCCACCGCAGTACCGCCGTCTGATGGATGGCATGGTGCTGACCATCGGCGGGCGTGGGTGGCGCTGCATCAGCGGCTATGGCCACGCACCGGAGCACATCGCGCTCTACTGTGAGAGTTTGAATGTGCTGATCGGTGGCGACATGATGCTGCCA
>JBBQBG010000288.1:0-5003 GCA_038317285.1 Burkholderiales bacterium | reverse complement strand
TCCCGCCGCTCGCGGGTCAAGTTCTGGCCTGCGATAAAAAAGATGGACGCCAGGCAACGCTGTCCGGCCATGCCGACGGGGCTATCCAGCAGCCGGGTGTCGCTGGCGTCAATGCTGCCGCGCTCCAACCATACGCCGGGTACTTCGATGTGCTGGCGAAAGCTTCCTTGCACAAATGGCAGATTCGCAAGCGGCAGACCGAGAGCCGTCACGTCCCAGCCCATCAGCTCTGCGCCCGGTGCCAGCTCCATGGTCAGACGGTTTTCGGCCAGACAGGCGCTATAGCAAATGGCCTCTTGTGGCAGCCACTCCAGGCGCGCGTCGTTTTCTACCCGCAACTGGGTTTTCTGCAAGGCAGTTTGGCCATCGGATCGGTAGAAGCGGCTGGCCCCAGGGGTGGTGATCAGTGCGTGGCTGCCTGCGCGTGCGCGCACCTGAATGTCCAGCGTGTCGCCTCCGACCAGTCCACCGGGTGGGTGTACCAGCACGTTGTGGCAAATACTGTCGCCCTCGGGGTAGAGGCTTTGAAGTATGCGCAGCGGGCCGCTGTGGCTGTGGCGGGCGACCGTGCGGCCCGATTCAACGGAATAGTACAGCTTGAGCTGGGCGTGCCAGGGCATAGCTTTGGTTTTGCAGCCGTCAGTGCGCGTCAGCCTGTTTGGCTGCGGCAATGGCGGCGCTCGCGTCGCCGCGCGCGCCGTTGAAGAACAGGTTGAGCAGCACGGCGCTGAGCGACGCCAGCAAAATGCCCGACTCAATCAGCGGATGGATGCCATGGGGCATCCACTGCTTGAAGTTGGGGGCGATCAACGGCACCATACCAATGCCCAGGGAGATGGCAACGACCAGCGCGTTGAAGCGGTTGGTCTTGAAATCAACCCCCGCCAAAATGCGGATGCCGGTGGCAGCCACCATGCCAAACATCACCAGCCCCGCGCCACCGAGCACCACAGTCGGCAGCGATTCGACCAGCGCCGCCATCTTGGGCAGCAGCCCCAACACGATCAGGATGACGCCACCGGCTACGCAGACAAAGCGGCTGCGCACGCCGGTCAGCGCCACCAGCCCCACGTTTTGCGAGAAGCTGGTGTAGGGGAAGGTGTTGAACAGGCCGCCAATCAGTGTGCCCAGGCCATCGGTACGCAGGCCACGGGCCAGGGCGGGCTGCGAAATGGTCTTGCCCGTCATATCGCCCAGCGCCAGGAACATGCCGGTGGATTCGATCATGACGACCACCATGACCAGCGACATCGTGAGTATCAGTACCGGGTCAAACACCGGCATGCCGAACTGCAGCGGCAGCACGATGCCCACCCAATCGGCCTTGCCGACCTTGTCGAAATTCATCAAGCCGGTAGTGGTGGCCACGACACCACCGATCACAATGCCCAGCAACACCGAGATGTTGGACAGAAAGCCTTTGGCAAACCGCGCAATCAGCAGGATGGATACCAGGACCAGGGCGGCGATGCCGACCCCACCGAGGTTGGCATACAGCGGGTTGGGCACCGTACCGACCAGGGCCAAGCCCTTGGGCAGCGGTGGCACCGTGGAGCCAGTTGCGCTGGCAGCAGCCGTCACATCCGCCAGCCACTTGGCATGTTCGGGGTTGACCACATTGGGTGCGGTCGGGCCAAAGGGGTTACCAAAAATCCAGTTGATGCCGATGCGCATCAGGCTGATACCGATGACCGCGATGATGGTGCCGGTCACCACCGGCGGAAAGAAGCGCAGCATGCGGCTGACCACCGGCGCGATCAGGATCGCCACGATGCCCGCGCCGATGATGGAGCCAAAGATCAATTGCGCACCAGCCATACCGGGTGTTGCGTTGGCCATGGCCACCATGGGCGCAACCGATGCAAAGGTGACGCCCATCATGACCGGCAGCTTGATGCCAAACCACTGCGTCGCCCCGAGCGACTGGATCAGCGTGACGAGGCCGCAGCAAAACAGATCGGCCGAGATCAGCATCGCCACCTGCTCGGGGCTGAGTTTGAGCGCTCGGCCGACGATCAGCGGCACGGCGATGGCACCGGCATACATGACCAGCACATGTTGCAGTCCCAGTGCGGCGAGTTTGCCGGTGGGCAGGCGTTCATCAACTGGGTGCACAGAGGTACTGGTCATCGGGGGGTCCTAAAGTGTTGAGGACAGAGCTTGCCGCTACGCGACTGCGGTCTGTCCCGCAAAGTCTCACATTAAAAGATCACAGAGCGTGCGCGCCACCACCTTGGTCGCGCGGCGCAGGTCTTCCAGTTCCAGACGCTCATCGGCGCGCTTGGCGTGCGACTCCAGCACCGTGCGGGGGCCGGCGCCGTAGATCACGCCGGGAATGCCGGCTTCGCAGAATAGGCGCACGTCGGTGTACAGGGGCGTGCCTAAAGCGGGAATGGGTTCTCCGAACACTTGCTCTCCATGTTTTTGAATGGCGTCCACCAGCGGACGGTTGCCAGGCAGGGGTTGCAAGGCCCGTGCCAACAGGATGCGTTTGATGTCCACCGTGATGCCGGGCAGTGTGGCGGCCGTGTCCTGGATCAGTTGGCGCAGGGTCGCTTCTACTTCGGTCGGGTTTTCTTCAGGGATCATGCGGCGGTCCAGCTTGAAGCTGACGCGGCCTGGCACCACATTGGTGTTGGTGCCGCCTTCGATGGTGCCGATGTTGAGGTAGGGGTGCGTGATGCCCTCGACCTTGGACGTGATACCTTGGTACAGCGTGTTCTGTTCGTACAGCGCGGTCAGGATGCGGTTGGCAGCTTGCAGCGCGTCGACCCCCGACGCCGGAATGGCCGCGTGCGCCATCTTGCCGTGCACGGTGACCTCCATCTGCAGGCAGCCGTTGTGCGCGGTGACCACCTGGTAGCTGAAGCCTGCGGCCACCATCAGGTCGGGCTTGATGATGTTGTGGGCCAGCAACCAGGCCGGGCCGACCTCACCACCAAACTCTTCGTCGTAGGTGAACAGCAACTCCACGCTGCCGTGCGTGGGTTTGGCGACTGCCTCCAGTGCGCGCACGGCAAAGGTGTAGGTCGAGAAGTCGCACTTGCTGACGGCCGCGGCGCGGCCATAGATCTTGCCGTCTTCGATATCGCCACCATAGGGGTTCTTGGTCCAGCCCTCGCCGGGTGGTACCACGTCGCCATGCGCATTGAGCAGCACGGTCTTGCCGGCGCCATATTTGCGGCGCACGATCAGATTGGTAATCGTCTCCAGTCCCGCAGCACGGACTTCGGCATCTGGCACGGCGTGTTTCTCGGCTTCAAAACCAAAGCCATGCAGAAGCTCGGCGGCGCGTTCGGCGTGGGGGGCGTTGTTGCCCGGTGGCGTGTCGGTGGGCACGCGTATCAGCTCTTGCAAAAAGCGCACTTGTTCGTCAAAGTGGGCGTCTACCCAGGCGTCGAGTTGTTCGTAGGTGTTCATGTTGGGGGCTCGTGTGGAAGGGGTGTTGCGCGACTCAGTCAGCGGGCGATTGCGATAGATCGCTTAACAAGTGGGCAAAGGCGTCAATGGCCAACTGCATGTCGTCGTTGGTGGACGATTCCAGCGGGTTGTGGCTGATGCCGGAGTTCAGGCCGCGTACAAACAGCATCGCCTGGGGCATGATTTCGTGCAGCTTCATCGCATCGTGTCCTGCCCCGCTGGGCATGCGGTGCAGGGGCACGCCCAACGCAGCCACCGCGCGTTCCCAGCGGGCTTGCCACATCGGTGCGCTGGGCGCGGCGCTGGCGCGCATGGTCTCGGTCACGCTGTGGTGCACACCACGGCGCGTGCAGATGGCGGTCAACTCAGCCAGCACGTCTACCGCCAGTTTGTCCCGCTGCGCATTGTTGGGCGCGCGCAGGTCCAGTGAAAACAGGCAACGGCCCGGAACCACGTTGATTGAGCCGTTGGGCACTTGCAGCATTCCGACAGTGCCGACCGAATCGCCGTCTGAGGCTGCACGGCGCTCCACAAACAGCATCAGCTCGGCCACGGCCGCTGCCGCGTCGCGCCTGCGGTCCATGGGCGTAGTGCCTGCGTGGCTGGCCATGCCAACCACGTCGCACTGGTAGCGCACGCCGGCATTGATGGAGGTGACGATGCCCAGCGGGATGTCCAGCTCGTTGAGCACTGGCCCTTGTTCGATGTGCACCTCAACAAAACCTTGGTAGTCGTCAGCGTTGCGCTGCAGACTGGGAATGTCGTCCACACACAGTCCGGCGTGCTGCATGGCGGCGCGCATGCTGATGCCGTCCGCATCCACCTGATCCAGCCAGGCCGGGTTGAAGTGGCCGGTCAGCGCGCCCGAGCCCAGGAAGGTGGCCTTGTAACGCTGGCCTTCTTCTTCGGCAAAGGCGACGATCTCGATGTCAAACGGCAGGCGCTTCTTAGCTTGTGACAGCATCTGAACGCAGGCCAGCGGCACGTAGATGCCGAGTCGCCCGTCGTACTTGCCGCCATTGCGCACGGTGTCGTAGTGGCTGCCGGTCAGCAATGTCTTGTGAGAAACTGGGCTGTAGCCCTCGCCGATGCTGCGTGATGCGCTATCTTTTTTGTAACAACCCACCACATTGCCCACAGCGTCGATGTGCACCGTGTCGCAGCCCGCGTGGCGCATGTCCATGCTCAGGCGTTGTGCACAGGCACGGTGGGCGTCGGTAAGGTAGGTGACGGTGAGTTGGCCCAGTTCGGCGTAGCCAGGGTCGGTGTGCTGGGCCAACGCCTCCTGCCAGTCCCACACCACATTGCCCAGTTCGGGTGTGTAGCCGAACAGGTCGTTCAGACGAATCTCGGCAATGCGGTGGATGTTGCGGATGCACTCCTGGCGTTCGAAGTCGGGGTGGCCTTGCAGGCGGCGCTCAAAGCTGGCGATGATTTCGGCTTTGGAGAGGCCCGTGCCGCGCGGCCCGCGCACCGCCAGGATGAAGGGGAAACCAAAGCGCGCGTTGTAGTCGCGGTTGAGTTGTTGAATCTTTTCAAACTCTTGCGGCGTGCAGTGCGTCAGGCCGGCTTTGCTTTGCTCG
>JBBQBG010000287.1:0-5038 GCA_038317285.1 Burkholderiales bacterium | reverse complement strand
ATGCGCGTCGGTTTGCCATGCTTGCCGATGGCCAGGCACAGGTGACCCAGTAGCGTCCAACTGCGCTTGTTCACCAGCGTGTGCAAACAGGTGACCAAGCGTGAGCCGTGGTCCAAGATTCCAAGCGCCATTTGTTGTTTGCCACTGGCGTCGGTGTAGAAGGTAAGGTCCATCGCCCATATGGCGTTGACCGGCACAGGGCGTGGGAGTTGGTTGCGCATCTCCTTGCGCAGGCAAGCCAATGCGTACTGGTTGGCCTTCAAACATTCGGACACAAAAGTCTTGCCGACAGTGCCAGCAGAGGTTGCGGCATGAAGACGATTGAAGGTGTCGGCAATCTTGCGACAGGAGCCTTTCTTCCACATCAAGGCCTTGAGCCGAAGCACTTCGTCTATGACCCACTCAGGCTTGCGGCGTGTGGCGTGGGCGGGTTGTTGTTCGGCAGCGTCTGACGTGGCACACCGTGCAAAGCGGCGGGATTCGGGCACCACCCCATGCCAGTTGCGCCACCATGCCCTGACCAGCCACCACAACCACAGCAAACAAACAAGCACCTTCACAACTACCCCCGACCCGTAAAAGCCCGCAATGCTAGCTGCTATGGTTTGCATAGCGCATCACGCACATTCCACGAGGGCTGGAGGTCATTTTGTCATCAGGCCTTCCTGGTGCGCGCCTTTCCTACGGCGTTGGAACTAGAGGCTTTGTGCGGTGTCCCCTCTTGGGTCACGAAGCCAATCGGCCGTTTGGGTAGTTCGGGCGGTGTCATCAGTTCGCGCAATGCATCAAACACTTGCTTGAGCTGGTTGCGGGTATTGCGACTAAACATGTCGTGCGATATCGCCAGTGATTCTGTCTTGTCTTGCAACTCTGCCAATTGCTTGGCCCAGTCTAGGTGCATGCTGGCCATTGCGCGCACTTGCACAAACGCCCGCATGATCTCGATATTGACGGCAATCGCACGCGGGCTGTTCAAAAAAGATGACAGCATCGCCACTCCCTGTTCTGTGAACGCACAGGGAGCATAACGGCGACCACCACGGCCCACGTTTGAGGTCACAAACTGTGACCTCAAAGATTCCCATTCTTGGGCCGATAGCTGCAACATGAAATCCACCGGATCTGCAGGGGATCGGTAACGCGCACAGGTTTAATATGGCCATTCAGGGGGGTCTGCTGGCAAAATATGCCGCTAGCCCTCGTGGAATAAGCGCAAGCAGCTATCAAATAGATAGCTAAAACGTACCAGCGCCTATTTTTTGGCCCCCATCGCAAGCGCCGCACTCCGCGATGTCGCCATCGCCGCCACATCTGGCTCGTCTTGCGTATCCCATCCGCCCAGGTGCCGCTCGGTGATGTTGCACAGCGCGGTGATCCATTCCGGGTCGTCGTTCAGGCAGGGGATGTAGTGGAATGTCTTGCCGCCAGCCAGCAGAAAGGCGGCGCGGGCTTCCATGCTGATTTCCTCCAGCGTCTCCAGGCAGTCGCTGGTGAAGCCGGGGCAGACCACGTCTACGCGTTTGACACCCGCGCGGGCCATGGCGACCAGCGTGGGCTCGGTGTAGGGCTCCAGCCATTTGGCGCGGCCCAGGCGGGATTGGAAGGTGACCTTGAATTGCTCCTTGGTCAAACCCAGCTTGGTGGCCAGCAGGCGCGCAGTCTTCATGCATTCGCAGTGGTAGGGGTCGCCTAGCGTGAGTGTGCGGGCGGGCACGCCGTGGAAGCTCATCACCAGTTGGTCGGGTTTGCCGTGCTCTTTCCAGTGGCGCTGGATGCTGTTGGCCAGTGCGCCGATGTAGTCCGGGTGGTCGTGGTAGTGGTTGACAAAACGCAGCTCGGGCAGCGTGCGGGTGCGCGCGGCCCAGGTGTAGACGCCGTCGAACAGGCTGGCGGTGGTGGCGCCGCAGTATTGCGGATAGGCGGGCAGCACCAGGACGCGGGTCACGCCCTCGGCCCTCAGCGCGTCCAACTGCGAGGCGATGGACGTGCTGCCATAGCGCATGGCATAGCGCACCTTGACGCCGTGGTTGCGCTGGCCTAGCCAGCCCTGCAGCAGTTTGGACTGCTTTTCGGTCCACAGCTTCAGCGGCGAGCCCTCAGGCGTCCAGATGCTGGCGTATTTGGCGGCCGACTTGGCCGGGCGCGTGCGCAGGATGATGCCGTGCAAGATCAGCAGCCACAGCAGGCGGGGGATTTCGACCACGCGGTGGTCGCTCAAAAACTCTGCCAGGTAGCGGCGCACGGCCTTGGGCGTGGCCTCGTCTGGTGTGCCCAGGTTGCAGTACAGCACGGCGGTGCGGGGCGCTTGGCCGTGGCTGTAGGGGGGTTCTGCGGCAAAGGGCATGGTGGGCAAGTGTCGGGTAGGGTTGGGTTGTGTTTAAGGGTGCAGCGTCAGCGTGCTCTTGGTGTGGGCTTTGACGTCGGCCGCGCTCAGGTACTGCGGCACATACTGGCCTTGCGCAAACAGCTCGGCCTGGTCCTCATAGTGTGCGTCAAACAGCACACCGCTCTGGCCCACAGGGTTAATGCCAACCGCCTTGTCGGGGTGAGCAAAGTCCACCACGCGCCGGGTTGACGGCCCGGAGCGTACGGCCCACGGTGCGGGCCCCATGTTGATGTTGAGGTTGTTGGGCGTTTCGCGGCCACCGGGCACCTTGAAGGGGCCGACATTGAAGAGGCGGTCCAACGGCTTTTGCTGGCCCAGCGGGTGGCCGTGGGTCAGCGTATGGGCGGTGCCCCAGTTCCATTTCAGCAGGTCTTTGCCGTAGATCGATTCCAGGTGTTGAATGGTGTTGACCCAGGCGATGCGCACGGTCTCAAAGCGGCTCTCGGTCTGCTTGGTGTTGACGTTGTCCCACCAGGGCGAGTTGGCGTCGGCCACCAAGCGGGGCAGGGCGCTGTCTAGAGCAAAGGTCTTGAGCAGGTTGTTGAACTGCACCTCGCCCATTTCGTCGGCCATGGTGGCGTGGGCCAGCTCGTACATCAACTGGGTGAACAACAGCGCGGCCATGCTGTCGCGGCTGTAGTCGCCATCCCACAGGTCCAGCGGCTCTAAAAAGGCTTTTTGGTACGGGTCGGTGGTGACGGCCTTGAGGACGGGCATCAGGTCCTTGAGCACGCGCGGGCCATAGCCATTGCCACTGTCCAACTGCAGTGCCTGGGCCGCTGCGGAGTCCCACTTATTGTCGGGGTCGCGCAGGGCGCGGTCCAGGCGTTGCACGCGGTCGGGCAGGCAGTAGTAGCCGGGCACGGGCACGCCGCTGTTGGGCTTGGGCTGGTGGTTGGCCGACACGATGTAGCCGCGCGCCGGGTTCTCTTCCTGCGGGTTGAAGCTGAAGTTGTAGAAACCGTTCTTGTCGGCCTCGGCCGTGCTGCCATCCAGAATGAAGTTCGGGTTGACGCCGGTCGGGCGGATCGGCAACTTGGCTGCGGCCCACCAGCCGATGTCACCACCGGCGTTGGCCCATACGATGTTGAGGCCAGGCGCGTGGATTTTTTCGGCAGCGCGGCGGGCCTTGTCGCGGCTGTCGGCGCGGTTGAGTTCGTAAAAGGCATCCATGACCGGGTTCTCGGTCTCCAGAAACGCCCACCACATGGCGATGGGCGTGGTGCCAAAGTTTTCTTTGAAGGCGTCGGTGATGATGGGGCCGTGGGGTGAGCGGCGCAATGTGAGCTGCACATCGGCTTCACCCTTGACCTTGATGGTCTCGGTGCGGGTTTGCAGGTCTACCCACTGGCCCTTGATCGACACCTGGTTGGGGTTAGCAGGGTTGACCTTTTCAGCCACCAGGTCCACGTCGTCGTTTTCAAACATGGTCAGGCTCCAGCCAAACCTGCCGTTGTGGCCCAGCAAGGCAAAGGGGTTCAGCGCCTGGTAGTGGCCATACAGGTCAAAGCCCGGCGCGGTGAGGTGGGCCTCGTACCAGACGGATGGCGCGGAATAGGCAATGTGCGGGTCACCGGCCAATAGCGGTTTGCCGCTGGCGGTGCGCTGGCCCGAAATGACCCAGGCATTGCTGCCCTCAAAAGCGGGTACGCCGGCGGCTTCTAGCGCGTCGTGGCTCAGTTGTGCCAACTGGCCCAGGCCGGCCCAGTCTTTGCTGTCCAGCCTGAGAGGGGCGTGCGGTACGGTGCTTGTTTTGGCTATGGGATTGAGGACGCCCTCGGGGTGCCAGTCCAAGTCAAAGATGCGCAAATAGTTGGGGCCCAGCTTGTCACGGATTTGCGTCAGAGCAGGTTCAACCCTGAAGGCCTGCGCAAAGCTATAGGCCAGGTAACCCGACACCGCAAAAGTGTCTTGCGGGGTAAAGGGACGCTTGGGTATCTTGAGGATCTCAAATTCCAGCGGCACGGGGTGCGTGTTCTGGAACTGGTTGATGCCATCCAGGTACGAGATCAGCGCCATGTCGGCGGGCTTGCGGGGGTCGAGCTTGGCACCCATTTCTTCGGCCTTGGCACGTATGCCCAGGGTGCGAAACAGCTTGTCGGTCTCTAGCAGCTTGGGGCCCAGCACCTCGGCCAATTCACCGCGCGCCAGGCGGCGCACCATCTCCATTTGGAACAAGCGGTCTTGGGCGTGCACGTAGCCCAGTGCACGGTACATGTCCATCTCGTTGTCGGCGGTGATGTGGGGCACGCCGCGCTCGTCGTACGACACGCTGACGGGTGCCTTCAATTGCCGCAGCGCCACGTCGCCGCTGCGCTGTGGCTGTTTGGTGTGGATGTGCCAGGCGGCTGCGCCCCCCACAGCCAAGATGGCGGCGGTGACGGTAGCGGCAACGATTTTCACTGCAATATGCATGGGACTGCGACTCCTAAGGAGCGCCAATCATACGCAATGGGTTTGTTGCTGCGTTCAGCGCAAACTGCCGGCAGCCCAGCCGCTGCGCACCGCGCCTTCCAGCGTGGCGGGGTAGGGGCCTTGCACGTAGTCGCCAGCAGCAAGCAGGCCGGGTGCAATGGTCTGCGGCGGGCGTTGCAAGCCCGGTGTGCAGGCGAAGGTTGCCTGCTTTTCGACCACGGTTTGCACAGGTTGCAA
>JBBQBG010000286.1:0-5038 GCA_038317285.1 Burkholderiales bacterium | reverse complement strand
TATCAAAAGGAGAGCGCCTTACGCCCGCTGCGTTAGGGCTAGCAGCCAGTTTGGGCATAGAGGCCCTGCCCGTGATGCGGCGCTTGAAGGTGGCCTACCTGTCCACCGGCGACGAGGTGCAATCCCCCGGCGAGCCGCTGCGCGAAGGTGCGGTGTATGACAGCAACCGCTACACGGTCACGAGCCTATTGGAGCGCCTGGGCTGCGAGGTCATTGAGTTGGGTGTGGTACGCGACGAACCAGTGGCGCTGGAAGCCGCCTTTCGCAGTGCGGCTGCACAGGCCGATGTGATCATCAGCAGCGGCGGTGTGAGCGTGGGCGAGGCAGACTTTACCAAGGGCATGATGGCCAAGCTGGGCGATGTGGCGTTTTGGCGCATTGCGATGCGGCCCGGTCGGCCTTTTGCGCTGGGGCGTATAGGCGATACGGTGCTGTTCGGGCTGCCCGGCAACCCGGTCGCCGTGATGGTCACCTTTTTAGCTCTGGTGCGCCCTGCCCTGTTGCAGATGATGGGTGCCACCCCCAAGCCGTTGCCCCTTTTACAGGCGCACAGCCTGGAGCCGATGCGCAAGAAAGCGGGCCGCACAGAATACCAGCGGGGCGTCGTCAGCACCGGGCCCGACGGACGCCTGCAGGTGCGCACCACCGGTAACCAGGGCTCAGGCGTGCTGAGCTCCATGGTGCAGGCCAACGGGCTCATCGTGCTGCCGCATGCGCAGGGCCACGTGGCGGTGGGCGACCTGGTAGATGTAATGGTGTTTGAAGGCGTGCTGTAAAGCGCGCTTCGCTGGAAATGTCCCAATGGGCGAAGCGGGCCCAGGCAAACCCTATCCGAATTGGACGGACCATGTAGGGATCAAGACGTGTTCGGTCAACCATAAAACGTAAGAGTTCTGTCCGCTAGCACACAGAGCGATTGTCATCGCTTCTGTAACCTCCACGCAAGCTGCAGCCCCGTAATGGCTGGGTTCCAAAAGTCGACAAATGCTGTCGATATTTATCAATCACTTCAATAAGGCAATTCATGGGTATCCTGAGCAACATTTTCAACAAAATTTTTCCTTCAGCACACGCAGCGCCTGCACCAGATGCAACTGTCGCGCCTGCCACACCAACGGGTGCACCGATGGCGGAGGTCGACGTCGAAGCTATCCTGACCGGCATGGCCAATCAGAACAGCCAGAAGCTCAACTGGCGGACTTCAATCGTTGACCTGCTCAAGTTGCTCAGTCTGGACAGCAGCCTGGAGTCACGCAAAGAATTGGCAAAAGAACTCCACTTCACTGGCGATACCAATGATTCTGCTTCCATGAATATTTGGCTTCACCGCCAGGTCATGAATAAGCTGGCCGCCAACGGCGGCAAAGTTCCGGCCGATCTGAAAGACTGATTCCGTTTTTGACACCGACGCGACTCGGACGAGTCGCGCACCATTCCCAGGAGAAAAATATGAAACAAGTTAAAGCTTTGATGAGCAAAGACGTACAGGTTATCGGCGCAGATCAAACGATCCAGGAAGCAGCAACGCTCATGAGCAAGGGCAACTATGGAATGATGCCGGTTGGCGAAAACGATCGCATGATCGGCGCCATATCGGACCGTGACATCGTGATACGTGCCGTTGCGTTAGGCAAGGACGCCAGCACCAAAGTGCGCGATGTGATGTCGCCCGGCATATTCTGGACTTTCGAAGAAGATTCCATCGACAAAGCGGCAGAGATCATGAGCAAACTCCAGATCCGTCGCCTGCCAATCGTGAATGCGGACAAGCGACTGGTGGGCATTGTTGCGCTGGGCGATTTCACGGTCGAAAGTTCGGATATCGAAGTCGCTGGTGAAGCACTTTCGGAAATTTCGAAGCCGGCCTAAGTTGTCGACCTGGGGGCTGGATCGCAAGCCCCCTCCCCCCCCAATTGATCTGCGCGTCGCCTGCCCCCTGTTCGCCGGCCTTGGGCAACACGCCGATCGTGCCTTAGATTGCGCCTTGATATTGCAGAGCCTCCAGTACGACACCGCTGGAAATTCAAGCTCTCGCGCTTGGATGGTTAGCACATAGCCCACGTTGGCGCGACGCTGCAATTTCCACAGGCAGCAGATGGGCGCTGGCGCCTCCACAACTCCATTGACCGCGCAGTGATGCGTTATCCTTCGATCGCATCGCCCTGCGGGATATTCGGTCCTTTGGAGATGGAGGAGCTTTTTTGTGAATAGATCATGGGTCAATTTCCTGCTGCTGTCCGCCTTGACAGTCTTACTGTCCGCCTGCGGGGGCGGAAATGGAGGTGGTGGAGGTGGAGCCGGTGACAGCGCGCAGCCCTCGTCACCATCGAGTCCATCGCCGCCTGTGGTCATTACTGCACCGAGTCCATTGCCGCCAGTGGTCATTGCCCCACCGAGTCCATTGCCGCCTGCGGTCAATGCCGCACCGGTCGCCAACGCGGGGCCCAACCAAAACGTTCTGGTGGGTAGCACCGTTACGCTCAACGCGAGCGCCAGCACAGATGCCAACTCAGACGCGTTGACCTATGCCTGGGTGCTAAACGCGAGACCCCCCGGTAGCACGTCGTCGCTCAATGGTGCTACAGCGGTTAAGCCCACTTTCATTGCCGACGCGCCGGGGACCTATGTCGCTACCCTTGTTGTCAATGATGGCAAAGCCAATAGCACCGCCTCGACGGTCACCATCAATGTGGTAACTGGCAACGCAGCGCCGGTTGCCAACGCCGGCAATGCGCAAAGCGTGGCGATCGGTTTGGTGACTCTGGACGGTAGTGCCAGTTCCGACGCCGACGGTGATCCGCTGAGTTACGCCTGGACCTTGACTTCGCGGCCCCCAGGCAGCGCAGCTTTGCTTGGCGGTGCAACCACAGTCAGACCAACATTCACGGCCGACTTTGCGGGAAGCTATGTCGTCAGCCTGGTAGTGCAGGATGGCAAAGTTAGCAGCGCAACGTCTACGGTTTTGGTTACGGCCACCCTCGCCGGAACTTGGCAGACCCAGTCGACGCACAAAGTTTTTACGGCGTTGGCTGTGGCCTCGGATGACACCAGCAACCCGATGCGTGGCTACTACCGCTGGAGGAATCAGGAACTGGTCCCGCAAGCGAACCCGCCCCTGGAAGCCTACCAGCGCTATCGATGGAAGGATCTGGAATCAAGCCAAGGCGTCTACAACTTCGCCGCCCTGCTCAACGACAGACAAACCGCAGTGAACCAGGGCAAGAAGTTCGCGTTTCGATTGCAAGCGATGCTTGGCTATGACGACGGTCAAGTCTATCTTCCGGCCTACGTGGTTGGTAATGCAAGCTGTGCCCATTCTTGCGGGTGGTGGACCACTTCAGACCCGGCCTTTCCGGGCCAGACTTTTGTGCCCGACTGGAACGACACCTTTGTGCAGCAGCGCGCCCGAGCGTTGCTGCAGGCACTCGCCACGGCTCTGGGCAACACCGATGACATCGCATGGATTGATATCGGGCTTTTTGGCCAATGGGGTGAATGGGCCATCGCGTCGAGCATCGTCTACCCATCGCCATCCGGCATTGCTGCGCCAACAGATGCCAGCAAGCAAGCGTTCATCGACATGCATCTGGACAACTTCCCGCGACGTCAGTTTGTCATGTTTGCGGTTTACCAAGCCTACCAAGCTATTCGCTACGCAACACTGCTCCAAACTACCACGACCCTGCCAGTAGGCCTGCGCATCGATTGCCTTGGAAAGGTAGGTTTCATGAACCAGTGGACTAACCATCCTGCCGAATGGGGGAATTTGCAGAACCAATGGCAAAGGGCCCCATTTGTATCTGAGTACTGTCCGTTCTCAAGTGGCAACGCAACAACCAACGCTGCAACAGCCGTGCAACAGGTAAATGACTTTCACATATCCAACGCTGGCAACGGTAACCTTGGTGCGTGGGCCAGTTTCACCGGAACAGAACAGCAGCAATTGCTACAAGTCGGTCGCCAAGCGGGATACCGTAACCGCGTTGATATGGCTGACATCACGTTGAGCACCAGCGGCAGCTTGAGCGTATCTGCAACGATTCGAAACGATGGCAATGCGCCGACCTACGAACCCTGGGACGTGATGCTGGAACTTAGCAACCCTGATGGAACACTGGTGTGGGCACGAAAATTGACCGGAAACCTGTCGAGTTTGCTTGGGTCCGGTGCCAGTCAGAGCTACTCTGGAGCATTTCAGCTTCCGGCACTTTCGGCCGACACCTATACCCTTAAGCTGATCGCCCGCGACAGCCGCCGCGCTACCGCGAGCAACTTCCGTGCACCGATGAAATGGACTGTTGCGGAACGCAACGGGGACGGCAGTGTCACTTTAGCAAGCTTACTGAAGAACTAGGCTATTTGCACCAAACTACCAGAGCTGGCAGGCGCTTTGTAGGGCGCAGGCGCGGTGGTCCGCGCCTGCGCCGATGATCACCTGACCTGGCGCTGCAGTGCAATCGGCTCAATTTCCACGCGACGGTTAGGCTCAAGGCACTGTATGAGGTCGGCGCGCTTTTTGTCGGTGCACATCACGACCGGATTAGCCTCGCCTCGGCCTTGCGCACCGAGTCGATTGGCATCAATGCCGTTGCTCACCAAGTAACTCTTGACGGACGACGCACGCTGTTCAGACAGCTTCTGATTGTATTTGTCAGAGCCCAGGCGATCGGTATAGCCGATGATGGCCACTTGACGCACGCCAGCATCGCTTTTGAGTGCATTGGCGATTTCGTCCAGCTTGGGCTGGGGCAGCTTCAGTTGGGCGCTGTCAAAGCCAAATAACTCGGTGGCAGAGAGCGTGTATTTCTCAAGCCGTGGTGTTGGCGGTGTCGGCATCGGTGCTGGTGTCGGTACGGGTGCTGGTTGCGGCGCGGCGACGACCACAATCTCACGTACGGGTTCTGGTGCAACGGCACGGTAGGCAGGGGCCGATGGCTTGCCTCCGAAACTGTAGACCAGTCCAATGGTGGCCATGTCTACGTGACCATTGTTGCCCACTGCGTCGTTGATGCGGTAGCGTTCAGCCTCCACCCGCAGG
>JBBQBG010000285.1:0-5052 GCA_038317285.1 Burkholderiales bacterium | reverse complement strand
ATCACCGGTGAAGTGAAACAAGGCACGGGTGAAGTGAACCAAGGCTCGTTTACGCACCATGGCTTGGAAGAATACATTTCCGACTGCATCATCCTGGTGGACAACCGCGTGCGGGAACAGATTGCAACACGGCGAATTCGGATCATAAAATACCGAGGCTCCAAGCACGGAGTCAACGAGTATCCGTTCGTCATCGACAACGGTGGGCTTTCAGTCATCCCCATCACTTCTGCGGGCATGAACCAACCGGGCACGGCGGAACGGGTGCCAACAGGCGTCGCATCACTGGATAAGTTGTTTCAAGGCGGTGGCTACACCAGAGGCAGCACGGTTCTCGTTTCGGGCACCGCAGGCACCGGCAAGACCAGTCTTGGAGCCGCTTTCGCGTTAGAGACGTGCAAGCGTGGGGAGAAGTGCTTGTTCTTGTCGTACGAAGAGTCTGCGGGCCAACTCATCCAAAACATGAGCTCCATCGGATTCGATCTCGCGCCGATGGTCAAGAAGGGGCTGCTAAAAATGGTGTCCACCCGGCCGTCGTTTTTTGGCCTGGAGATGCACTTGCTTGACTTGTACAAGATATTGGCCGAATTTGAGCCAACTACCGTTGTCATCGATCCGCTGACGAGTCTCTTGGGGCAAGGGAGCGAACTTGAAGTTCAGTCCATGCTGACGCGCATGATTGATGCACTCAAATCCAAGACGATAACTGGATTCTTTACCAGCCTGGTATCTTCGACCGCGCAAAACGACACGAGCGGTGAAATCGGCGTATCGTCCCTCATCGACACGTGGATCGTCGTCCGGGAATTGGAGGAAAACGAGGGGCAACGCCGCACCCGCGGCCTCTACATCGTCAAGTCGCGCGGCATGGGCCATTCAAGCGATGTGCATAAATTGGTATTTAGCAACAACGGACTGTTGCTCGAGCCGATGGATGCCAAGGCCACGGCAAGACCCGATCAGAAAAAGAAAGTCGGAAAGGGCACCGCCAAGGGTCAACAATAGCAAAATCTTTCAGGAACCCCGACAATGCTGCCCCCCCCCCGTCATGAAACGCGAGCATGAAAAGTCGATTCCGACCTGCATTGTGGGGATTGGGGGCTCGGCGGGCGCCTTGAACGCCTACAAGGCGCTGTTGGATCATTTGCCAGCCAACACAGGCATGGCATTCGTGATCATTTCGCATATCAATCCAGCCGCTCACAGCCAGTTGGCTGAAATTTTGTCACGCCATACGACGATGCCGTCGCGGGTCGCATCGGTGGCCATGCCTATCAGCGCGAACCATGTTTACGTGATTCCAGCCAACGCCGATCTGGAGGCTGAGAAATACAAGTTCACGGTCATTACGCCGCGCAGCCGACGCAACGCACAAATTGATCTGTTCTTCGCTTCGATCGCGGAAGTTTTTGGCGACCGGGCGATCGGGGTTGTCGTCTCCGGTTACGACGGGGACGGCACGGCAGGCTGCAAGCACATCAAAGAAAAGGGCGGCATCACTTTTGCGCAGGATCAATCGGCAGAGATTGATTCCATGCCTAAAAGTGCGCAGGCGTCAGGCTATGTGGATTTCGTTCTGGCGCCGGAAAAGATTGCTGCCGCGCTGGCTGAGATTGGCACGCGCTTCGCTCGCAGCGTTTGAGCCGACGCGTTCGCGGGCGCTAGAGCTTTAGCCTCAAGCGATGCATCGGTGGTGCGTACGCGTTAGGTTCGTTGACGCACAGAATTTGCTCGATGCTCTTTCTAAGATCACTTGGCGCTTGGCTTGTGTGCCTGCGCTAAAAGACACTGCCCTTAACCATTGATCAAGGAACCCCCATGCGCTATGCCACTACCCAGGACGGAACCCCGCTGTATATCAAAGACTGGGGCAAAGGCCGACCCGTCGTCATGGCCCACGGCTGGCCCTTGAATGCCGATAGCTTCGATGACTTATCGATGGCAATTGCCAACGCCGGTATGCGGGCCATCAGCTACGACCGGCGTGGCTTCGGGCGCTCTGGCCAGCCATGGACTGGCTACGACTACGACACGCTGGCCGACGACCTTTCAGCCGTGATGCAGCACACTGGCGCCGAGAACGCGACCCTGCTCGGCTTCTCCATGGGCGGCGGTGAGGTGGCGCGCTACATGTTCCGCCACCATGGCAAGGGCGTGAGCCAAGTGGTGCTGGTGTCATCCATCTTGCCCTATATGCTGCAGACCAGCGACAACCCGGATGGTGTGGACCCAGCGGTGTTCGAGGCCATGGCGAAGGCCATGCGGGACGACCGTGCGGCCTTCTGGCCAGGTTTTTTCCATGACTTTTTCGGCGTGGGAATTTTGTCAAAACCGGTGAGTAAGGAGATAGTGGACTGGGCCTGTTCGGTATCCATGCAAGCCGGGCTCAAGCCTACTTTGGCCTGCGCACAGGCATTTGCCAGTACCGACTTTCGCGGCGACCTGGCTGCCATCACCGTGCCCACCATGATCATCCATGGAACGGCCGACAAAACCGTGCCGATTGATGCATCAGCACGCCGCGCCGCCAAGGTGATGCCCCACGCTAAGTATCTGGAATACGATGGCGCACCGCACGGCCTGTTTGCCAGCCACAAGCAGCGCCTCATTGACGACGTGCTGACCTTTTTGCAAACCTGAACCCTAAGGATCAGGACATGCGGCTCACCGCAGCTGCGATTATTCTTGGAAGCCTTTAACGAAAATAGCTTGCCCGCGGCAAGCTATTTTGTTCAAGATAATTTGAACGATCAGGCAGCTTTATTTTTGCGGCGGCGTGCGATGGCAGCCATCAAGCCCAGACCCGCCAGCATCATGGCGTAGGACTCTGGCTCGGGTACTGCAGTCGTAAACGTTCCGTGGATCTCTTGGCTGTTCGTTCCAGAACTTGGATTGCCATTCGTAAATGCGTACGAGTGCAAAGAGTAGTCTGTTGGCGAGTTGCCCCACAGATTCCACTTGTTACCGCTAGTCGTTGTGAACAGCACGCCAGGGTTGTTCAGCTGAGGTGCAAAGGATGGAAAGAAGTTGTTGTCGTAAATGTACCCGAATTGGGTCACCGAGTTGGGGCTGTTGGGGTTGGCCACCAGAGAAGTGATAGCGCCGCCGCCACTACCGGTCACGGTGCCGCTAATGCCCAGAATGTTGTAACCGTTCAGGATATTGAGCACGTCGGCCGTGGTCAACACACCATTCACTTGGTACGAACTGTCGTTCGCCAAAAATTCGAACGTATAGCTACCGGCACTGGCAATGGTAGATGCCAACAGGGCTCCCGATACGAGCACCGCTTTGCAAATGGTTGTGAGTTTCATTGGTAATTCCCTTACAAATTGTTACGATTTGGACGCCAGGTGAGTGTCGCCACGAAACTTGCGCTTCGCAATAGTCCATTCGGACTAACGCCAAGTATCCGGGCTGACCTACCGGACGTCTTTTGATGCCAGGGGAATGAGCAGTCAGGAATCAGACCACCGCCTGCATGGTGATCGCAACACCACCCAGTACCGCGTTGCCCGACAGCGGATCGCGCCGTTGGTCGTCCAGTAGCGCGTTGATGTTGGCGCCGGGGCGCTCGGCGGCCACGCGCAGTTGGGCACCGGGTGCATTGTGGCCCCAACCGTGGGGCAGGCTGACCACGCCGGGCATCATGTCCTGGGTGACATGCACCTGGGCTTGAACCTGGCCGCCGGCACTGCGGATGTCGGCCAAAGCGCCGTCCTGCAAGCCCAGGCGTTCTGCGTCTTTGGGGTTGACCAGCGCGGTGCAACGCATGGGACCCTTGGCCAGGACTGGCAGGTTGTGCATCCAGCTGTTGTTGGTGCGCACATCGCGCCGACCGATGATGACCAAATCGGGCGCTAGCCCTCGTAGATCCTGCGTAGCGCGCTGCAAATCTTGTAGCAAAGGGGGTGGAGCCAGCTCGATTTTGCCGCTGGGTGTGCGCAGCATTTCGGGGACGCGGGGCTGCAGAGCGCCCAGGTCTATGCCCCCGGTGCTGTTGGACGTCATCACCTTGGCCAGCGTCAGGCCGTCTGGGTTCTTGCCAAAGCCGTCGCCGTAGGGGCCGGTGCGCAGCGCTACTTCCAGCGCGCGCTGCGGGCCTTTCAATCCCTTCGTCGCTTCGATGACGGCATCCGCATGCGTACCAAACAAACGCTGTGCGTCTTCAGCAAACTGCGTGTCATCCAGCGCGTTGGCGTCGGTCTGCACGCCCTTGCCTTGAACGATTGCGGCCAGCTTGAGCAGGGTCTGCCATTCTTCGGGCTGACCGGGCGTGGGTGGCAGCACAGGCGGGCTGTAGCGCGCGTGGTTGCGCCACGAGAGCTGGGGAAACGCTACGTCGTAATGAAAGTCTTCCAGCGGCGACACACCGGGCAGGATGACGTCCGCATGGCGCGTGGTTTCGTTCAGGTAGATGTCCATGCTGACCATGAAGTCCAGCGTGTCCAGCGCCTTGGCCAATCGCGGGCCGTTGGGGCTGGAGAGTACCGGGTTGGTGGCCACGGTGAACAGCGCGCGGATCTGGCCTTCGCCCGGGGTCTCGATCTCTTCGGCCATGCAGGTCATCGGCAACTCGCCATACACCTCGGGTGCGCCACTGACCCGCGCGTGGTGGCGCCCGGTGGCAACGCCCTTGCCGATGCCAGGCTTGCCCGCCGTGTTGGACGCAAAGGCGGCCGACTTGGCAAACAACACGCCGCCTTCCTTGTCCAGATTGCCGGTCAGCGTGTTGAGCACATCGACCAGCCAGCTGGCCAGCGTGCCGTACTCTTGTGTGCAGGTGCCGATGCGCGCGTACACCGCGGCGCGTGGCGCGGCTGCCAGTTCGCGGGCCAGCGCGCGGATGGTGTCGGCGCTGATGCCGCAGCGCGCTGCTACTGCCTCGGGTGTGAAGGGCACGACAGCCTGTCGCACGGCCTCCACGCCACTCACCCATTCGGTCACGTTGCCGAGCTTGACCAAGCCCTCAGCAAACAGCGTGTTGACCATGGCGGCCAACAAAAACACGTCTGAGTTTGGACGGATGAAATGGTGCGCATCGGCCACCGC
>JBBQBG010000284.1:0-5075 GCA_038317285.1 Burkholderiales bacterium | reverse complement strand
TTGCGCAGACCACTGAGCTGTACCAAGTGGTCAATCAGGCTGGCGGAGCGGGTCAGGTCTTTAGTTTCCATGTCTGGTTTATGCGGCGCAAGTGTCGCAGGTTTTGTCTTAGCCATGGGAGCTTGTGCCGAGTTGGGCGCCGCACACGCGGCCGCGGCCCGTTTGCTTGGCCTGATAAAGCTGTGCGTCGGCCAATCCGACCAGAGCGAGCGCATCTCCGTCAGCCTGCACGTTACGGGTGGCCAAGCCCAAGCTGGCGGTGACCACGCCGTCAAATTGCGAGAACGCGTGCGGAATTTTGTGCGTGCGCACCATGCGTTCCATCTGTTGGCCCATGGCCATGGCATCTTCAAAACCCGTATCGGGCAAGATGCATGCGAATTCCTCGCCGCCGTAGCGGGCCACCACATCAGCCGGGCGGCGCAGGCCTGACTTCAGCGTCAACGCAATCTGGCGCAGGCAGTCGTCCCCGGCCTGGTGGCCGTAGCGGTCGTTGAACAGTTTGAAATGGTCTACGTCCACCATGATGACGGACAAAGGCGTGGTATTGCGCGCAGCGCGTGCCCACTCCACGCCCAGTTGCTGGTCGAAATAGCGCCGGTTGTAGACGCCCGACAGCCCGTCCAGAAACACCAGGTTGCGCAGAAGGTCGGATTGGAATTTAAGTGTCAAGTGCGTCTTGACCCGGGCCCGCACCACGGCCGGGTTGACCGGCTTGGAGATGAAATCCACGGCGCCTACGCTCAGGCCGTGGGTCTCTTGGGCAGCGTCGCTGTGGGCGGTGACAAAAATGACCGGTATGTTGCGCGTGGCGTCATGGGCCTTGAGTTGGGCGCAGACCTCGAAACCGTCCATCTCGGGCATCACCACATCGAGCAACACCAGATCTGGCGGGTTGGCTTTGCAGATAGCCAGCGCCTGGGCGCCGCCGGTCGCCATAAACACCTGGTAATCGGCGCCAAACACCTGGTGCATCACCTGGATGTTGATGGGCTGGTCGTCCACCACCAGCAGCTTTGGCTTGCCATGGGAGCTGTCCAATAGCGCGTCCATCGGTGTGTCAAGAGCGATCATGGGCGAGGGATGCGTCACGTTGTCAGTTGTTTATCACACATTGAACCACAGCTTGTGTGAACCGAACATCCGTGATTGCCCGCTGAAGCCCGTCCAATTGCGCCCCTAGGGTCATGCGTGGCGGCTGGGCAACAACGGGGCTTGCCAGCGGGCCGCGCGGTGCTGGTTACCGAAAGCGGCAAGTTGACGATGGCGTGTAACGCCCGCTGGGAGGTTCCGTGTGAAAATGGTTGCCACTATAAGAGGAGACACCTACATGCTACGTCGCGCCACCAAGATTGTTGCCACCCTGGGGCCCGCCTCGAGCGACCCCGCACTGCTGGAGCAAATGATTCGCGCCGGCGTCAATGTGGTACGGCTGAACTTCAGCCATGGCAAGGCGCAGGACCATATTGACCGTGCCCGCTTGGTGCGCGAAGCTGCGCACCGTGCTGGCCGTGAAGTTGCCATCATGGCCGACCTGCAAGGTCCCAAGATCCGGGTTGGCAAGTTTGCCGAAGGCAAGGTCTTCTTGGAGCCCGGTCAAAAGTTCGTGCTGGACGCTGCCCGTACCGAGCTGGGCGATATCGACGCCGTGGGCCTGGACTACAAGGCTTTGCCGCGCGAGGTCAAGGCCGGCGACATCCTGTTGCTCAACGACGGCCTGATCGTCATCACGGTTGACGCTGTGAAGGGCGAGGCGATTTACACGACCGTCAAACTGGGCGGTGAGCTGTCCAACAACAAGGGCATCAACAAGCAGGGCGGCGGATTGTCGGCACCAGCCTTGACAGCCAAGGACATGGACGACATTCGCACGGCGATGAGTTTCCAGGCCGATTACGTGGCAGTGAGCTTCCCCAAAAACGCCACCGACATGGAAATGGCGCGCCAATTGTGCAATGTTGCCGCGGCCGAATACAACCACAAGCCAGGCCTGATCGCCAAGATCGAACGTGCCGAAGCCATCCCCCGCCTGCTGGAAATTTTGCTGGCCAGCGACGGCATCATGGTCGCCCGCGGTGACCTGGCCGTGGAGGTGGGCAACGCCATCGTGCCGGGTCTGCAAAAACGCATGATCAAGTTGGCCCGTGAGCATGACCGTGTGGTCATCACCGCCACGCAAATGATGGAATCCATGATCACCAACCCGGTGCCGACCCGCGCCGAAGTCAGCGACGTGGCCAACGCCGTGCTGGACGGCACCGACGCGGTGATGCTGTCTGCCGAGACCGCGGCCGGCAAGTACCCGCTGGAGACGATCGTCGAAATGGCCAAAATTTGCCATGCTGCCGAAGGCCATGAAGACTTCGAGTTGGAGGCCGATTTCACCGGCAAAATTTTTCAGCGGATCGACCAGAGCATTGCAATGGGCGCGCTGTTCACCGCACACCACTTGGGCGCCAAGGCGATTGTGGCGATGACCGACAGCGGATCGACCGCGCTGTGGATGAGTCGCCACCTAATCCGCGTGCCGATTTACGCGCTGACTTCCAAGGTGGCGACGCAGCGCAAGATGGCCCTGTACCGCAATGTGCGGCCCTTGTTCATCGACACCAGTGCTGACCGCGATACCGCGTTGAATGAAGCCGAAAACCATCTGAAGTCCCGTGGCATTGTGCAAAAGGGTGATGTCTATGCCATCACGTGTGGCGAGCCCATGGGGTCGCCAGGTGGCACCAATATGCTGAAGATTTGCCAGGTCGGTTGAGTTTTTTCTTAGCCTGTCGCGGGGTTTCTCAGTCGGCTCCTTGCGCTGAACCCGCCTTGCACACGGGGTGAATGCCGCCGTTCGTGTCCCCCGGGCTGCGCCCTCCTCCTTTACCTCACTATGGCATCCACCCCATGCGCAAGGCTGCGAAGGGCGGTTTTCTTCTTTCGAACCTTGCGCACCAACCCCCGGATCGGATGGGCAGAGCGTTTCGCGCAGTGAGGTAAAGGAGGAGGCCGCAGGCCGGGGGACACGAACGCAGTGGAATGCGCTGTCCATCCGATCCAGCGAGCGCAATCCAGCGCGCACAAAAAACGCAAAAACCCCGGCCAGTTAAAATCGGCCGATCGGTACAAGTTACCAAGCGGTTACCAACTTCCCTGGGGATTTCACTATGGCACTCGTCTCAATGCGCGAACTGCTGGACCACGCAGCTATCCATGGCTACGGCATTCCGGCCTTCAACGTCAACAACCTGGAGCAGGTGCAGGCCATCATGTCGGCGGCGGACGAGGTGGGTGCACCGGTCATTTTGCAGGCCAGCGCTGGCGCCCGAAAATACGCGGGTGAGCCCTTCATCAAGCACTTGATCTTGGCGGCTTGCGAAGCCTACCCCCACATTCCGCTGGTCATGCACCAGGACCACGGCACCAGCGTCAAGGTCTGCGAAGGCGCGATTGGCCTGGGCTTTGGCTCGGTGATGATGGACGGCTCGCTGATGGAAGACGGCAAGACGCCCGCCAGCTTTGACTACAACGTCGAAGTGACCCGCAAGGTCGTTGAGATGGCGCACAAGAGTGGTGTCACCGTTGAAGGCGAACTCGGCTGCCTGGGCAATCTGGAAACCGGTGAAGCCGGTGAGGAAGACGGCATCGGCGCCGTCGGCAAGCTGGACCACAGCCAGATGCTGACCGACCCCGAAGAGGCGGCCACCTTCGTCAAGGCCACACAACTCGACGCACTGGCCATCGCCATCGGCACCAGCCACGGCGCCTATAAGTTCAGCCGCAAGCCCACGGGCGACATCCTGGCCATCAGCCGTGTCAAGGAAATCCATGCCCGCATTCCCAACACCCACCTGGTGATGCATGGCTCATCCGCTGTACCGCAGGAGTTGCTGGCCATCATCAACCAGTACGGCGGCCAGATGAAGCAGACCTATGGCGTGCCGGTGGAAGAGGTGCAAGAAGCCATCAAACACGGCGTGCGCAAGATCAACATCGACACCGACATCCGCCTGGCCATGACCGGCGCGGTGCGCAAGTTCCTGTTTGAAAACCCTGACAAGTTCGACGCCCGCGAATGGCTCAAGCCCGCCCGCGAAGCCGCCAAGGCCGTGGCCAAGCAGCGCTACATGGAGTTCGGCTGTGAGGGTCAGGGTGCGAAGATCAAGGGGGACAACCTGTCCGTCATGGCCGCCAGGTACGCCAAGGGTGAGCTGGCGCAAGTGTTGCAATAAAAAGGCCCCCACGTTCCGCCGCGGCGCGGGTCGCTGCCCCCCGAGGGGGCGTAACTCGCCTTGGGGCGGCCCGGCGGCGAAAGCGCGCGATAATCGCCAGGAATAGTTTGTTGAGGCCCGTTGACTGTTCAGCGGGCCTTTTTCACGTGTGAAGCCCCCCATACAGTCTTGCGTTCGATCATGACCTCCACCAGCACCGTACACACCTCCGCCCTGCACTCCCTGACCCTGCTTGCCCGTGGCAAGGTGCGCGACAACTACGCGGTGGGGGACGACCGCATACTGATGGTGGCCAGTGACCGCCTCAGTGCCTTTGACGTCATCATGGGCGAGCCCATTCCGGGCAAGGGCAAGCTGCTGACACAGATGGCGCTATTCTGGTTCGACAAGCTCGGCCCCAACGGCTTGAATATCTGCCCCATTCACCTGACGGGCGAGGCACCCGAGAGCGCGGTGCAGCCGGATGAAGTGGCCCAGGTGGAAGGCCGTTCCATGTTGGTCAAACGGCTCAAGCCGCTGCCGATCGAAGCGGTGGTGCGCGGCTACCTGGCTGGCAGTGGCTGGAAGGAATACCAGGAGAACAGCGCGGTCTGCGGCGTGAAGTTGCCCGCAGGCTTGCAAAACGCCTCCAAGTTGCCCGAGCCGATTTACACCCCAGCGGCCAAGGCGGCGGTGGGCGACCATGACCAAAACCTCACCTTCGAGAAGACCGTGGAAATCATCGGCCTGGACCTTGCCACCCGCGTGCGCGACATCAGCATCGCCATCTACAAGGCCGCGGCCGAATTCGCGCTGACCAAGGGCATCATCATTGCCGACACCAAGTTCGAGTTTGGCCTGGATGCCGACGGC
>JBBQBG010000283.1:0-5077 GCA_038317285.1 Burkholderiales bacterium | reverse complement strand
AGGCGGCCCGACAACAGCGCAGCAATGGCAAACGCAAACGCCACCGAAAAGCCGACATAGCCCATGTACAGCATGGGCGGGTGGAAGATCAGCCCCGGGTCTTGCAGCAGCGGGTTCAGGTCGCGCCCATTCTCGGCAGCGGGCAGCAGGCGATCAAAGGGATTGGATGTAAACAAAATGAACAGCAGCAAGCCCGCCGTCACGAGGCCCAGCACGCCAATGACACGGGCCACCATGGCATCGTCCAGCGTGCGCGAATTTTGCGCAACGGCCACCGTCCAGCCTGACAACATCAGCACCCACAGCAGCAAGGACCCTTCATGCCCACCCCACACTGCGCCGAATCGGAACAGAGTGGGCAGTTGGGCGTTGGAATGGGCCGCCACGTACTGCACCGAGAAGTCGTTGGTGTAAAAACCCCAGGCCAGCGCCGCAAACGATGCCGCCATCAACAGGAAAAGCACCTGCGCTGCTGGGCGCGCCAGCAGCATCCATTCGCGCCGTCCGCTGTGGGCCCCGGCGATCGGAAGAATGCCTTGCACCAGGGACACGCACAGCGCCAGGATCAGCGCGAAGTGGCCAAGTTCGGGGGTCATGGTGTGTTGCCTTTGCTCTTTTGCGCCTTATCCAGCGCGTCTTTCGCCTCAGGTGGCATGTAGTTTTCATCGTGCTTGGCCAGCACCTCGGTGGCAATATATTCGCCGCCCGTGTTTTGCTTGACCTGCACGACCGCGCCCTTGCCCTCTTTGAACAGGTCAGGCAGTATGCCGGTGTAGGCGACTGGAATGTCTTGCGCCAGATCCGTCATTACAAAATGCACGGTTAAATTGTCGCGCCGCAAAGAGCCTTCTTTGACCAGCCCACCGATGCGAAAGGCCTGCGTTTTGGGTGCCTTGCCGGCCAACACGTCGCTGGGTGTCACATACAACGCAATATTGCTGTTCAATGCATTCAACAGCAAGGCTGAGGCGATGCCGACTGCTGCCAAGCCTGCGCCAATGACGGCCGCGCGTTTCTTCCAACGTTTCACGTGTTTTCCATTTCCATCTGTTCGGCTGCGGCTTGCCTGCGCAAGGTTCGCACAATCTGGGTGTGACGCTGGCGCAGCAGCAAAGGTTCCACACAGAAGGCCACGGCACAGACACCAAAGCTGCCCCACACGTAGAGGGCGTAGCCGCCCATGGCAAAAAATTCGGACGCTGAGTTCCAATTCATGGCTTGACCTCTCGCAATTGTTGGACCCAATCGGTGTGCGCCTCGCGCTCCAACACGATGGCGCGCACGCGCATCAGCGCCACGGCGATGGAGTACATCCACAGGCACAAGGCCATCAGCAACATGCCCCACAGCATGGTCATGGCCATGGAGGGTGATTTGGTCATGGAGACAGATGACCCCTGGTGCAAGGTGTTCCACCATTGGACCGAGAAGTAGATGATGGGCACGTTGACCACGCCCACCAGCGCCAGGATGGCGCCTGCCTTGTCGGCCCGGCGCGGGTCGTCAATGGATGCCTGCAGCGCGATGAAGCCGAGGTACAAGAAGAACAGAATCAGTTCGGACGTCAGGCGCGCATCCCATACCCACCAGGCGCCCCACATGGGTTTGCCCCAAAAAGCACCGGTCCACAGCGACAAAAACGCCATCAACGCGCCTGTGGGGGCCAGCGCCTGGGCCATCATGCTGGAGAGGCGCGCGTTCAACGACAGGCCCATGGCGGCCCAGCCGGCCATCACCATATAGATGAACATGGACATCCACGAAGTGGGTACGTGGATGAAGATGATGCGGTAGCCCTCACCTTGCGTGGCGTCTGTGGGTGCCACAAAGAATCCCAGCCACAGCCCCGCGATGCCGAACACCGCAGCCAAGACCCAGAACAAGGGGATCAGTTTGCCCGCCAAGGGGTAAAAAGCTTGGGGGCTGGCGAATTTGAACCAGGGGGTCAGACGTTTGCTCATTCCAGTGCAATCCTCAAGGCAGCCGTGGTAGCCCACGGTGCAAAAAAAGTAGCCAATACCAAGAGGGCCGCCAACAGTGACAAATGCCCGCCAGCCCCTAGGCCCGAGACATGGGCCTCCACCGCGCCAGCGCCAAACACCAGCGCCGGCACGTAGAGCGGCAGCACCAGCAAGCTCAGCAGCACGCCACCTCCTCGTACACCCAACGTAAGCGCCGCACCGATGGCGCCAATGAGTGACAGGAGCGGCGTTCCCAGCAGCAGGGCCAGCACCAGAACGCCCAAGGCACCCGCGTCGAGGTCAAACTGCAAGCCTAACACTGGTGCAATCAGCACCAGCGGCAGGCCACTGACTAGCCAATGCGCGGCAATTTTGCCAACAACCAACCACACCAGGGGTGTTGGCGACAGCGCCATCTGTTCCAGCGTTCCGTCCGCATGGTCCGCGGCAAACATGCGCTGCAGCCCCAGCATGGTGGCCAGCAAAGCCCCCACCCACAGCACGCCGGGCGCGATTTTGCGCAGCAGCGCAGGCTCGGGCCCGATGCCCAGTGGAAAAAGGCTGCTGACAATGACAAAAAAGAACAGTGCGGTCAACACTTCACTCTTGCGTCGCATGACTAGCAAGAGGTCGCGGCGCAACATAGCCCACATGGCGTTCATAGCTGCACCACCCGTCCGCCAGGCAACGGCACCGCCTGGTGGCTGGTAATCACGGCCAGGCCGCCGCCAGCCAGATGCTCTGCAACGAGGTTGGCCAGCAGGTCCACGGCCTTGACATCCAGTGCGGTAAAGGGCTCATCCAACACCCACAGTTTGGTTTTGCGGGTGGCCAGTCGCGCCAGCATGACACGGCGCTTCTGCCCTGCGGACAGTACGCGCACCGGCAATTCCGCACGCGCCTTGAGGCCAAAGCGTGCCAATGCGGTGAGCGCATGGCTTTCAGTGAGCCCGGCGCCGTCGATAGCAGCGGCGTAAGACAGATTCTCCAGCGCGGTCAGATCTTCTTTCAAGGCACCGTGGTGACCGAAGAAAAGTCGGTTGTGGCGGTACACGGAATCCGGGTCTTGTATCGACTGCCCGCACCAGCGGACCTCGCCTTCCAGTGGCTGCGACAAACCGGCCAATAGCCGCAGCAAACTGGTCTTGCCCGCGCCGTTTTCGCCCCGCACGTGCAACCACTCGCCCGCGTCCACCGCGAGATCCAGTTGGGCAAACAATCGGCGTTCGCCGCGCACGCAGCTCAGACCGTGTGCGCTCAGCATAAAACGATTTTGGAAATCAATTTGGAAAAAGCCTTGCCGGGGCTTTATGACGCGCCCTTCGGGGGCGGAGGGCAATGGTCGCCATTGTAATCAACCCGACCCCAGGCGCTTATTTCCACGTTGGCCCGTGCACGGCTTGGGGCGTACCGGGCCGTTATAATCGCCCCTTCCTTTCCGCGCGCGCATCCGATCATTTGAGGACCCCATGAGCAACGACAACAACGCAACTGGCCACGGCGACGAAGCCCACTCCGGCCCCATCAAAACCCCCAAGCAATTGTTGCTGGCTGTGCTCTACTCATTTGTGGTTCCGATTTTTGTCATCATTGGCCTGGTGCATTACGTCACCTCGGACAACAAACCGCTGGCAGGCTCGGTCAACCTGGAACAGTCCACCCTGGCCCGCATCCAGAAGGTTGGTTCCGTTGAAATCCGCGATGCCAACCGCGAAATGAAGTCCGGTGAATCCGTTTTCAAGGCCCAGTGCACCACCTGCCACACCGCTGGTTTGGCTGGGTCTCCCAAATTTGGCGATGCAGCGGCCTGGGCGCCCCGCATCAAGACCGGCCTTGAGGCATTGGTGCATTCCGCCATTGCGGGCAAGGGCGCCATGGGTGCGCAGGGCGGCGGTGATTTTGACGACTTTGAAATTGCCCGTGCGGTGGTCTATATGGCCAACGCCGGTGGCGCCAAGTTCGCTGAACCGGTCAAAGCGGCGGCTCCCGCCGCCGAAGCAAAACCTTAATTTTTGACCAGACCCTCATGAGCCGGCCTTTGCGCCGGCTTTTTTATGCCCGGGGTCCACAGTCTGTCTATAACAAATCGGCCTGTAGCCCTCGTGGAACATGCGTAATGCGCTACTATATTTGTAGCGTTTTCGGTACCAAGGCGGGGCTGCAGATATAGCCATAGCGCTGTGCCAGATCGCCTCTCTGGGCGTCTTGAACGGTCCACAGCCCTGATTCCACCGCTTGCGCGGCCAGTTCCATATCCTGGGTGTGGACCAAGCCAAAGCCCAATGGCGTTTCCAGATACAGCCAACCGTGCTCGTCCATCAGGCAGGCCGTGCAGAGGGTGGGCAGGCCGGTATGGGTTTGCAGTGTGTAGTCCGCCTGCACGCGCCAGATCCACGGGGTGGCGGCCAACTCCACGTAGACCCGCTGCGGCCCGTTCTGAAAAAACCAGCGGCCTTGTGCGTCGGCCATGTAGTTGCGGTTGATGAACGCGATGAGCTTGTCGTGCAGCAGCAAGGAGCCCTTGGCTGCCGGCGGACCCCCTGCAAAAGCCCCCTGCGACTGTGCGCGATCGTCGCGCATGTACCAGTTGCCGCGCGTGTCCAGCCCCAGCCAGCCATAACAGTCCGGCACATTGGGCCATTTGGACATGGCCTGTTTGACGATGTCATCCATGTGCAGTGCCCAGGATTGCATTGGTGCCCACATGCTGTAGCAGCCAACCGCCCACGGCGTCCGGCATGGCCCGCACGTGGGCGGGCGGGCGCCCTTGCGGAAAGCCCACATGCCCGCCGTGCGCGGGTTGCCACAGCGTAACGTGTGAACCCACGTCCCTTTGCGACGGCAGGCTGGAGGCCGGTACAAACGGGTCGTTCAGGGCATTGACCACCAAAGCCGGAATCTTGATCTGCCGAAGATGGGGTTTGGCCGAAGCGCGCAACCAGTAGTCGTCGGTATTCTTGAAGCCGTGCACCGGTGCCGTGAAGACGTTGTCGAAGTCATACAGGTCTTTGGCCTGCAGCATGGCGTCGCGGTCGAACAAACCGGGGTGCTGCGCCAGTTTGCGCAGGGCTTTGGGTTTCATGGTGTTCAAGAACATACGGGTGTAGACCTGGCGG
>JBBQBG010000282.1:0-5095 GCA_038317285.1 Burkholderiales bacterium | reverse complement strand
TTATCGGTCTTTTTCACAAACTGATGGAGCATGACGATTTTGCGATCCACCAAGGTGCAATAAAACACCCGTCCAATTCCTTCACGGGATTTCAAACGCAATTCGAAGAGGCCCATGCTCATTGCCCGCGTGTGAGGCATTCCTAAATCAGGGCCGAATTCCACCATGCGATCGGTGCAATGAAAGTACCTGGCCAAGATACCCGGCGGCAAAGCTAACACATCCGCCTGCAACTTCTCATCGTGATATTTGATCTCCCACTTCATGCTAGAAATATAGCACATTTGAGATAAATTGGCGGCAACTAGAACAGGCTGTTTGCGTGAAATTTAACGTTGGCGATGACCAGCGAACAGCAGTTGCGGCGTAGCCGCCCTCTTATCCTCTGTGTCTGAGTCGATCAACCAGTTGGGACTCAAGCGATTCGACGAGCTATTGGTGCTTCTCATGCGCTTGTTGACCATTGGTAGCGAATGAAGATACCTGGCCCACAGATCACCAAATGTGTTTGATCCCAAGACTCCGTAGCCAGTGTGTATGTAGGCCACTCCGATTGCGATGGAATCTCGATGTTTGCGAAGTGCTTCACGTACTTGCTGACTTCGTCCCGACCACGGACTAAGTGGAAGGGTTTTGGCTCGCTTAGTGTTGAAACTGCCAGCACTCCAACTGTCGCTCTGACAAAGCCGCCCACATCTGGATGGGGAAACTTTGACTGGCGTGACACATCGATTTCGAGCGCCTCCTCGGATCCAGGATTCTCAAATTCGAATTGATCAATGCGAAAGGAAAGCATATTGCTTGGCAAGTGAAGAAGCAGGGGAGCCGGGCATTCGTGAGGCCCAACGTTCGAGCTAAGCGGGCGCCAACGGCATGGCGCGCTGGCCATCAAGCGCTGGGGCTTCGCCCCATTGTGCGCTTGCTGTCCAGCGCGCCATGCCGTTGGCGCTCCGCTTGAGTGATGGGATGGACTCCCCCGCTTTTTTGCGCAATATTTGCGTCCTGGTTTTCATTGGCGTGGAGATCAGGTTCTTAAACAAAGGAGTCCGACATGAATGCTACTACCGTTGCTGTCGATCTTGCAAAGTCCGTGTTTCAACTCGCCGTTGCCGACGAACAATGGCGTGTGGTTGAAACACACCGCCTTACCCGCACCCAGTTTGAACGCTGGTTTGCCAACCGGGATGTAAATCTGGTGATCATGGAAGCCTGTGGCTCGGCTCACCATTGGGGTCGCTGGCTCAATGGCCTGGGCATTGAAGTGCGCCTTCTGCCAGCCCAGTACATCCGAGCCTACGTCAAACGCAACAAGACCGATTCAGCCGATGCGGCTGCACTCCTGGAAGCCGCCCGGGCGTCCGACATGCGACCGGTGCGCATCAAGTCGGTGGAGCAGCAGGCCCTGCAAGGCATGCACCGCATCCGCAGTCTTTGGATGGGCACCCGCACTTCACGCATCAATGCATTGCGCGGCTTTTGTCGGGAGTTTGGCATCGCCATTCCCGTGGGTGCACGCACCGGCATTGAGGCAATCAGCCGGGTGCTGGCCGATCCCAATACGGCTGTGCCGGATTTGATCCGTGGCACGGCCAAGTTGTTGATTGAAGAGATTCGCTTGCTGGAGAGCCGAGTTTCCCAATTGGAGCGAGAGCTGGCAGCGCTGGCCAGGTTGAGCCCGGCCTGCACAACCCTGCTGTCAATTCCCGGCATTGGTCTGCTGACAGCTACCGCGATGGTGGCTGCAACATCGGGCGACGTTAGCCACTTCAAGGATGCAAGGCATTTCTCAAGCTGGTTTGGCTTGACGCCCAAGGAGTACAGCTCAGGGAACAGCCGCTACCTGGGGCGTATCTCCAAGAAGGGGGATCGATATTTGCGCATGTTGCTCACGCATGGCGCCAGGAGCGTATTGCGCGCCTCAAAAGTGGCAGAGAACGCCGGGCGAGAGGTTTGTGGTGTGCGCCGCTGGGCGCTGGATGTGCAGGCTAGAGGCAACCACAACAAGGCGGCCTGTGCACTGGCCAACAAGCTTGCGCGGATTTGCTATGCCACGCTCAGGGACAAGGAGCCTTTTGATGAACAATCCGTGCGGCTAAGCAAGAAGATCAGCAGGGAGAGTTTTGTGATGCCGGCCTGATTGCCAACATCCAGAACAGCCGTTATCAAGAAGAAACTGAACACCCATCACGCGTTGCGACGAGATTGATCGACCATCATGGCCAACCGGGTTCACCCCACACCGACAGACGCCGATAACTCTTGCGGCAGCTTGCCTGCCGTTCGTATCGACTGGCGCTTCGGTGACGCAGATTCCATGTCGGCACGGACCACACCAGAGTCCACCTTAGATGCCGGATATACGACTGCAGGCGCATCCCAAGCAGCCAAAATATCGGTCAGTTTCTTGCGCTTGTGGGGGAGTCCATATATAACCCGTTAGGCATCACGCGTTCCTTGCGCGAGAAGCCGGTGCAGCCCGATAGGTGCAACCCCAATTACAACGATGGTGATCAAAGTCACTTTCGCGAAAGCAAGAGCAGTCGTCCATATGTTGAACCACATCACCCTCGATACGTCCTCGTCAAGAACACCTCCGTGAAACTGGTGCTCCAATTCATCCGACAAGGCAATGTAGCCGGCAAGCGCACCAAACAAGCAGGCAACTGCGCAAGCTCCCAGGAAGAACTGCTTCTCACGACGGGCGAGGTGCATTTGTGTTGCCTAACGATTTGCGTTTATCTGCCGAGAGACGAAGCTGGAAGAAACCAAGAGACCCCCTATCGGCAGATAAACCACGTTGGACCGAACCGCTGAAGTAGCAATGGACTACAGGTTATTGTAAGTTTGGACGCAGGCAATCCAAGCATTGCTGTGCCACTTTGGGCCCGTGGGGCTCAGATGATCGCGTTTCCCGGCAATGCACAACGGTAATGCAGTGCCACTTCGTCCGTAACACCAACTTGCTTGATCCGTGAACGCGTGTATGCCCCGGGCGTGCCATGTTGGGTCGCCCAATCGTGCTCCAAGTGACCGTACAGCATCGTCATGGCGGCCCCGTGCTCTTCTGAGCGACTTCTGGGGTGCTGCCCGGCGCAGGCAGCGTCTTGCAGCCCTTCAGTGTCTCTACCCATCGCATCTGACCAACTTGACAGCGCGGACACTGGTGCAGTTCCACCTGCGCCACCCGGCGCAAGAAGTCCTGTGCCGATTCCAGTGCCACCGGGTTGGCTTGCGGCCACGCTGTGCACGGGGTGGTCGTCTGTCATGCCGACACGACCTGCTCCGTGCGCACGATGCGGGCGAAATCGCTTCCCAGCGTGGTGGTGTGCGCGCGGTGCAGCACCTCTGCGGCCAGAGGCTCGCCGTCTGGGTCGCGCTGTTCGAAGCACACACAGGCGTCCTCTACAAAATGCATGCGGTAGCCCAGGTCGCATCCCATGCGGGTGGTGGTGGATGTGCACATGTCGGTGCTGATGCCCGAGATGGTGATGTCCTTCACGCCACGGGCGTCGAGCCATGCTTGCAGTGGTGTGCCAATGAACGCGCTGTGCACCTGCTTGACGCACAGCAGCTCACCGGCACGCGGTTCGAAGCCGGGTTTGAGGTCGTTGCCAGGCTGGCCTGGGCGTAGCGAGGAATGGGCCTCCGTCGAGTCGTGCCGCACGATGACCACCGGTGCGCCATGGGCGCGCCAGTGTGCCAGCAGGCGCTGGGCTTGTTGCTCGGCGCCGGGGTTGTTGCGACGCCCCCAACTGGGGTGGTCAAAACCTTGCTGGTAGTCAACCAATACAAGGGCGTGGTCTGGAGTGGGTGTCATGGTGGCGGTGTTCCTTTGTCCGGGTGGGATGGGGCTCTGGCTGGAAATTCTAGGGACTAAGGGGTGTTTTGAGGAGTGGCCAAATAGACAACTTTGTGGTTGAATCGGACAATATGAACGTCGCTATCCCCATCCAACCCGAAACCGTGGCGGCCAGCGTGGCCAATGTGCTGGACGTATTGCACAGTGCCAACCGCCACGCGGGCCGTGCCGTGTTTGAAACCTGCTTGTTGGCCGCATCCAAAAAACCGGTGGGCGCACATGGCGTCGTACTGAAGCCGCAGGCGGGGTTGGATGCCTTGGGCGACTGCGACCTGGTGCTGGTGCCAGCCGCGCGTGGGCCGGTGGCCCTGGTGCTGGCGGGCAGCGCACCGCTGCGCAAGCTGTTGCCCGATTGGTTTCGCCCGGGCCGCCAACTCGCCAGTGTCTGTGCCGGCGCCCAGGTGCTGGCGGGCACGGGTTTGCTGGATGGGCGCCGCGCGACCACGTTTTGGGGCGACGCGCGCGAGGTGCGCGAGGCCTTTCCGGCGGTGCAGTGGCGTTTTGAGCACATGGTGGAGCGCGACGGCGACATCATGACCAGTGGTGGCGGCAGCGCTGGCATCGATCTGGCGCTGGCTGTGGTGGAGCAAGAGGCGGGGATGGAGGTGGCACAACGCGTAGCCGCTGCCATGCTGTTCGACTTCCGGCGCGGACCGCAGAGCAACTACTTTCCGTTGCTGCCCAGCCCCAGCACGCACGATGTGCTGGTGGCCGCAGCCCAGCAGCGCTTGCGCGCCGCATTCACCGAGCCGCCCGACGTGCCCACGCTGGCGGCTGCGCTGCACACCAGCCCCCGCAATCTGCTGCGCCGCTTCAAGGCCGAAACCGGTCTGACGCTACAGGCCTATGCCATGCGCCTGCGCCTGGAAGCGGCCAAGGCGCTGCTGGAGGACCAGGCCACCATCGACCAGGCCGTGGCTGCCGTGGGCTATGTGGACCGCGCGTCGTTCAGCCGCGCGTTCAAGGCACACTATGGCGTGCCGCCGATGGCGTTTAGGGCACGGCGCCAATCGCTCCAACTGCCCGGCTGATCCATGCCGTGCCTGCGCCCGGTAGGCGTGCCCTGGCCAGTAACGCTTACGGTAAATTGGCCGCTAGCCCTCGTGGAATAAGCGCAAATAGCTATGTAATTCATAGCAATCGTGAAATGACGTAGTACCGTGAACAGCGATAAGGCCCAGCGCCGACACATCGGCGCAGTCGCGTTCAGCCAACCCTTCGGCTCCAACCTGAACA
>JBBQBG010000281.1:0-5128 GCA_038317285.1 Burkholderiales bacterium | reverse complement strand
CGGCCAGCGACTTGAGCACGATGGACGAGTAATCGTCATGTGCGGCTTCGAAGGCCTGGGCACGTTTGTCCGCACCAATGCCAGCGGTCACCGCGAACAGGCCAGCGTAGTCGGGTATCGTTTGGTTAAATGGGCCGCTAGCCCTGGTGGAGTCTGCATGAGCCGCTCCTGAATGTGTAGCAATATGTGGCGCCACAAAGTCCGCCAAACAGCGGCTGGGCATGGTCACGCCGTCCACCACCGGTTTCTCAGTCTGCTGGCGCAGGCCGTACCAGGTCAGCACGCGTTCGGTTCGGGTCTCGTCTGTGTAGAGGGCGATGTCGTCCTCGTCTACGCTATTGGCCGGGTACAGGGCCACCACGCCGTTGGCGGTCAGCCAGCGGCCGTCCACAATCTTCTTCAGCATGGCCTGGGCGTCGGCAAACACGCGCCGCGCCTCCACACCCACCACTTCGTCATCCAGGATGGCGGGGAAGGGCCCTGCCAAATCCCAGGTCTGGAAGAACGGGCCCCAGTCTATGTATTGGGCCAGCTCGCCCAGGTCGAAATTCTTGAACACGCGCCGGCCGATGAACTTTGGCTTCGTCGGTTTGTAGGTGCTCCAGTCCATCACGGCTTTGTTGGCCCGCGCCTTGTCCAACGTCCACATCGGCGTCTGCTTCTTGTTGGCATGTTGCTGGCGCACGCGGGCGTAGTCGGCACTCAACTCGTCCAGGAATTGGGTGGACTGGTCGCCGAGCAGGCTTTGCGCCACGCCCACACTGCGGGATGCATCGGGCACGTAGACCACCGGGCCTTCGTAGTGCGGCGCAATCTTCACGGCCGTGTGCACGCGGCTACAGGTGGCGCCGCCGATCAGCAGCGGGATTTTCTTGATGCGGAAGTAGTCGTCCTTCTGCATCTCGCCGGCCACGTACTGCATCTCTTCCAGGCTGGGCGTGATCAGGCCGGACAGGCCAATGATGTCCGCGCCCTCGACCTTGGCGCGCGCCAGCACCTCGTGGCAGGGCACCATGACGCCCATGTTGACCACGTCAAAGTTGTTGCACTGCAGGACCACGGTGACGATGTTCTTGCCGATGTCGTGCACGTCGCCCTTGACGGTGGCGATGATGATCTTGCCCTTGGTGCGCACGTCACGCCCTGCGGCCTCGTCCAGCCGCTTTTCTTCTTCGATGTAGGGGATCAAATGCGCTACGGCAGACTTCATGACCCGCGCGCTCTTGACCACTTGGGGCAAGAACATTTTGCCCTGCCCGAACAGGTCGCCGACGATGTTCATACCATCCATCAGCGGGCCTTCGATCACGTGCAGCGGGCGTCCGCCGGTGGCCAAGACCGCCTGATAGGCCTCTTCCGTGTCCTCGACGATGAAGTCGGTGATGCCGTGCACCATGGCATGGCTCAGGCGCTGGCCCACGCTGACCGGGGCCTCGGGCGTGCCGCGCCACTCCAGCCGTTTGCTCTCGTCCTTGGCACCGCTCTTGGCGGTCTCGGCAATCTCGACCAGGCGTTCACCGGCATCGTCGCGGCGATTCAGCACCACGTCTTCCACACGCTCGCGCAGCACGGGCTCCAGGTCGTCGTACACGCCCACCATGCCGGCGTTGACGATGCCCATGTCCATGCCGGCGGCAATGGCGTGGTACAAAAACACGGTGTGAATGGCCTCGCGCACGGGGTCGTTGCCGCGGAACGAGAAGCTGACGTTCGACACGCCGCCGCTCACCTTGGCACCGGGCAGGTTGGCCTTGATCCAGCGCGTGGCCTCGATGAAATCGACGGCGTAGTTGTTGTGCTCCTCAATGCCGGTGGCAATGGCGAAGATGTTGGGGTCGAAGATGATGTCTTCGGCGGGGAAACGCACCTCGTCTACCAGGATGCGGTAGGCCCGCTCGCAGATCTCGATCTTGCGCGCGTAGGTGTCGGCCTGACCCTTTTCGTCAAAAGCCATCACCACGGCGGCGGCACCGTAGCGGCGCACCAGCTTGGCCTGTTGGCGGAAGGCTTCCTCGCCCTCCTTCATGCTGATGGAGTTGACAATGCCCTTGCCCTGCACGCAACGCAGGCCGGCCTCGATGACGCTCCATTTGCTGGAGTCGATCATGACCGGAACCCTCGAAATATCGGGCTCAGACGCTATCAAATTGAGAAAACGCACCATGGCGGCCTGGCTGTCCAGCATGGCCTCGTCCATATTGATGTCGATGACCTGGGCGCCGTTTTCGACCTGCTGGCGCGCCACGGCCAGGGCCTGCTCGAAGTCGCCGTTCAGGATCATGCGGGCAAAGGCCTTGGAGCCAGTCACATTGGTGCGCTCGCCGATATTGACAAAGGTTGCGCGCGGGGCGGCGCCCTCATCCGCCGACGGAACGGTGCCAATGGTTACCGGCTCCAGGCCGGACAACATCATGGGGGGGACGATAGAAACGTTAGGAACTGAAGACATGCATCTCACCTGTAAAACAGCGAACCAGGTGAGCGTCGTTGGGAACATCCAAGCCTGACAGAGCCACCGTGTGGCCTGCTGCAACGCTCCTTGGATGGGTGAATTTTAAGGGAGAACCTGTCGGAACTTCTGGGAATAGCGGCCCGTCGTGGTTTACCATTGCCGACACCATTACCAAACAGTTGTTGTTTGCGCGGCAAAGAGGCGGACACTACGGTCATGAGCTCTGACGACACCAACCCGGACAGCCCACGCGTAAGGGCCTTTGAAACCGCTGCCGAACTGCTGACGGCGCCCAATGCGCTGATACACCTGACCCTGGAGGAAGCCCGGGTCGTGGTCGGCTACATGACGCCGCGTTTTATTCCGGCCAACACCACTTTCATCCGCGAAGGCGATGCCGCCGACGAAGGTTTTATGGCCCTGCTGCTGGAAGGCGAAGTGGTCGTTGAAAGCGTCACCGTGAGCCGCACCGAGCCCCTGACCATCCGCGTGCTGGGCCCCGGAAGCCTGGTCGGCGAGGTGGGCTTGGTGGACAAAGAGCCGCGCTCGGCCTCCTGCACGACCAGCGCCGATGCGCTGTGCGCCATCCTGACCCGTGATGCCCTTGAGGCGCTGATCAATGACGAGCCGCGCATAGGCTCCAAACTGCTGTTGGCCATCGCCGCCCGCCTGGCCGAGCGCCTGCGCGACAATGCCCGCAAGCTGCGGCTCTATGCCAAGCTGGCCAAGGCCATGCAATTGGAGATCGACCGCTTGTTAGTGCCGCGGCCCTGACAGACTGATAGCTCAGGCCGCATCGCGGTAAAACACATTGCGTTGCAAGCTGCGCGCGGCCAAGGGCGCCACCGCATGCGCAATCGCACCAATATGGTCCGGTGTCGTGCCGCAGCAGCCGCCCACAATATTCACCAGGCCCTCGGCCGCAAACTCCCGCACCAGGCGACTGGTCACGTCTGGGGTTTCGTCAAAGCCGGTGTCGCTCATGGGGTTGGGCAGGCCGGCATTGGGGTAGCAACTGATAAACGTGTCCGGCGCCACACGGTTCAGCTCCTGGATATAGGGGCGCATCAGCGCGGCACCCAGCGCGCAGTTCAGGCCAATCGCCAACGGTTGCGCGTGGCGCACGCTGTGCCAGAAGGCGGTCACGGTCTGGCCCGAGAGAATCCGCCCTGACGCGTCGGTCACCGTGCCGCTGATGATGAGGGGAAGGCGCTCGCCGCTGGCCTCGAAGTATTCGTCAATCGCAAACAGTGCGGCCTTGGCGTTCAGCGTGTCAAAAATCGTCTCGACCAGCAATACGTCGCTGCCGCCCTCTACTAGCGCTTTGGTCTGGTCGTAGTAGGCCTGGCGCAATTCTTCGAAGGTCACGTTGCGGGCACCAGGGTCGTTCACGTCCGGGCTGATGCTGGCAGTTTTGGGCGTGGGGCCTAGAGCACCCGCTACAAAGCGCGGCTTGTCGGGCGTGCTGTATTTGTCGCACGCGGCGCGGGCCAGTTTGGCTGAGACCAGATTCATCTCTACCGCCAAGTCCGCCATGTCGTAGTCAGCCTGGGCCACCGTGGTGGCGCCAAAGGTGTTGGTCTCGATCAGGTCGGCACCAGCGGCTAAATATCGCTCGTGGATGTCGCTAATCACGTCCGGGCGGGTCAGGCTCAGCAGCTCGTTGTTGCCTTTGATGTCGCGGTGGAAGTCTTTGAAGCGATCGCCCTGACCGCCGGGCCCGCTGTAACCCTCCCCACGGTACTGCGCCTCGCCCAGCTTGAAGCGCTGGATCATCGTGCCCATGGCACCGTCCAAAATGGCGATGCGGTTAGCCAAGATGCCCGGCAACGCTTGGCCACGGGTGTATTGCAGAGGTTTTGACATGGGATGCGGCTCACTTTCTGGTGTAGACAAGTGAGCGCGGTTAACTGAAACCAAGAAGTTCCCAAGCCTGGTGACCGTTGGCAAACCGTGTTGTCCGGTGCCAGGCCGCTGCAGCGCCCCTTGGGAAGGTCCTATTTTAGACCAAGGCTAAGCTGTAACAAGACAGGCTGCACACTGGCTGGTTAACCCGATAACGCTAGCTTTCTGCTGCCGCGTAAATGGCCATGCCCGACAATAGGGCCTGCCCACCGCTGTGCCGGCAAGTCGCTTTAAGCGATTTATGCCTCTAGCCCCCGAGCCCATTGCCTATATAGCTACTATTTTGATAGCAACTGATTCCCCCATCTCCAGCCAGACCTGCCACTCCATTCTGGAAGAGGTCTTTGGCTACCCGCAGTTCCGTGGGCCGCAGCAGGCCATCGTGGAGCATGTGGCCAATGGTGGAGATGCGTTGGTGCTGATGCCCACCGGCGGGGGCAAGTCCCTTTGTTACCAGATCCCGGCCATTGCCCGCCAGCGCGCGGGGCAGGGCGTGGCGCTGGTCATTTCGCCGTTGATCGCCTTGATGCACGACCAGGTCGGTGCCTTGCACGAAGCGGGGGTCAGCGCCGAATTTTTGAACTCCACGCTCAGCGGAGAAGAGGCCTACCAGATCGAGCAGCGCTTGTTGCGTGGCGACATCACCTGTTTGTACGCCGCGCCCGAGCGGGTGACCAATCCGCGTTTTCTGGCGCTTTTGGATTCTTTGTACGAACGCAACCAGCTCAGCCTGTTCGCCATCGACGAGGCGCATTGTGTCAGCCAGTGGGG
>JBBQBG010000280.1:0-5133 GCA_038317285.1 Burkholderiales bacterium | reverse complement strand
GTGCTGCAGAATTGGCGCCTCTACCGGGACAGTTTGTTGGCAGCCCTGCTGATCAACATCTTCGCGCTGGTGATGCCCATGTTCTCGATGACGGTGTATGACCGGGTCGTGCCCAACCGGGCCGAAGAAACCCTGTGGGTTCTGGCGGTGGGCGTGTTCTTGATGATGTGTTTTGACACCCTGTTGCGGGTGCTGCGCTCCTACATATTGGATACGGCAGGCAAGCGCATTGACGTCACGCTGTCGGCGCGCATCATGGAGCGCGTGCTGGGGCTGGGCATGGCCAATCGACCGGCTTCGGTAGGGTCATTTGCCGCCAACCTGCGTGCTTTTGAGTCGGTCCGGGAGTTCGTAGCCTCCGCCACGATCACGACCCTGGTCGACATTCCCTTCGTCTTTGTATTCTTCGTAGTGATTGCATGGATCTCGCCGTGGCTGATATTGCCGCCCCTGTTTTGCATTTGCGTGTTGATCGTAGCGTCCATGGTCGTGCAGCAGAAGATGCAGGAACTGGTCGAAGTGACCCAACGGGCCACCTCGCAGCGCAATGCGACCTTGGTGGAAAGCTTGGTCGGCATCGAGACCGTGAAGTTCATGGTGGCCGAGAGTGCCTTTCAACGCAAATGGGAACAGTCCACTGTGTTCATTGCGCAAACAGGCACCAAGCTCAAACTCCTGTCTTCGACCATCATGAGCATGGTGCAGATGCTGCAACAGTTGGTATCGGTGGCGGTGGTTATCGTCGGTGTTTACCTATTGGCAGACAACCACATCAGCATGGGCGGGATCATTGCAGCATCCATGCTGGCGGGCCGCGCCATGGCACCTTTTGGGCAGGTGGCGGGGCTGTTGATGCAGTACCACAATGCCAAGAGTGGATTGGCGTCCGTTGAAAAACACATGAATACCCAGCCCGAGCGGGCGGATGCATCGGTGTTCTTGCACCGCAATGGCTTCCAGGGTTCTATTGAATTCAAGAACGTCAGTTTTTCCTACCCCGGCCAGCAGCAGGCGGTTTTGCGCAACGTGTCGTTCAAGATACAAGCGGGTGAAAAAGTCGCTTTCATTGGCCGCGTGGGTTCGGGCAAATCCACCATCCAGCGCCTGGTTCTCGGTTTGTACCAGCCCACCGAAGGCGCCATCTTGATCGACGGCATCGACCTGCGCCAGATCGACCCTGCCGAATTGCGACGTGCGGCAGGCTTTGTATCGCAAGATGTGAGCCTGTTTTTTGGCACCTTGAAGGAAAATATTGCCTTGGGTTCACCGTTTACTGACGACCAGGACATCATCGCTGCGGCCGAGGTTGCCGGTGTTACCGAATTTGCGAACCGCCATCCACGGGGTTTCGACATGCTGATCGGCGAACGCGGCGATTCATTGTCGGGAGGCCAGCGGCAGGCCGTTGGCATTGCGCGGGCGGTGCTCAACGACTCTCCGATCTTGCTGCTGGACGAACCTAGCAGCGCCATGGACCACCAGAGCGAGGACCTGCTCAAGGCCAGATTGCAGCGGTTCAGCAAGGGAAAGACCGTGATTCTGGTGACGCACCGCACCTCGTTACTGGAGCTTATTGACCGTTTGATCGTGGTGGACAACGGCAAGGTCATGGCCGATGGCCCCAAGGCACAGGTTGTGGATGCGCTGCAAAGCGGCAGAGTTGGCAGGGCCGCTTGATGGCAACTGAAGAAGTCAAAGAAGTACCTAACAGGCTGGTCGCGGCCTGGGCGCGGTTTTACACAATGTGCTCCCGTGGCATTGACCGGGGCATGCTGGCGCTGGCAGGCAAACATGATGATGCGCTGGATGGCGATTTCGACGCCAAAGCGGACTGGGCCATTGCGGAGCAGACACCCCGAGGCGCACGCGTGCTCGTGTGGCTCAGCGTGTTGGCGGTGTTTGTGCTGCTGATTTGGGCGAATTTCGCGGTGTTGGACGAAGTCACGCGCGGTGAGGGCAAAGTTATCCCTTCGCGCCAAGTGCAGGTTCTTCAAAGTCTGGACGGCGGCATTGTGTCGGAGATCCTGGTCAAGGAAGGACAAACCGTCAAGATCGGCGAGTTAATGCTCAGAGTCGATCCCACGCGCATGGTGTCGTCCTTGCGCGAGAACCGTTCGCAGTACAACTCTCTGCTTGCCAAGGCGACACGACTGAAGGCATTGGCCGAAGGTTCCCGTTTTTTGCCGCCCGCCGAGGTGGTGGCAGAAACGCCAGAGATCGTGGAAGCGGAACGCGCGCTGTATGAATCCCGCAAGGCAGAACTGGACGCGACCATTGGCGTATCGCGGCAACAAGCTTCGCAACGATCGCAAGAATTGATTTCTGTGCGCGCCAAGCGCGAACAGGCCTCCCAAAGTTACACCCTCACCGCCAAAGAGCTGGAAATGACCCGTCCATTGGCGAAATCAGGCGCCATCTCCGACGTGGAACTGTTACGACTGGAGCGCGATGTGGCGCGCTACCGCGGAGAACGAGACAGCGCCAATTCCGACATTCCTAGGCTGGAGTCTGCAGTTGCCGAGGCCGGCCGCAAAATACAAGAAATCGAACTGACCTTCCGCAACATAGCGCGTTCGGAGCTAAGCGAAACCAACGCCAAGCTCAATGCGCTGATGGAAGGCAGCTCGGCATTGGAAGATCGAGTCAAGCAGACGGAGATACGCTCACCGGTCAATGGCACGATCAAGCAGCTCAAGGTTAATACCGTCGGCGGCGTCGTGCAGCCCGGGAAAGATTTGGTAGAGGTGGTGCCGTCGGACGACGCACTGTTGCTGGAGGCGCGGGTCTTGCCGCGCGACATCGCCTTCCTGCACCCGGGCCAAAAGGCACTCGTCAAATTCACTGCATACGACTTTGCGACCTATGGTGGACTGGAAGCAACGCTGGAGCTGATCAGCGCTGACACGGTGCTCGATGAAAAGGGCAATGCGTTTTTTGTGGTTCGCGTCCGCACACTATCCAGTAGCATTGGGCAACAAAAATTCCCCATCATCCCCGGCATGGTGGCCGAAGTCGACATTCTTACAGGCAAGAAGTCGGTGCTCGCTTACCTCATGAAGCCCATACTAAGAGCCAGAGCCAAGGCCATGACGGAGCGATGAAGCACTACCCGGCGACGATTCTGGTTACCCACGACAACGGTTTGCTGGCGCACTGGCAAAAGGCCCTGGGTACTACCAAACAGACTGTTATCCCGCGCATCGACGATTTTTTCGGGCTCCGTTCTGCGACGCCGTCCATCGCGTGGATCGACTTGTCGCTGGCCGGGCGTCCGCCGTGGATCGCGACCTCTTGGGCTAGCATCTTGCAAAACGACCAATGTCGTGTGGTGGCCGCCAGTTCCAACCCCACCGATGGAGAGGCCATGCTAGCGCTAGACGCGGGTTGCGCGGCCTATTGCCATGCTTTTTCAGATACGGCGTCGCTCAAGCAGATCCGCGAAGTGGTCGATACCGGCCACGTTTGGATCGGAAAGTCCCTGATGCAACGCCTGCTCCACGGCGTCAACCGCTTGGTCCCCCCACCCCTTGTGCAAGACCCAAGCTGGAAGGAACCATTGACACAGCGCGAAATCGAGGTCGCCGTCCTTGCGGCAAATGGCGCGTCCAACAACGCCATTTCAGTACGCTGTCATATTTCAGAGCGGACTGTCAAAGCCCATTTGAGCGCGGTTTTTGTCAAGCTCAACATAACGGATCGCCTGCAATTGGCGCTGCGCGTACACGGCATCCATTAAACGTGGCGCAGCTGGGGCACCTGACCTGTACCCAAGGACAATAGACCGGAGCCTTGGGTTTCTTTAGAGTACAGCAATCTAGTGTTGTTGTATTCGAAGGATTCCACATGGCCACCAATCAAGTTTCTGCTCAAGCCCGCGGTATTGTCGTTATTCTGCAAGGCAAGGCGTGGGTAGTTGACGCCAATGGCGAACGCAAAGCCCTGCAGGTGGGTGATGAGGTGCAGGAAGGTCAGAAGGTCATTACCGAAGACGGTACACGCCTTGAATTGGCGTTGCCCAATGGCCAGCCCTTGATTGTTGAGTCCGGCCGAGAGCTGCTGATCGACGCAAATCTTCTGGGTACCGCCGGCACCGACAAGTCCGAGGCTTCGCTGACCAATTTGAACAGCGGCGCCGCGGAGGTTGCCAAAATTATCGCCGCTGGCGGGGATCTATCCACTCAGCTCGAGTCCACTGCCTTGGGTTTGAGCGGTGGCGATGGCGGCAATTCGCATAGTTTTGTACGTCTGCTGCGTATCCAAGAAGACGTTGCACCTTTGACAATTGACCGGACGGGGCAATCGATTGACGGGCAAACCGATACGATCCCAGTACCAGTCCAACCCCAGAGCATTCCACAGACACCTCCCAATGATGACGTGCCTGTTACCCCTACTACTCCAACGCCGTCTCCGGCACCCGCACCCGCGCCTACACCCGATCCAACACCGGCTCCGACTCCGACGCCAACCCCTCCAGTCACGCCGGTGAACAGCGTTCCTGTGGCTGTGGCCGACGGCGCATCGATCACCGAGGACGCAACGCCCAACACGATCAATGGCAACGTACTCACCAACGACGCCGTCGGTACAGACGCTAATGCCACCCCCATAACGGCGGCCAACGTCACCCTGAACTTTGGCTCGTTGGACTTGAACAGTGACGGCACTTATTCCTACGCACTGAACAACACCTTGCCTGCTGTCAATGCCCTCAAGAACGGCCAGACGCTTACTGACAGCTACACCTACACACTAACGGATGGTAACGGCGACAGCACGACTGCAACGCTAACCATCACCATCAATGGCCATACTGATGGCACCCCCAGCATCGTTCCCATTGACGGCAATGGCGCTGCAGCCGGCCAAGCCACCGTTAGTGAAATCGGTTTATTGACTGTGGCAAACACCAGCGAGACCACCACGGGCGTCATCACAGTGACCGCCGCAGACGGTTTGTCCAACATTGTTGTGGCGGGTACTACGGTCACCGCTGCGCAACTGGGAACTTTGGGTGCTAAGCCTGTTGTCGTCGACACCGGCGAAGGCACTCTCACACTAACCGGATACAACACCGGCACAGGTGCTCTGACTTACAGCTATACATTGAAGGCGGCACTGAACCAACCCGCT
>JBBQBG010000279.1:0-5151 GCA_038317285.1 Burkholderiales bacterium | reverse complement strand
CATCCCCGGCAAGGGCAAGCTGCTGACGCAAATGGCGCTATTCTGGTTCGACAAGCTTGGCCCCAAGGGTTTGGATATCTGCCCTATCCACCTGACTGGCGAAACGCCGGAGAGCGCGGTGCAGGCCGATGAAGTGGCCCAGGTCGAAGGCCGTTCCATGCTGGTCAAGCGCTTGAAGCCCCTGCCAATCGAGGCCGTGGTGCGCGGCTACCTGGCCGGTAGCGGCTGGAAAGAATACCAAGAGAACAGCGCGGTCTGCGGCGTCAAACTGCCCGCCGGTCTACAAAACGCATCCAAGCTGCCCGAACCCATCTACACCCCGGCGGCCAAGGCGGCCGTGGGTGACCATGACGAGAACATCACCTTCGAGCAAACCGTGGAAACCATTGGCCTGGACCTGGCCACCCGCGTGCGCGACATCAGCATCGCCATCTACAAGGCCGCGGCCGAATTCGCGCTGACCAAGGGCATCATCATTGCCGACACCAAGTTCGAGTTTGGCCTGGATGCCGACGGCACGCTGACGCTGATGGACGAGGTGCTGACGCCCGATTCATCGCGCTATTGGCCAGTAGAGAGCTACCAAGTTGGCACCAACCCGCCCAGCTACGACAAGCAATTTGTGCGCGACTGGCTGGAGCAGGCTGTTGTCGATGGCAAGCCCTGGAGCAAGACACCCCCCGCACCGCGCGTGCCCAACGACGTGATCGCCAAGACCGCTGCCAAGTACCAGGAAGCCCTCGAGCGGCTAACCACTTAAGCAAAATTGGCCGCTAGCCCTCGTGCAGTATGCATGATGCGCTATGAATTTAGGAGTGATCTGATGGCTGAGCGGCTATCCGGCTCGCTAGCTCTCGTCCGGCATTTCCGGATACAGCGGGGGGTCCTTGTCCTCAGCCGCCAGTAGTAACCGCAGCGGAAACGTAAATGTGCTGCCCTCTCCCAACGTGCTGCTGACCGCAATGGAACTGCCCATTAGACGCACCAGACGGTCAGCCACGGCGAGGCCGACGCCAGCGCCACCCGGCCGCGGCATGCCTGGGGGTGCCTCGCCCTGGAAAAACCCGGAGAAGACGCGGTGCCGGTCGCGCGGGGCTATGCCCAAGCCGGTGTCGCGCACGGCAAACTCCAGCAGCACCGAATCAACCGTTTGCTCTTTTAGTTGTACGTCCACCGTGACCGTCCCCGCACGAGTGAACTTGACCGCGTTGTCCCCCAGATTGCCCAGCACCTGTAGCAGGCGGGCATCATCGCCATACAACTGCGCAGGGATCCGCGGGTCGCAGACGGTGTCGACCGTGATGGGCTTGTCGCCGATCTGGTCCAACAGGCGTTGCTGCAGTTCCGCCAGCAGCAGGTCGATGTGGAACAAGCGCGGCACCAGCACCAGCCTGCCCGACGCGCTCTCTGAATAGTCCAACACATCGTTGACGGTAGCCAGCAGGCCGCGCGCCACGGCATCCATGCGCTCCACGTATTCCTGCTGGCGCTCGTCCAGCCCAGTACGCCGCAGCAACTGCAGCAGGCCCAGTTGCGTATCGATGGGGGTACGCATTTCATGGCTCATATTGGCTAGCAACTGGCCTTTGGCGCGGCTGGCCGAATCGGCCCGTTCACGGGTGCGCTGCAGTTCCATTTCGCTGCGTTTGCTCTCAGTGATGTCCTCAAACGTGCCCACGCTAAAGGCTAACTCATCCTCGGCGTTGCGCACCGGGCGCCCGGTGACGCGAAATCGCCTTGGTTCGCCACGCACGGAAATTTCGAGGTCTTCGACATTGCTTTCTTCGCCGTGCATGGCCCGGAACAGTGGGTGCAGTCCCGACGGGAAGCGTTTGCCGGTGCCGGCTACCTTGCCGGCAATCAGGTCGAACACATTGATGGGTGCACTCCCAGAAAGCTTCTCGCCCAGCTCGACCATGTTGACCCCCAGCACTTCCTCCAAACGCCGATTTCCATAGTGCACCCTGCCGTCCACATCCAGCACCAGAACCCCCAAAGGTAAGCCGTCCACCCACCGCAGCATGGAATGCTCCACTGCCAGCGACACAGACCGGTTGTAGACCCCCACTGCCTGGAAGACCACGGCCACAAACCCCCCCGTGCCCAGCAGCAAAGTGGCCCACGCGGTGGGATCGCGCACATAGGCATTGAGGTCGACGCTAAGCGTTAGCCAACCGGTGGTAAACCCAATGGCCATGCCGACCATGGCCACCACCGCCGCCAGCATGACGGCGTGTGCACCGCGGGCCGGAAAGAGGGCGTTGGCCACAATGAGGCCGCCCATCAACCACCACAGCGACGGAGCCGCGAGCCCGAGGTTAAGCACGCCCGCCACACCCACAATGAATAGGGTGGCCACCACCGCGCCTGCCTTGAGCCACATGGGCAGTTGCTTGCGAGCCAGAACCAGCGCCAGATAAAGGGCCCCGAGAGAAATGTGCAGGTTGTAGATGGGCAACCAGCCGGTGGTAGTCGACCGTGCGAGCGACAGCGGCACCACCAAAACACCGATCCAGAAAACGCCACGCACCAGCCGGTTGGCGAGCTCATTGCGCAGGCTCGCCAATTGGCGTGTGAGCTCGGTCGACAACTGAGAGGTGTCTAGGTCCATGGCATCGAACCGCTAATAACGGCTTGATCAAAAAATGGTGATTGTAAGTATTTGTAAGGAAGATTTGGCGACACGTGCTGCTAATGGTGCTGACTAGATGTTTCCCCGATGTCACACCCCAGTACCACCAACGCTTTGTCCAACAGTCCAAGAATCCATACCGACCCAAAAACCCTCAGGAGAAACCCATGGCTGGCAAAAAGATTTTGATGATTTGTGGCGACTACTGTGAAGACTACGAAACCATGGTGCCCTTCCAGGCCCTGCTGGCCGTGGGCCACTCCGTGAATGCGGTCTGCCCCGACAAGAAGGCTGGCGACGCCATCAAGACGGCCATCCACGATTTTGAAGGCGCCCAGACCTACAGCGAAAAGCCCGGCCACAACTTTGCGCTGAATGCCACGTTTGCCGAGATCACCGTCGCATCGTACGACGCGTTGCTGTTGCCCGGTGGCCGTGGCCCCGAGTACCTGCGCACCTACCCGGCGGTCATCGCCATGGTCAAGCACTTCTTCGACACCAACAAACCCGTGGCCGCCATCTGCCACGCCGCCCAACTGTTGGCAGGTGCCGATGTACTCAAAGGACGCACCTGCTCGGCCTACCCGGCTTGCCGTGTAGAGGTGGAGCGCGCGGGTGGCACGTATGCCGAGATCGCCATTGATGCTGCCTATACCGACGGAAATTTGGTCACGGCTCCAGCCTGGCCCGCGCATCCGGCTTGGATCGCGCAGTTCTTGACGAAATTGGGTACGAAAATTTCGCACTGAAAGTTGACGCTCGCTGCCTTGCGTCGCATGATGGCGAGCCCAACGACCGCGTAGCAAGGGAGCCTCGCCATGTGCCAAGTCTTTATCAGCGCCGACCCGCATCTGTACGACTGCCGTGTGCGCTCCGTGCGCCTGCACGGTGTGGCCACCAGCATCCGCTTGGAAAACCTGTTTTGGAACGTGTTGGCCGATATTGCGCAGCGCGACGGCATGCGCGTGCCGCAGTTGTGCACCAAGCTGTACGACGAGTTGGTGCAGGAGCGCGGCGCGGCGGACAACTTCGCGTCGTTTCTGCGCGTCTGCTGCGGGCGCTACCTGGCGCTGCAGCTCTCGGGCGGCATTCCGCAGGACGCCAGCATTCCGATCAGCAGCTTGAACCCGCAGCGGGTGCTGGCCACGGAGCGCAGCAACGCAGGGGCCGCGCCCTTTGTGCCCTACGCAGTGGAGTCCCTGGGCCGAGACGCGCAGAGCCGCGTGGCCTAAAAGTTTGTTCTAAACCGCGACCAGCAACTTGCCGGTATTGCGCCCTTCAAACAGCATATTCAGCGCGTGCGGCAGTTGCTCGAAACCGTTGACGATGGTCTCGTCAAAAACAATGCTGCGGCTTTGCACCCAGGGCTCGACGATGGCGCGCATCTCATCCATGCGGTGCACGTAGTCACGGGCCAAAATGCCCTGAATGGTGGCGCGCTCGTACAGCATGTGCTGCAGAAACCGCGGCCCCATGTCGGGTGTGTCCAGCCCGCCGTCGTACTGGGCGATGGTGCCGCAAATGACGATGCGGGCACGGCGCTTGATCAGCGGGATGACGGCGTCCGTCACCGTGCCGCCCACATTGTCAAAGTACACATCCACACCGCCGGTCTGGCGCTGGATTTCGGCCTGTAGCGCGGCCGTACCGGCAAAGGCCTTGTAGTCCACTGCCCCTTCCAGTCCCAGTGTGTCCAGCAGGTAGCGGCACTTGTCGGGCCCACCGGCGATGCCCACCACCTTGCAACCGGCGCGCTTGCCAAATTGCGCCACCAGTGAGCCCACGGCACCGGCCGCGCCGGAGACCACCAAGGTCTCACCGGGCTTGGGGCGCCCGGCCTCCATCAGGCCAAACCAGGCAGTGCGCCCGGGCATGCCCAGCACGCCCAACGCGGTGCTGACCGGTGCCCGCGCCGGGTCCAGCTTTTGCAGATCGTTGGCATGGCATTTTGCAAACAACTGCCAGCCGGTGTAGCCCAGCACCCAATCGCCCTCGGCAAACTGGCTGCTGTTGGACGCCACCACCTGGCCCACGACACCCGCGCGCTGCACGATGCCCAGCGGGTGCGGCACGTCATAGGTGTTGCGTGCGTGTTGTTGTATGCGCATGTACGGGTCCACGCTGATGGTGTGGGCCCGTACGATGACCTCGTTGACCGACAACGTGGCGTCCAGTGCGCTGTCCACCAACGTGTAATGCTCGGGGCCCACGCGGCCGGTGGGGCGCTGGGTGTAGAACCATTGGCGGTTGGGGTAGGTGACAGGCGGTGGCGTGGTGGACATGGAGGTATGCGGGGTAGCAGCAAAGACCGCAGTGTGCTCCAATTCAGTGTCGTTTTGTTCAATTAATAGTCATTAATACGGTCGTTTTATTCATGCTTGACCTACCCAACCTGGTCCACTTTTTGGCGGTGGCCCAGCACCAAAGCCTGGCGCTGGCCGCCGACGCACTCAACCTCACGCCCAGCGCCGTGTCCAAATCGCTAAAGCGCCTGGAGACCGAGCTGCGCACCCAATTGT
>JBBQBG010000278.1:0-5159 GCA_038317285.1 Burkholderiales bacterium | reverse complement strand
ATCGTCATGGATGGAAAAGAAATGCATGTCGCGAATCAGCTTGGGCGATAGATACTGGCCAATGAAACTTTCGTCCTTGAAGTTGCGCATGGCATGGTGCAGCGTTGGCAACCAAGGCTGCCCGGCAATATCGGGAAACCACGCGTGGTCTTCTTCGGTAGGCGCGTCGCAAATGCGCTTGATGTCGGTGTACATCGCAAAACCCAGCGCGTACGGATTGATACCGCTATATCCCCGATGCCCCACCGGCGGCTGGTAGATGACATTGGTGTGGGACGTGAGCCACTCCAACATGACACCATCACTGAGGTGCCCATCGTCATACAGCGTGTTGAGCAGCTTGTGGTGCCAAAAAGTAGCCCAGCCTTCATTCATGACCTGCGTCTGTCGCTGTGGATAGAAGTACTGGGATATTTTGCGGACAATGCGCACAATCTCGTGCTGCCAAGGTTTCAGCAACGGGGCATTTTTTTCGATGAAGTACAGCAGGTTTTCCTGCGGCTCCAGCGGAAAGCGGTCTACCTTGTGCGGCTGGTCGGCTGCACCTTCCTTGACCGGCACCGTGCGCCACAATGCGTTGATCTGCTGCTGCGCGTAGGCCTCACGCTCTTTGCGTTCCTGCACCTCTTGTGCCAGGGTTCGCTTGCTGGGCCGGCGGTAGCGGTCTACCCCAAAGCTGGCCAAGGCATGGCAAGAATCCAGCAGGTCTTCAATCTCTTGAACGCCATGGCGCTCTTCGCATTCCGCAATGTAGTTCTTGGCGTAGACCAAGTAATCGATGATGCTGGACGCATCGGTCCACATGCGAAACAGGTAGTTGCCTTTGAAAAAACTGTTGTGACCGTAGGCTGCGTGTGCAATGACCAAGGCCTGCATGGCCGTGGTGTTTTCCTCCATCAGATAGCTGATGCAGGGGTTGGAGTTGATGACGATCTCATAAGCTAGACCCATGTGTCCACGGCGGTATTTCTTCTCTGTGGCAATAAATTCCTTGCCATAGCTCCAATGCCGGTAGTTGATCGGCATGCCGACCGACGCATAGGCGTCCATCATCTGCTCCGCCGTAATGATCTCCAATTGGTTCGGGTAGGTATCGAGTCCAAACCGCTCGGCTGTTTGGCGAATGGTGTCGTGGTAACGGTCAATCAGCTCAAAGGTCCAGTCGCTGGGATCTGGCAGCGGCTCAGTGGCCCGCGCAGGCGCGGGCAGCGGCGCCTGCAACAAGGTGTGGGGCCTGCGGTCACCCGTCGGCGGCACACTTGCCAAAACCTCGATTTTTCGCCGCTCCAACACGGGGCTCAGTTCGGCAGTCATGGGTTCACCCCTTCCTTCTTGAACAGGTCTCGGAACACGGGGTAAATCTGCGATGCCTCTGTCGCCTTGCGCATGGCAAAGTTACTGTGCATGGATTGCAGCGCCACATACTCGCGCCACAAGTTTTGCTCTTCGTCGGCCACTTGCACATAGGCAAAGTAGCGCACCAGTGGCAATATCTTGTCGGTCAATAGCTCGGTGCAGCGCGCGCTGTCGTCGGAGAAATTGTCACCATCGCTGGCCTGGGCGCCATAGATATTCCAGTCTCCATGGGGGTAGCGCTCGGTAATGATCTGGTGCATCAGCACCAGCGCGCTACTGACCACGGTGCCGCCACTCTCGGTGGCGTGGAAAAAGGTGTCTTCATCCACCTCCTGCGCCTGCGTGTGGTGGCGTATGAAGACGATATCAATCTTGTCGTAGTGGCGGGTTAAAAAAAGATAGAGCAGCGTAAAAAAACGCTTGGACAAATCCTTGCGCTCCTGGTCCATCGATCCGGACACATCCATAAGGCAAAACATCACCGCCTTGCTGGTGGGCACGGGCACCTTCACGCGGTTGCGAAAACACAGATCGATTGGGTCCAGAAAAGGGATGTTCTTGAGGCGCCGTTTGAGCTCCAGAATTTCACGCTCCAGTGCCAGAATTTCGGTCTCGCGCCCCTGTGCAAAGCGTTTGATTTCGGCTAACAGGGCTTCTTTTTCATGCAACTCGCGCCGCGCCGACGTGCCCAAGGCGATGCGCCGTCCCAACGCGCCGCGCATGGAGCGCACGATGTGGAGATTGTTGGGCGTGCCATCGTGCGAATAACCGGCGCGGTGGCTTTTCCACTCGGGGCTGTCGCCGATCTGCGTCCGCAACAGATGCGGTAAGGCCAGGTCTTCAAAGAAAATTTGCATGAACTCTTCTTTGCTCAGCGTGAAGGTGAAGTCGTCTTCGCCATCACCCGAATCACTGGCCTGGCCGCCCCGCCCACCGCCGCCACCTTTGGGTCGGACAATGCGGTCGCCGCGCACATAATCTTTGTTCCCTGGGTGGACCGTGTCACGTATACCGCCTTGGCCATGGTGGAACACCGGTTCGCTGATGTCCTTCTTGGGGATGGTGATGCTCTCGGACTGCTCCATATTGCGAATGCCACGGCCCGACACTGCACGCCGCACCGCATCGCCAATCTGCTCCTTGTAGCGGCGCAGAAAGCGTTCGCGGTTGCCGATAGACTTGTTCTTGCCCGACAGGCGGCGGTCAATGATCTGAAGGGGCATTGCGGTCCTCCATCATTGGTGGGTGGTGGCGGTACAAGCAGCTCTATCAGGAACTCTTGCGGACACGCAAATACCATTCGCACAGCAAACGTACCTGTTTGGACGTGTAGCCTTTGGCCACCATGCGGGTCACAAAATCTTCGTGCTTCTTGGCCTCGTCCACACTGGCCTTGGCGTTGAAGCTGATGACTGGCAGCAACTCTTCGGTATTGGAGAACATCTTCTTTTCGATGACCAGGCGCAGCTTCTCGTAGCTGGTCCAACTCGGGTTCTTGCCCTGGTTGTTGGCACGCGCACGCAGCACAAAGTTGACGATCTCGTTGCGAAAGTCCTTCGGGTTGGCAATGCCGGCCGGTTTTTCGATTTTTTCCAGTTCGGCATTCAGCGCCGATCGGTCAAACGACTCGCCGGTGTCAGTGTCGCGGTATTCGTTGTCTTGTATCCAGTAGTCAGCATAGGTAACATACCGGTCAAAGATATTTTGGCCGTACTCGCTGTAGCTCTCCAGGTAAGCCGTCTGAATTTCCTTGCCGATGAATTCGGCATAGCGCGGTGCCAGATATTCTTTGATGAAACCGGTGTATTTGGTCTCCAGCTCTGCGGGGAACTGTTCACGCTCTATCTGCTGCTCCAGCACATACATCAGGTGCACGGGATTGGCTGCGACCTCGGAGCTGTCGAAGTTGAAAACCTTTGACAAAATCTTGAAGGCGAAGCGGGTGGACACGCCATTCATGCCCTCGTCGACGCCTGCGTAATCGCGATATTCTTGGTAGCTCTTGGCGCGTGGATCGGTGTCCTTCAGGCTCTCGCCATCGTAGACCTGCATCTTGCTCAACAGGCTGGAGTTCTCGGGCTCTTTGAGCCGTGTCAGTATCGAGAACTGGGCCATCATCTTGAAGGTTCCCGGCGCGCACTTGGCTTCTCCCAAGGACGAATCACGCACCAGCTTCTCGTAGATCTTGACTTCTTCTCGCACGCTCAGGCAGTACGGCACCTTGACGATGTAGATGCGATCCAGAAATGCTTCGTTATTTTTGTTGTTACGAAATGTCTTCCATTCACTCTCGTTGCTGTGCGCCAACACAATGCCATCAAAGGGGATGGCGCCGAAACCCTCGGTGCCTTTGAAGTTGCCTTCTTGTGTGGCAGTCAGCAAGGGATGGAGCACCTTGATGGGCGCCTTGAACATCTCCACAAACTCCAACATCCCCTGGTTAGCAAGGCACAGTCCGCCAGAGTAGCTGTAGGCATCGGGGTCGTCCTGCGCATAGCTTTCCAGCTTGCGGATATCGACCTTGCCAACGAGCGAACTGATGTCTTGGTTGTTTTCGTCGCCGGGCTCGGTCTTGGCCAAGCCGATTTGCTTGAGGATGCTGGGGTAGCGTTTGACGACTTTGAATTGGCGGATGTCGCCGCCAAATTCATCCAGGCGCTTGACGGCCCAGGGCGACAGGATGCGCTGTAGGTAACGCCGTGGAATGCCAAAATTCTCTTGCAAAATGGGCCCGTCTTCGATGGGGTCGAAGAGGGATAGCGGCGTCTCATTCACCGGCGAACCCTTGATCGCATAAAACGGGACCTGTTGCATCAGGAACTTGAGCCGTTCGGCAATAGAACTCTTGCCACCACCGACGGGGCCCAGCAAATAAAGAATCTGTTTGCGTTCTTCGAGCCCCTGCGCTGCGTGGCGGAAATAACTCACCACCTGTTCTATGGCGTCTTCCATGCCGTAGAACTCAGCAAACGCAGGGTAGCGCTTGATGACCTTGTTGGCAAAAAGACGCGACAGGCGTGGGTCATTGCGCGTGTCCAAGAGTTCGGGCTCACCAATGGCAGTGAGCATGCGCTCGGAGGCCGTGGCATACGCAAGCGGATTGCGTTTGCATTCCGCCAAGTATTCGTCGATAGAAAGTTCTTCCTCGCGGCTACGCGCATAGCGGGCGACGAAGTTGCCAATTGCATCCATAGAGCCTCCTGTTTCAATAAGCTGCCGCCAGAAAACGGCCTCAACTTCAACCTTAGGTACAGACAACGAGCGATAAGTTCATTTGAGCACTTGCACGCATAAATTACCACAACATATGGGGGTAATCCATCAGCCATTAGCCAGCATTGGCCTGCTTGCAAGCTACATGGGGATCGGTGCTCGCAATGCAAGCTACGGGCCCCACACCACCACAACGCGCGACGTGCTGCACAGGGCTACTGTAGGCGCATTCGGATGGTCGCGCTTGCACTCCGCGAACCTTGTCGGTGCTTACAGCGGCATTGCACCGCTGCCCGCCCTCACAATATTGGTTAAAACTGCAGCAGATACGATTGCAAGCTGGCGTGTTGCGCGTCGCGGTTGTGCGCGCAGTTGCGCACGGATTCCAGTGACTGTGCCAATGTCTTGCTCAAGCCCGTGTACGTTTTGGTCAAGGGAGTGAAGAACGCTTCGACCTGGTCTGCTTCCGTGGCACTGCACGCACCATCAAACAACTGGGGGAAGCGCATGGGCGCGTCTTTGGGCAGTTTGGCGGCGATGGCGTCAAAGCGGGAGGTGACAAAACTCAACATGCCCGCGCGCAAAGCTTC
>JBBQBG010000277.1:0-5175 GCA_038317285.1 Burkholderiales bacterium | reverse complement strand
CGCCCACGGTGACCGAGGCGGAGTTGGATGGCATTCTGGCCGAGCTGTCTGATCTGCTACCCGGAGAAGGCGCGCTCAGCACGCGCATGGTTGCGTTCAACCAAGCATTCGCCATTCCACGTGACCGGCTGGATGCGGTGTTCAGCGCGGCGATTGCAGAATCGCGTGCGCGCACCAAGCAATTCATTGACCTGCCGGATGACGAGACCTTCCGCCTGGAGTACGTCACCAACCAGGTCTGGAGCGGCTACAACTGGTACCTGGGCAACAGCAGCAGCCTGATCCAGGTGAACACCGATTTCCCGATGCAGATCAGCCGCGCCGTCGACCTCGCCAGCCACGAGGGCTACCCGGGCCACCATGTATTCCACCTGCTGGGCGAGAAGCATTTGGTGCGCGAAAAGGGTTGGGTTGAATACAGCATCTTCCCGCTGTACTCACCCTTGGCGTTTTTGTCGGAGGGTAGCGCCAACTACGGCATCAGCGTGGTCTTTCCCGAGGCTGAGCGGCTGGCCTTCGAGCGCGACGTGTTGTTTCCGTTGGCGGGCTTGGACGCCTCACAGGTAGAGCGCTACTACCAGGTACAACACGCCGTACAAAAACTCTCTTACGCGGGAAACATGGTGGCCCAGCGTTACCTGGATGGCCAGATCACGCGCGAGGCCGCCATTGCGCTGCTGATGAAGTATTCCCTGCAGGAAGAAGCCCGTGCCACCCAGCGCATTGGCTTCATTGAGGCCAACCGCTCCTATGTCATCAACTACAACCTGGGCCAGGATGTCGTCAAAGACTACATAGAGCGCAGGGCAGGTGAGGGCGGGCCGGATGCTTTGTGGAGGGCCTTTACCGAACTATTGGTCGCACCGCGTAGCGCGTCAATGATGCGGGGGCTGAGGCTGGACAGTCTCTAACGGTGGCTTTGAGAAAAATATGCCTCAAGCCCTCGTGGAATATGCGTAAGCAGCTATAAATTAGATAGCAATTTTCAACGCCCCCGCCTGCGTTGCGTGGGCACACCATGGTTCTGCACCCAGTCCCGAAACTCGGGCACAGCCAGCGGGCGGCTGAAGCAGTAGCCCTGTAGTTCGTCGCAACCCAAGGCCGTAAGGGTCTGCGCGGTGGGCAGGTTCTCTACCCCTTCGGCCACAACCTTGAAACCCAGTGTGTGGCCCAGCGCGATGACGGCGTGCACGATGGCGGCGTCGGCGCTGTCGTCCAGCATGTCACGCACAAAGGACTGGTCCACCTTCAGAATATCGATCTCAAAGCGCTTGAGATACGCCAGGCTGGAGTAGCCGGTGCCAAAGTCGTCAATCGCGATCTGCACGCCAACTGCCTTGAGTGCCGAGACTTGTTCTTGTGCCGCGCTGGGGTTGTCCATCAGGTGCGACTCGGTTAGCTCCAGCTCCAGTTGCGCGGCAGGAATGCCCGTGCGCTCCAGCACCTGTTGCAGTTGTGCCACCAGATCGGGGTCGGCCAGTTGCACCGCTGACAGGTTGACCGATAGCTCGAGGTGCTCAAACAGGCCTTCCGCCTGAAAGCGCATCCACTGCGAACAAGCTTCGTCCAGCACCCACAGGCCAATGGCTTTGATCTGCCCAGTCTCTTCGGCAAGCGGAATGAATTCAGCAGGCGAGATCGGGCCCAAGAGCGGGTTGTTCCAGCGCAGCAGTGCCTCGGCGCCCAGCATGCGCCGCGTGCGTGCGCACAGGCGCGGCTGGTAGTGCAGGCAGAATTCGCCATTTGCCAAAGCCTGGCGCAACTGTGCTTCCAGAACCTGGCGGGCCTGAATGCGCTGGTCGGTCTCGGTGGAGAAGAAGCGCGCCATGTCTCGCCCGGCCGACTTGGCCTCGTACATGGCGGCGTCGGCGCGGCGCAACAGGTCGTCCTGATTGTTTGCATCGTCAGGGAAAACGGCTACGCCCACGCTGCACGACACCGAGATGGAGTGGCCCTCGACAACCGTCGCTTGGCGTATGGTGGGAATCATGCGTTGGTTGACCACGGTGTCCAGTTCTTCATGGTCGCGCACATGGCGCATGATGATGACGAACTCATCGCCGCCCAATCGGCTTACGGTGTCTTCTGTCCGCACGGTCTGGGTCAGCCGCCGCGCCACGACGCGCAGCAGGCCGTCGCCGATGTGGTGACCCAGCGTGTCGTTGATCAGCTTGAAACGGTCCAGGTCGATGAACAGCACTGCCACCTTCTCGCCGCTGCGCCGCGCCGCGTCCAGCGCCTCACCCAGGCGCAGCTGGCACAGCGAGCGGTTGGGCAGTTCGGTCAGCACATCGTGGTGGGCCAAAAAGTGGATGCGCTCCTCATGCGCCTTGCGGTCGGTAATGTCGATGGAGGTGGCGATGAAGTTGACCACCTCGCCGCTGGTGGAGCCCTTGTAGACGGCGGACACCATCAGCCACGCGGGGTAGCTGCTGCCGTTCATGCGGCGCATCATGACCTCGCCCTGCCACACATCTTTGTCGGGCCGCTGCGTCCATTGCAACGCCTGCGGGCTGTCCACCAGCGTCGCAAAATCAGCGCCTATGACCTCATGAAAGTCGTAAGAGGTGCTGCGGCAAAACGACTGGTTGACGCTGATCACCTGGCGCTGCGCGTTCATGATGACGATGCTCTCGCTGGATGCTTCAAACACCTTGGCCCAGAGTTCCAGGCGCTGCTCCAGCAACTTGAGTTTGTTGATGGGTGCGAAGGCGGTCAACACCGCCTCCCGCCCTTGGTATTGCATGCGGCGGGCCGACAGCACGGCCCACGATGGGGCTGCACCGGCCAGCCAGCGCACCTCGAATTCATCGACCGCGCCGTGGTCTGCCAACCGCTGGAAGAAGCGGGCCCGCACGTTGGGCTCCAGCCCCACGGCCCAGGGGTCGCGGCGGTTGTCGCCGAGCCAAGCCAGAGCAGGCGCATTGGCGTGCAGAACCTCGTGGTCGGGTACCGACGTTACCACCATGGGTGTGGGAAAGCCCTCGACCAGTTCGCGCTGGGCTTGTGCAGCACCGTTGAGCGCGGCTTGCTCATGCTGGATGATGCGGTCTTGGTCCAGTTGCGCCAGCATGTCATTGAAGGCGGTGAACAGGCGGCCAATCTCGTCACTGCTGGTCCACTGCGCGCGGTGCGTGTAGTCAGCGCTGCGGCGCACCTGGTCCGCCACACGCGCCAAGGCCTGCAAGGGGCGCGCTATTTGACTGGCCACAAGGTAGACCAGACTCAGGACGATGCCCAGCAGCAGCAGTGCCGTGCCCAGGTGCAGCCACATGCGCGAGAACATCTGCTCTACCCGCGCATCCAGCAGCGCGTCAAGTTCGGCTACGACCACGCGCCAGGCGTCGTCCAGAGCGCCTAGGGCCGCCTGCTGCTTGGCACCTTCCTCGGTGTTGATCGGGTGCGACTTGGATGGGTTGTTGGCGGTTTCTTCCAGTGCCCTCTGAAAATCGTGGGCTTGTGTGTACAAGGCTATGCGACTGGCCTTCAGTGCTTGCGTCAAATGGGGCGACCCGGCCGCCCATGCCTGGTCGTAATCGGACTCCATGCCCGCAAGCACGGTATCTAGCTTGCCGACCAGTGTCAGCAACTGGGCGGTCTGGTTCTTGCCCGCCTCTGGCGACCCCCACTTTTGCATGAAAACGTGCGCGTCGTGCAGCACTTGCATTAGTTCGGGAAAGCGCAGCACCGCCAGCGACATCACGTAGTAGCTGTCCAGATCGGGGTCCAGGATCAGGTTGGACTGGTTGCCTATGGTGGTTAGCAGATCGCGCCCTTGCGCCAGCAAGGCACCTTTCATCGCGACCTTGGCTGCCGCTGGCGTGGTTGCGCGGTTCGTGCCTTGCAGCATGCGAAGGGTCTCGGTGAAGCGTGCAGCCACTGCCTCAGTGTGCAGGCGCTCGTCGTAGAGCGCGCGCGCGCTTTGCAGGCTTTGTGCCGCATCACCACGTAGCGTTGCCTTGGCACTGCGGGTGTCCAGAAACACATCCATCAGGTTTTGCCGCACCGCTTCGGTGTAGGCGGTCCCCACGATTTCTTTGCGGGCGAAATCAATGGCCAGGTACTTCTCGTGAATGAGAATGCCGGACACGAAGATGACGGCAGTGAGGTCCAGCAAATAGATCAGCGTGAGTTTGCGACCCACGCTCAAATGGCCTAGCCAACGGGACAGTTTGGACTGCATAGGAAATTCCCAGGTAAGCAAACACCACAAGCAACTTCCGCACCAAACTGGTGTTCTGGTTGTGTATGCGAGATGTGGCACGTCTTGTGCATGCAAACCAGGTGTTGGACACTGAGAAAGTACAAGATGCACCGATTCGGACTGAAGTGGTTGCTGGCCTGCGCGCTGTTATGCCTGAGTGCTTTTGCTTGGGCCCAGCAAGCGCCTGCTTCCGCACCTGCCGCTGCGCCCCTGACCCATCCCAGCCTCGTTGCACAAGAAACCATCAATGGTGCCGACACCGCCTGGATGATGACCAGCACTGCCTTGGTGTTGTTGATGACGCTGCCCGGTATTGCCCTGTTTTACGGCGGTATGGTACGCAAGAAGAATGTTCTCAATACGCTGGCCAGCGTGGTGGCCGTTGCGGCCCTGGTCAGCCTGTTGTGGTTTGCGGTGGGCTACTCCATCGCCTTCACACCGGGTAATGGTTGGCTGGGTGGAAGCTCGCGCCTGTGGTTTAGCGGACTTGACTATTTCAAAGACGCTGGTCGAGTTGCCGTGAGCCACGTGGCGCCCAACGTGCCCGAATCGGTCTATGCCATGTTCCAGCTCAGCTTCGCCATCATCACGGGGGCACTAATCGTGGGCGCGGTAGTGGAGCGCTTGCGATTTTCTGCGTTGCTATGGTTCGTGGGTTTGTGGTCGGTGGTGGTCTACGCGCCGATCGCGCACTGGGTCTGGGAGCCGGGTGGCTGGTTGGCGCAGCGCGGTGTGTTGGACTTTGCCGGTGGCTCGGTCGTGCACATCAACGCGGGTGTCTCGGGTCTGGTGTGTGCCTACATGGTCGGTGCACGCAAAGGCTATGGGCGTGAATCGTTTGAGCCTTTTAATCTGGGCCTCACGATGGCCGGCGCGGGCCTGTTGTGGGTGGGCTGGTTCGGTTTCAATGCAGGCTCTGCCGTGGCTGCCGACGGACGCGCTGGGCTGGCCATGGCGGTCACGCATATTGC
>JBBQBG010000276.1:0-5179 GCA_038317285.1 Burkholderiales bacterium | reverse complement strand
GGCGCGCAACTGGTGATCGCCATTCCCCACGCGGGCTTCGAGAAAGGCTCGGTCGCCCTTATGTCAGAAAATGCGGTCGGTGCGTTGACCGAGATTCCTGGCGTGGACGCCGTCTTGTTTGGCCACGCCCATGCCGAATTCCCTGGCCCTGCATTTGCAGAGCACCCCAAGGTCAATCTGGAGCGCGGCACCATCAATGGTGTTGCTGCGGTCATGCCCGGGCGCTGGGGCGACCATTTGGGTGTCATCGATTTCACGCTGGATGAGACAGCTGGCAAGTGGAAGGTGGTAGACAGCCGGGCCTCGATACGCCCCATCTTCGACAAGACCACGCGCAAGTCAGTTGCTGAAGCCGATCCGTTGGTCGAGAAGACGCTGACCGAAGCACAAGCCGGCACGCTGGAATATGTGCGCAACAAGGTGGCCTTTAGCAGCGCCCCCATCTACAGCTACTTTGCGCTGGTGGGCGACGACCCTTCGGTACAGGTGGTGGCCAATGCACAAATCGCGTATGTGAAGCGCGCAATGCAGGGCACCGACTATGAAAAATACCCGGTGCTGTCCGCAGCGGCGCCCTTTAAAACCGGTGGCCGCCAGGGCTGGGACTATTACACCGATATTCCGGCAGGCCCTTTGGCCATCAAGAACGTCGCCGACCTCTATGTCTACCCCAACACCTTGAAGGCGATGCTGCTGACGGGCGCCGAGGTGCAAGAGTGGATCGAAATGTCCGCCGGCCAGTTCAACCAGATCGATCCCAAGGGGGCAGCACAGCAAACGCTGTTGAACGACACGTTTCGCTCGTACAACTTCGATACGCTCGACGGCGTTACCTACGAATTCGATGTGACCCAGCCCGCGCGTTATGACGGCAACGGCAAGCTGGTGGCACCGGCTGCACACCGCGTGAAAAACCTGCAGTTTGAGGGCAAGCCGGTGCAGCCTGACGCAAAGTTCCTGGTGGCCACCAACAACTACCGCGCCTTTGGCGGTGGCAACTTTCCGGGCCTGAATGCGAGCAAGGTCGTGCTGGAAGCGCCGGAAGAAAACCGCCAGGTGCTGATCGAATATTTGCGCATGATGGACACGTTGTCGGCCAACAAGCAGGTCAACCCTTCGGCAGATGGTAATTGGCGGGTTGCGCCGGTGCCAGGCGTGCGGCTGACCTTTTTATCCGCAAGCACAGCACAGCGTTACCTGGCGGGCCACCCGCATATCCATTTGGTCAAGGACAACGGGGATGGCTCTGCGCTGTATGAACTGACGCCGTAATGCGCGCGAGATAAGCCGCTGGGTTAACCCAAACGCATATATCCGTAGGGATTGAATTGGAAATCGTCCTCTTCGTAACGTGTACAAGGCCCGGGGCGAAGATTTTTGTCGGCTGACTGGGTGTCTGGTGAAAACTGCTTATTACGGACTTTGCTGGTGAGTAGCTGATGACCCAAGGCATCCATCCAACGTACGGTTTCCAACGGCTGCATATTGCCCGTGACGCATTCAATGTCCGGTTGTCCGAGGACATGCATGCCGATCGAATAAAAAATGTCGCCATCCTCGATAGGGCGCTTTACCCAAGCTTCTTGCAAGACGCGAATGCGTTCAAGTGCACTCGCGGAAGTGGCCTTTTGAGCAAGGCTTAACCAATGCGCTTTGCCGTGGGCGATTCCTGCGCTTTCCATTTTGACGGCAGTGCTTCCCGCATTAATGAGTCGCGCGGTAAGTTCTAATGCCGACCCAGCAATCTTCAACGCCTTGTCTTGGTCGATAGGGCCAGAAAGTACATAGGCGACGGTATTGTGTCGCTTTACGCTTCTTTCATCGTCCTTGGTAAATGTGTTCTTGACCCGGTCAGTAGAGACAGCGAAAGAACTCTGCATTCGCGCATCGCGTTTCAGGATGGAATATTCACGGTCCAACGTAAATCCAGAGTCAAACGCGTTGACCACTGCAGCGACTGGCTCTAGCGAGTTCCACTCCCCGAGCACACATAGAACAAAGCGTGGCCTGACTGCGGGCGCGGCAATCGACTGCGTTGCGAAGATGCTGGATGCGCCCACCCCTAAACCGGACGACAACCATTGAGCAAAGCTTCTACGCATCATATTTAGGCCTTAAAAGAACGGAGATAAATTATCATTTGCGCACGATCCGCCCGGGCTCAATCTGGTCAACGGCCTTGGGGTTGTCGCGCAGCGACTCCTCAAAGGCATCAATGTCCATGCCCACCACTTCACGGTTGCGGCCCTGCTTCAGCACGTTCAAATCATTACCCCCTTCAGCCATGAAGGTATTGACGACGACGCGGTAGTCACGTGCTGTATCCAGCGGTTTGCCATCCACGGTGACCCAATCGAGCTTGGGCTCAGCGCCTTCTGCCTGGCTCCACTGGTAACGCAAGTTGTTGGACACCTGCAAGGTGGCAGGGCCGCCGACACGCCTGCTGTTCAATTGCCGGCGAATCAACTCCTGCAGTTGCGTGCCGGTGATTGATAGCGCAATCAACTCATTGGTAAAAGGTTGTATGGCAAACAAATCACTGAGCGTCACGGTCTGTCCCGGTATGACCGTCAGGTCGGCCCGTATGCCGCCCGAGTTGGTCATGCCGATGTCCACTGCGGTCCGCTTTTTGGCGAATGCCAAATGGGCATCGGCCACAAGATTCCCGAGTGTTGAATCACCATATGGCGGGCTTGCCATGCGCGTGGCGCCGCGCGATAACATCGCTACCGGCTTGTTGCGTGCGGCGGTAGTCAGCGCCGCAGCACGCTGCACCAGCGCGACGAATGCGGGATTGGGCGCGTATTCGCCTTGCAAGACCGGGTGGTTGATGGCCTGAGAATCAAGCAGTTTGCCAGCAGCGTCGAATGTCAAACGGCTCTCGGTCAGCCAGCCGCCAAAGCTACCGGCCTGCACCATCAGTCGTCCGTCAATCTTGCACGTATATGCCTGGTGGGTGTGGCCACTGATGATGATGGCGTAGGCCGGGTCCAGCCGCTTGGCGACGTCGATGGCCCGGCCTTGCAGGCCAGGGCATGCATAGCTGGGGTCGTTCGCGGCACCGTCGTACATGGCACCTTCATGCATGATCGCCACCAGCACCTGGGCACCTTGCGCTCGCAACTCGGGTATCAATGCATTTAGCGTGTCTGCTTCGTCGGCAAAGCGCATGCCTACGATGCTCTTGGGAATCACGACCTTGGGCGTGTCACGCGTCACCGCGCCCACAAAGGCAATCTTCAAGCCGCCCACTTCTTTGATGATGTGACTAGGTAGCACACGTTTGCCACTCTCAATCTCAAACATATTGGCCGCCAGGTAGGGGAAGCCGGGGCCTTTGAACTCGGGCCACGCACAGGCTCCTGCGGGGCATTCACCGCGGGTCTTGCGCAACAGTTCAGGTATGCCCCGGTCGAGGTCGTGGTTGCCCAATGACGTGGCGAGCAAGCCCAATTCACCCAGGGCGGTCAGCGTGGGTTCGTCGTTCAGTAGTGACGACATTTGCGGAGACGCTCCCATCAAATCACCAGCCGCGACAAACACCTGATTTTTGCGCTGTGCCCGCAGTCCGTTCAGGACCGTGGCCAGGTAGGCCACTCCACCGGCCGCCTGGGGTTTGAGTTCCCCGGTTTTGGGGTCTGGCAAGCGGGGCGACAGAGGGGTAGGCAGCTTGGGCTGGATGTGACCATGGAAGTCGTTGATCGAAAAAATACTCAGTTCAACGGTAGATGGCGTTGTCGTCTCCGATTTTGTCGACGGCGACGCGGGTTGCGATTGGGTGGCGCAACCTATTAAAAAACTGCTCAGGATAAACCCTAATGCGGGAGAAGAAACGCACTTAAAAAGTGCAAGCAATCGAGGTGTTTGCAAGGGTGTAGCTCCAAAGTAGGGACCCATTTGGGTGCGCAGTGTGGGTCGGCGGTCGAATGATACAGATGGTGTCTGGAATACAACAGCTGTCACAAAACTTTCCTGACTATATGGTTAACTTAATGGGTAGTATTACAGTTCTTTACGCTTTTTTACTTCTTCCAATAACTACCCCGTTGGGGCCCATCTCGCTTAGGAGCTATCAGGATGCGCAGTCAGGATCACGTTTTTTCAACCTTCTCAAGGACAGTGCTAAGCGCTGCCGTTGCCATCGTGGTTGCCGCGCCAGCGTTTGCCCAAAACACAACGGCGGCCATTGGCGGCCAGATTACCGGTGCCGATGGCCGGCCGGTTGCGGGCGCTGCAGTGAGCATTGTTCACGCAGAGTCGGGTTCGTCCAACAAGCTGACGACCGACGCAGAGGGCCGCTACTCGGCCCGCGGGCTGCGCGTCGGTGGACCCTACACCATCGTCGTGACCAAGGGCAACGACAAGGCCACACGAGACGACGTCTTCTTGCAATTGGCAGAGAGCCTGACGCTGGACATTAAGGTCAGCAGCGACACCCTGCAGCAAGTGGTGGTCACAGGCGCAGCCAACAAATTCAGCCCGTCGTCCATGGGCTCCGGGACCAACATCGGCCGGCAAGAACTCAATGCCTTCGCATCCGTTCAGCGCAGTCTGAATGATTACGCCCGCATGGACCCGCGCCTGTCGCAAACCGAAAAAGACCGTGGCGAGATTTCCGCCGCTGGCCAGAACTCGCGTTACAACTCATTGACCATCGATGGTATGCGCACTAACGATACGTTCGGTATCGAAGCCAATGGTTTGCCCACCATCAAGCAGCCGATTTCCATCGATGCGATCCAGGCCGTTCAGGTCAATTTGTCGAATTACGACGTGACGCAGCAGGGCTATACCGGCGCCAATATCAATGCGGTAACCAAATCCGGCACCAATGAGTTCAAGGGCAGCGTCTACTCTGTGTACCGTGACAACCGTTGGCAGGGCGACCGCTATAACCGCAGCAACGACTCCTACTCTGCGCCACCCGCCTCGCGTGAGACAACGAACGGGTTCGTTTTGGGTGGACCCATCATCGAAGACAAGCTGTTCTTCTTCACCAGCTTTGAAGATTTCAAAAGCAACCGCAATGCACCGTCGTTCGGCCCACTGGGCAGCTCTTTGATTAACGTCGGTATTTCACCCGACCAGATCGCTGCCGCACGCACCGCAACCCTCGCGAAATACGGTGTCGATATCGGATTTTCGGAAATACCGAGCGAGGTGAAGACCTTGGTGAAGG
>JBBQBG010000275.1:0-5186 GCA_038317285.1 Burkholderiales bacterium | reverse complement strand
GTACTACGACGCAACTGATATTGGCTGCACCGGTACGGTTTTAACCACCGAGACACGCAATGGTGCCACGTGGACGATCGGCACTGCCACCAAAAGCATGACTCTGCCACCCAATACCGTCGTGGCCACCGCAATCAATATCAGTGCGCCTGCCATCAACAGCGGTTTGTCTGCCGGCAACTCGGTCACGGTTAACGGCCTCGTCTATCCTGGCAATTACTTCACAGCCGTTTTGAACAGTGATTTGTTTGCTTATATTCCTGAAGCCGGAAAGCTGTATACCGCTGCCGCCACTGCAACGGAATTTGACGGTACAACTTTGATGGTCAAACAGTAAGCAAGAAAGCAAACCGATCAACGCATTACGCGCCGCTAACGCATTGCTGTTCGTTAGCGGCGCGTGATCTTGCTGGCCTCAACCATGCCCGGTATGCCATCGAGTTGCAGCACCAATTCGCCTCTGCGCAGGATGACGTACTTGACCACTTCCGTACGGTTGGCATACACCACACGGTCGCCGGCTTTGAACTGCGGCAGGCTGGGTATTTGAATCGGCACAGGGCGGGGTTTTGGCTGGTTGGGCAGTGCCGAAAGCTTTTGGGCAATACCGGGGTGTGACTGGCCCAATTGTTCCAGTGCGGTGCGCAGTGCCGAGCGCATCGCGTCGGCAGTGAATGGCTTGGCCAGCACGAATAGCGCGCCCGCTTGCACTGACTCTAATACGTAGTTGGGGTCATCTACCGGTGACAACAGCGCGAACTGGCAGTTTGGCTGTGTCTTTTGAATCGCTTCGTGCAACGCTATGCCGGTCAAAGACTCCTTGGCAAACCAGTCAGTGATCAGAAAATCAGGCTTCAAGGATGCTGCCACTTCAGCCGCAGCGTGCGGGTTGGACGTGGTTTTAATCGAGGCCGCGTCAAAGCCATAGCCGGACAAGAGTTGCTGCGTGAATGTCTGCAGGGCAGGGCTGGGATCGGAAATCAAAAAGCTTACGGCGGACATGGTTTCCAACACAACAAGGGAGCGCAGCACAACAAGCCATGCCGAATGCCAGCATTTTACGGCGTGTGTCGGATCGCGCTGGGGAGTAAGGGACTGCTTTTGCCATGCGTGGTGGTCAATTGCCGGGGCGCGGCTGAGATTGACACCCGGTCGCTACACTGTCACCCGATGCGACGCAAGATTCCCGCCACCCACACGCTGCTGTGCTTTGAGGCCGCTGCCCGCCACGAGAGCTATACCCGAGCAGCGCAGGAACTGGCGCTGACGCAAAGCGCTGTCTCGCGCCAAGTGGCTGCGTTGGAGGAATACCTGGGCCAGCCGCTGTTCACCCGTACCCGGCACGGCGTGGTGCTTACACCGCGTGGCCGCGAATATGCCGTCCAAGTGGCGGATCGCCTGTTGGCGCTGGAGCGCGATACGCTCAATGCCATGTCCACCCAAGGCACGCAGGGCGCGGTGAATTTGGCGGCCGTGCCAACCTTTGCCACCCGTTGGCTCATTCCGCACCTTCCCCAGTTGCAGGCGCTACACCCCGACATCGTGGTGCATATCGAAACGCGCACGCGTCCCTTCATGTTTGCTGATACCGGTTTTGATGCCGCCCTGTATGCCGGCACCGCCGAGCAAGTGGCCAATTGGGCTGGCACGCAAGCCACGTGGCTGGTTGGCGAAGAGGTGGTTCCGGTGTGTGCGCCCGGCCTATTGGGGCCCGCGCAGCAGCCGATCAGCCCCGAGGCAGTGGCCACACTACCGCTGCTGCAGCAAAGCACACGCCCATTTGGTTGGAGCCAATGGTTTGACGCCGTGGGGGTGGTGGCGCCCCATGCACTGTCGGGGCCGCGCTACGAATTGTTTTCTATGACAGCCACAGCGGCCATCCATGGCTTGGGCGTGGCTCTGGTGCCGCGATTGCTGATAGAAACCGAATTGGCACGCGGTGACCTGGTCGTCGCCTGTGACCGGCCCCTGCGCGGTGAGCGGGCTTATTATCTGGTGACCCCGTTGGGCGACACCGCGCCGCCAGCGGTGATGCATTTTCGGAATTGGCTGGTTGCGGCAACTGCGTGTTAGGGCAGCACGCACCCGCTTCCCAACAGCCGCTAACCGCGGATAAACACCTAGATACAGACTGGCATCACAATTGCTAGCATCTGGACCAGAACCTGACTAAACGGTCAGATTTTATAAACAGGAGTGCTAGCGTGTCTGACTCTTACCAATCCGATGTTCGCCCGGCCCGCTTGGTCGCCAGCGAATACGCGCAACGCTTTGCCGATGCCACCCCACGGCTCACCCGCACACAGGCCTTGCTGGAGGCCGAGCGCTGTCTTTATTGTTATGACGCGCCCTGCGCCACGGCCTGCCCCACCGGTATCGACGTGCCGTCCTTTATCAAGCGCATTGCCGATGACAACCTGCGCGGTTCGGCACGCACCATTTTGGAATCCAACCCGCTGGGCGGCATGTGCGCTCGCGTCTGCCCGACCGAGAACCTGTGTGAAGCCGTCTGCGTGCGTAACACGCAAGAGGACCGCCCGGTAGCGATTGGCCGTCTGCAGCGCCATGCGGTGGATGCCCTGATGGAAAGCGACAGACCGCAAATCTTCACACGCGAGGCCGCCACCGGCAAAAAAATCGCCGTGGTGGGCGCAGGCCCTGCGGGTTTGGCCTGTGCCTATACCTTGGCACGCAAGGGCCACGACGTGGTGGTGTTCGACGCCAATCCCAAGGCTGGTGGCCTCAACGAATACGGTCTGGCCAGCTACAAGACGCCGAACAACTTTGCGCAGAGCGAAGTGCAGTGGCTGCTGGGCATCGGTGGCATCACCATCCACAACGGCTGGAAGTTGGAGACAACGGTTCAGCTCGACACACTGCGCGACGACTATGACGCCGTCTTTCTGGGCATGGGCTTAGCCACAACGCACCAACTGGGTGTGCCCGGCGAGACCTTGAACGGTGTGCAGGATGCTGTTGAATTTATCGCCACGCTGCGCCAAACCGCAGACCTGTCCACATTGCCGGTAGGTCGCCGCGTAGTGGTGATTGGTGGTGGCATGACGGCCGTAGACGCCGCAGTGCAGAGCAAGTTGCTGGGTGCCAAGGTGGTGCACATGGTCTACCGCAGGGGTCCTGAGACGATGACCGCCTCCAAGGCCGAACAGGAATGGGCGCAGACCAACGGCGTGGTGCTGCACCAGTGGTTGGCGCCGGTCGATATTTTGGGCCGCGACGGTTATGTGACCGGCGTGCGCTTTGCAGAGCAGGCCATGGTGGAAGGCAAGCTGCAAGCCACCGGCCGCGAGATCACGTTTGAAGGGGACATGGTGCTTAAAGCCATAGGGCAAAGGCTTGGCAACCCAGTGCTGGCTGCCGCAGGTTTTGCATTGGACGGTGGCCGCATTGCCACCGACGCCGAGGGCACGACCAACCTCAGCGGCGTATGGGCTGGTGGCGATTGCCGTGCCGGTGGGTTGGACCTGACGGTAGAAGCAGTGGAACATGGCAAGCAATCGGCCGCAGCCATCCACGCCTACATCACCAACGCCAAGGCCTGATCGCCACGCACATCGACATTCGGAGAACACCATGGCCAATCTCGCAACCACATTCGCCGGCATCAAATCCCCCAACCCCTTCTGGCTGGCATCCGCCCCGCCCACCGACAAGGCCTACAACGTCAACCGCGCGTTTGAAGCCGGTTGGGGGGGCGTGGTCTGGAAGACGCTGGGTGAGGCCGGGCCTCCCATCGTCAACGTCAACGGCCCGCGCTACGGTGCGTTGCTGACGCCCGACCGCCGCCTGATGGGCTTCAACAACATCGAGCTGATCACCGACCGTGACTTGGACCTCAACCTCAAAGAGATCACCGAGGTCAAGCGCAACTGGCCCGACCGCGCCATGGTCATCTCACTGATGGTGCCGTGCGAAGAACAGTCGTGGAAAAACATTTTGGCGCGCTTGGTCGACACCGGCGCCGACGGCATCGAGCTCAACTTCGGTTGCCCGCACGGCATGAGCGAGCGCGGCATGGGCGCGGCCGTGGGCCAGGTGCCCGAATATATCGAGATGGTCACCGCCTGGTGCAAGCAGTACAGCAAGCTGCCCGTCATCGTCAAACTCACGCCCAACATCACCGACGTGCGCTTGCCCGCCCGCGCCGCCAAAAAGGGCGGAGCCGATGCCGTGTCGCTGATCAACACCATCAACTCCATCATGGGCGTGGACCCCTACACGCTCACCATGTCGCCATCGACCGGCGGCATGGGCTCACACGGCGGCTATTGCGGCCCAGCCGTCAAACCCATTGCGCTGAACATGGTGGCCGAGATCGCGCGCGACCCTGAGACGGCGGGAATCCCCATCAGCGGCATCGGCGGCATTGGCAACTGGCGCGATGCGCTGGACTTCATCGCTTTGGGCAGCGGCACCGTGCAGGTGTGCACTGCCGCAATGGTCTACGGCTTCAAGATCGTGCAGGAGATGAGCGATGGGCTGTCCAACTACATGGACGAGATGGGCTTTACCAGCGTGGACCAGATCGTTGGCAAGGCCATACCCACGGTAACCAACTGGCAGTTCCTGAACCTGAACCACATCAGCAAAGCCGTGATCAACCAGGACAGCTGCATCCAGTGTGGGCGCTGCCACATCGCCTGCGAAGACACCTCGCACCAAGCCATCACCAACATGAAAGATGGCAAACGCTTCTTCGAGGTGAAAGAAGACGAGTGCGTGGGCTGCAACCTGTGCGTGACCGTGTGTCCGGTGCCAGAATGCATCACACTACGCGATCTGGCACCCGGTGAAAAAGATTTGCGCACCGGGCTGGTGGTGAGCGATAAATACGCCAACTGGACGACGCATGCCAACAACCCGATGAGCACGGCCACTTCAGCATAAGGCTTAAGCAAAATGTGCCTCTAGCCCTCGTGGCCATTGCCTAAGTAGCTACTAATTTAGGAGTAAACATGACGACTCTCTTTATCCGCGGCGGCACCGTAGTCAATGCCGATAGGGCCTTCAAAGCCGACGTCATCACCCAAGACGGCAAGATCACCGCCGTGGGCGAGAACCTTACTGCCCCGCCCGGCGCAACGACCGTAGATGCGGGCGGCCAATACGTCATGCCCGGCGGCATCGACCCGCATACCCACATGCAGCTGCCGTTCATGGGCACCACG
>JBBQBG010000274.1:0-5241 GCA_038317285.1 Burkholderiales bacterium | reverse complement strand
GAGCTCAATTACGACTACGGTCTGATACTGGACGAGCGCTACACCAAGAAGCTCAAGGCCGAACACCCCTGCTGGTGCGGTTCCAGCAATTGCCGCGGCACGCTGCTCGCTCCTAAAAAATGAACACCCCCGTGTCGGCTGTCGCCGCCTCCCCCTTGCAGGGGGCAATGCCAGTGGCCCGGCTGAGCCGGTTCCACGGCATTTCTGGTAAGGGCACTTCGCGCGTGATGTGCCCGCAGGCTGTTTGAGATGGCTGTGCGTTGGAGTGCCGAGGCCATATGGGAGGCGGTGTCACCATCGCTGCCTACGTTCTCTGTCGAAATCCTGCCCGAGATCGATTCCACCAACACCGAGCTGATGCGCCGCGCCCGTGCCGGGCAGTTGGAGCCGGTGCTGCTGGTGGCCGAACGCCAAAGCGCGGGGCGGGGACGCCTCGGACGCACATGGTCCAGCGGGGGTGATGCGGCGCAAGCAGACACTGGTACCCTGGCTTCATTGACTTTTTCATTGGGCTTGCCGCTGCTGCCGCGAGACTGGTCTGGCCTTTCGCTGGCCGTGGGCCTGTCGGTGGTGGAGAGCCTGCACCCCGCGCTCCAACTCAAGTGGCCCAACGATGTGTGGCTGCAGGACCGTAAGCTGGCTGGCATCCTGATCGAAACCGCCAGCGTGGGTGAGGTGCGCTATGCGGTCGTCGGCGTGGGTATCAACATCTTGCCGCGCTTTGACGTACAAGGGCTTAGCACCTTGCCAGCAGCGCTCTGTGAAGTTTTGCCGAATGTAGACGCGCCGACAGCGTTGGCGCAGGTGGCGGCACCGCTGGTGCAGGCCATCCGGCGCTTTGCCATTGAAGGGTTCGGGCCGCTGCGCACGGCATTTCATGCGCGCGACCTGTTGTACGGCCGCGAACTGGTTTGCAGTGACGGTGTGACCGGTATGGCCCGCGGGGTGGACGCCATCGGTGCCCTGCTGGTGCACACCGAGCAAGGATTGAAGAAAATCTCCAGTGCAGAGGTCAGCGTGCGCCCGGTGCCCGCGACTTCTGCCAACCTGCCTTGACCCCATGTTGCGACTATTTGTATTGACACTGATTCTGGTCAACGGCGTCTACTTTGCCTGGAGCCAAGGCATGTTGCGCGCCTATGGCTTTGCACCCGCCCAGCAGAGCGAGCCCCAGCGGCTTGCGCAGCAAATCAATCCCGAAGCAATACGGGTGCTGACCCCGACCGACGCCAAACATGCAGAGGCACAGGCGCAGGCCGAGCTGGCGCCCAAAGAATGCCTGCTGGCCGGTCCGTTTGACGACGCGCAGACTGTTACCTTGCGCCGGGCACTGGAGATATCGATGGCGCCCGGTAGCTGGCAGCTTGATTCGGTTGCGGTGTCCGCGCGGTGGATTGTCTACATGGGCAAGTTCGTCAATACCGAACAGATGGATAAAAAACGCGGAGAACTGGCCTCAATGAAGCTGGTTCCGCAAGCGCTGAACAACCCTGACCTGGAGCCAGGTCTCTCGCTGGGTGGTTTTGACACCCAGGCCGATGCGACCGCGGAGCTGGCCAAGTTGTCGCTGCGGGGGATACGCACCGCCAAAGTGCTTCAAGAACGCCAGGAAGGTACGCAAAACCAGCTCAAGCTACCCGCAGTCACCCTGGAAGTCAAAACCCGGCTGGCGGACCTCAAAGCCGCCCTGGCGGGGCGGACGCTGCATAGCTGTAGCTAGCGTCCTAGCCGAGGTGCTCAAAGCGCACCGTAAAGCAAGCCCCGGCGGGAGATTGGCCGGGCCGGCTGTCTTCCACCGTGACGGTGGCGCGGTGTTGGTGGGCAATTTCCAGCACGATGGGTAAGCCCAGGCCGGAGCCATCGGCTTCGGTGCCCAAGGCGCGGTAAAACGGCTGGAACACCAGTTCCCGCTCGGCCGCCGGTATGCCAGGCCCTGAATCTTCCACTTGCAGCACCAGTACCTTGCTGAAGGGGTCTTTCAACACCCGTGCTGTGATGACGCCCGGCTTGTCGGCATTGGAGGGTGTGTAGTTGATGGCGTTGTCCATCAGGTTGCGCACCATTTCCTTCAACAGTGTGGGGTTGCCCATCATCGTGACGTCAGCGTCATCGGCGTCAGTGCCCTCGTAGCCCACGTCGATGTGTTTGTCCATGGCGCGCGGTACACAGTCGCGCACCACTTCCATGGTCAGGCGTACCAGGTTGCAAGGTTGCTGGCTCATGGCTGTGCCGTGGCTCTCGGCCCGGGCCAGGGCGAGTAATTGGTTGACGGTATGGGTGGCGCGGATGCTGGAACGGCCAATCTGGCGCAACGACTGCTTCAGGTCTTCGGCGTTGGCACCTTCGCGCTGGGCCAGGTCAGCCTGCATGCGCAGGCCCGCCAATGGCGTTTTCAGTTGGTGTGCGGCATCCGCCAGAAAGCGCTTTTGCGTCGCCACCGAGTCCTTGAGGCGCATCAGCAGGTCATTGACCGACGACACCAGCGGGGCCACTTCCAGCGGCACGGCCTCGGCATCCAGCGGGCTCAGGTCGTCCGGGCTGCGCGCGCGTATGCGCTCTTCCAAGCGATTCAACGGTTTGATGGCTTGTACCAGCGCCAGCCAGACCAGCAGCACCGCCAAGGGCAAGATCACAAACTGCGGCAGCATCACGCCCTTGACAATCTCGGTGGCCAGCACGGAGCGCTTTTCCATGGTCTCGGCTACCTGCACCAGCGCCGGTTTGTTGTCCGCCACATCCAGTTTGACCCAGGTGTAGGCCACCTTGATGCTTTCACCGCGGAATGTGTCGTCGCGCATGCGGACTTCGCCGGGCGCGGGCTTCTCGTCCTCCGGGGGCTGGGGCAGGCTTTTCTCACCGCTGAGGAACTCCCCGGCGGTGCCCAGCACTTGGTAGTAGACCGCATCGCTGTCGTCGGCGCGCAGCAGTTCGCGCGCGGGCAGAGGCAGGACAAATTGCGCCTTGTTGTGGCTGACGGTGACCAACTGCGCTAGCGCGCCCGCGTTGTACTCCAGCGCCCGGTCAAACGGCTTGCCAGCGATGCCCTGTGCCACGAGCCAGGTCAAGACCAGGCTGACCGGCCACAGCAGCAGCAGCGGCGTCAGCATCCAGTCCAGGATTTCGCCGAACAGGCTGCGTTGCTCGCGCTGGAAGATCTTCACGCGGCAGGCCTTGCAGAAAATTGCCGAATGAGAAAACGGTCTGCAGCCCTCGCAGAATGTGCGTAGCTAGCTCCTGAATTCATAGCGCATGGCTCAGGGGGCAATCTTTTCAAGGCAGTAGCCCAGGCCGCGCACCGTAGCAATGCGGATCGGTCCTTTCTCGATTTTCTTGCGCAGGCGGTGGATGTAAACCTCGATCGCGTTGTTACTGACCTCTTCACCCCATTCGCACAGGCGTTCCACCAATTGGTCCTTGCTGACCAGCCGCCCGGCGCGTTGCAGCAATACTTCCAGCAACCCGAGCTCGCGGGCCGAAAGCTCCACCATCTTGCCGTCGATGGTAGCCACGCGCCCAGCCTGGTCATAGGTCAGCGGGCCATGTTTGATGGTGCTGCTGGTGGCGCCCGCGCCGCGGCGCACCAGGGCGCGTACCCGGGCTTCCAGCTCTTGCAGGCTGAAAGGCTTGGCCATGTAGTCGTCGGCGCCATAGTCCAGGCCCTTGACGCGTTCGTCCACGGCATCAGCTGCGGTAAGTATCAGCACAGGTAAGGAGGAACCCCGTCCGCGCAGCTTTTTGAGCACTTCCAGACCGTGCATTTTGGGCAGGCCCAGGTCCAGGATCAATAGGTCAAACTCAGTATTGGTCATCAGCGCGGCGTCGGCCTCTGTGCCACTGGCTACATGGTCTACTGCAGCTCCGGCACCGCGAAGTGCTCTTAGCAGGCCGTCGGCCAAGACCTGGTCGTCTTCGGCGATGAGAATTCGCATATGTGTGCTCCTAGTTATCGCCGCGCTGTCTGCAATGGATGGCAGCGACCCTTTGTGTCGCACCATTCTAGGCTCGCGTCCTTACCCGTTACTGGCTGCTATACGCCTCCAAGCCAATGGCCAGCACAGTCGCCACCTCTTCTCCAACCGCCTCGCGCAGCTCCAGTTCCGCCTGGGCCACGGCCGCACGGTAGGCGTCCAGCCAAGCCAGGCCGGTGGGGGTGAAGCGCAACTGCCGCGCGCGGGCGTCTTGCGGATCGGGCTCGCGGGTCACCATGCCCCAGGCTTCGCACTGGTTTACCAAAGTGCCCATCGCTTGCTTGGTCATGCCGGCGCTCTGGGCGAGTTCGGTCAGGCGCGAGCCTTCGGTTGCGAGGTGGCGGGTGATGTGGATGTGCGCGGCGCCCACTTGCCCCCGTGCCACCAGATTGGCCAGCCCCAGCGGCATGCCGGGGTCATTCGCCATCAGCGCGAACACCCGCGCATCAAATCGTTCCAGCGCAAGCCGCAGCCAATGGCCCATGTGGGCTTGGCGCCATCCGCCGGGGTTAGAAAAGGTCCATTCCGTCATGGTCTTAATGGTAATGCAAACTGACTAATAAAGTTGTTTACTGAATTCAACAAGCGCCGTTAAACTACTGTTCAAGCATCCAGCCTGTGATTAATCCCAACAGTTGGGATGCGCCCCCAATATTGATTTCTAAGGAGATTTTCCATGGACGCACCGGTCAAGAACCCCAACAACACCAATGGCGCCAACGCCGAAAAAGCCAAGGCCCTGCAGGTGGCACTGGCCCAAATCGAGAAGCAATTCGGCAAGGGCACCATCATGCGCCTGGGCGAAGGCGAGGTCATTGAAGACATCCAGGTCGTCTCCACCGGTTCGCTGGGGTTGGACATTGCACTGGGCGTCGGTGGCCTGCCCCGCGGCCGTGTCGTCGAAATCTACGGCCCGGAATCGAGCGGCAAAACCACGCTGACCCTGCAAGTGATCGCCGAAATGCAAAAGCTGGGCGGCCAATGCGCCTTTGTGGATGCCGAGCACGCGCTGGACATTCAATATGCGCAGAAGTTGGGCGTCAACCTGCAAGATCTGCTGATCAGCCAGCCCGACACCGGCGAACAAGCCCTGGAAATTGTCGACAGCCTGGTGCGCTCCGGTGCGGTCGACCTGATCGTGGTGGACTCGGTGGCGGCGCTGACCCCCAAGGCCGAGCTGGAGGGCGAAATGGGCGATTCTCTGCCCGGCCTGCAAGCGCGGTTGATGAGCCAGGCACTGCGCAAGCTCACCGCCCACATCAAGAAGACCAAC
>JBBQBG010000273.1:0-5250 GCA_038317285.1 Burkholderiales bacterium | reverse complement strand
ACTGCCGTCAAGGACGAACGCAGGGCTTTGGGTTTCGCAGGTTTCTTGGCCGATGGCATCGCAACGACCACAGTCTTTGGGCCCGGTCGTTTTACCGATGCGGTTGAAGCTGGCGTGGCCGCAACAAGCTTAGTTTTGGTGGTTTTTTTGGCTACCGCAACCGGCTTCTTGACCACCTTCTTGGCGGCCTTCGGCTTTGCAGCCGCTTTGTCCGTTTTGGCCGCCTTTGCACGCAGCGCCTTTGCAGCAGGCGCGGGCGTTGGTTCCACATCCATATCCAACCCAAACACATCGGCCAATTCCGCGTCGTCCAACACTTTGCTGCTCGCAGAGCCCTGCTTGCCCGTGGGCAGGCCTTGGCCCGCCTGACTCACCAAGTCTTTGGCATCCACTTGGCGCAGCATAAACAACATCTGCGGCTGCTGATCGAGTCGCGCGCCCACACCATACAGAACGGCAGCAATGTGTTTGCACATGGACGCCGAATCCGGGCAGCTGCAACTAAACCGGATGTCCTTGGGGGCCGGAAACAATCCCGTTTGCGGTTTGCAAATGCGCTCCATTACTGGCTTGGTCAATTTGCCCTGTAGTAACTCCACCATGGAATCGATGGAGCCGGCGCAGTCAGCACCAATGGCTTTCCAGTGTGGGATGGCAACCGCGGCCACTGTGACCTTGACGGTGTACAGGCTGGATCCCATCACCCGGGCTTGCACGTCACCACCCACCATTTGAAGGTCAATCACCGAGCCATTGCGCACGTAGGTGCGCCCACGAGGCAGGCGATTGGCGTAGTCGCTGTATTGCTCCAAGTTGTCGCACCAGGCCTTGCCCCAGAAGGTCTTGGCAATCGCCCCCCTGTAGGGTGCGATGGGCGACAACTTGGCGCCACCCTTGAGTGCTTTGGCAGCCGCCTTCTGCGCTTTTGCCCGGCGCTCTGCGACCGACACATAGGGTGCATATCCAAAATAGCCCATGCCAATTCCTTCCAATCCGGTGAAGACCGTAAGACCGCCAGCGCCTTCCAAAGGCTTGCTTCTAGCGGTGTACACGGTTAATTATCAAATATCCTGCGCTGCATGAATGTCGAGTTTGACCAGGCTCAAAAGGTCGTGGTCGCTCATCTCCGTCAATAGCAACTCGGCACCCTCTTGCAACACCTCCTTGACCAGTTGCTGTTTGGACTCAATCAACTGGTCGATGCGGTCTTCCACCGTGCCCCGACAAATGAATTTGTGTACCAGCACGTTTTTCTTTTGCCCGATGCGATACGCCCGGTCCGTGGCCTGGTTTTCAACGGCGGGATTCCACCAGCGGTCAAAATGCACCACGTGTGAGGCGGCGGTCAGGTTAAGCCCAGCGCCCCCTGCTTTGAGTGACAACACGAAGAAAGGGGTTTGCTCGTCTTCCTGAAAGCGTTTCACCAGCTCGCGCCGCTTGGCCACGGGCGTGCCGCCATGCAACACCAAGCCTTCACGGCCAAAGATGCCGCCCAAAAATGCGGCCAACGGTGCCGTCGTTTCACGAAACTGGGTGAACACCAGCATTTTTTCTTGCTTCGCGGCAATCACTTCGACCAACTCGCGCAAGCGTGCGAACTTGCCACTGTCAAGCGGACTCCAGGCGCCATCACCCAGCCATTGGGACGGGTGGTTGCAGATTTGCTTGAAACGCATCAAATACGCCAAGACCACCCCTTTGCGCGCCATACCGTCGGCATTCTCCAGTGCCGCTTGCAGTTCTTGCACCGCACGTTGGTAGAGCGCGGCCTGGGTCGCACTGAGATGGCACCAGGCTTTGAGCTCGGTCTTGTCGGGTAAGTCCGTAATCACCCGCTTGTCGGTCTTGAGGCGGCGCAAGATATAGGGCTGCACCAGGGATCGCAACGGGCCAAAGTGCTGCTGCTCCGCCATGCGTTTGGTGAAGTCGGCAAACACTTTGCCCGTGCCCAGCAGACCCGGATGGGTGAAGTCAAAGATTGACCATAAATCAGACAAGCGGTTCTCCACGGGCGTGCCGGTGAGCGCGATGCGCGACTGTGCCTTGAGTCGTTTGACCTGTTGGGTCTGCTTGGATCCGGGATTCTTGATAGCCTGCGCCTCGTCCAACACCGCCAGACGCCACTGCAGTTCGGCCAAAATGGGTAAGCGCATCAGGGTGCCGTAGCTGGTGATCACCAGATCCACCCCATTTAAGGTATCCGCGCCGAGCGTACGCAGCTTGGCAGCGGGCATGCTGGACGGATGGGCAACCAGCAAACGCAAGGACGGGGCAAAGCGCTCGGCCTCTGCGGCCCAATTGGCCAAAAGCGAAGCAGGCGCCACCAATAGGCTAGGATTACCGGGACTACTGAGGCCCGTCTGCTCACGTTTGAGTACCAACAAGAGCGACAGCACTTGGATGGTCTTGCCCAGTCCCATGTCATCGGCCAGGCAAGCGCCCAATCCAAGTTGGGTCAGCAGGTAAAGCCAACGCACACCGGCCTTTTGGTAAGGACGCAACTCCGCCTTGAGATCGTCGGCTGGGTCGACGTTTGCCAAACCCTCGGGTTGACGAAGGCCCTGCAGGGTGTCGGCCAGCCATCCACCGGCACTGACTTCTGACCAGTCTGCATCGACCGGTTCTGCGTTGTCACCGAGTGATGCGTTGGACAGCAGGCGTACTGCCTCACCAAATGGCAATCCGCCTCCTTTGGCCGCTTGCTCTATGGCTTGGAAGCGTGCCATCAGTCGCTCCAGCGCTTTGCGGTCGACCTCCACCCAGCGCCCGCGAATCAGCTGCAGTCCGTCCACCTGAACCAAGAGGGCTTTGATCTCTTGGGTGCTCAAGGGTTCGCCGTCCAGGGTGAGTTCCATGCTGAAATCGAGCAGTGCATCCATGCCCAGTGTGGACGGCGGCTTGGCACCTACGCTGGCCTGAACCTTCGCTCGAATGGGGCGCCCTGCAGCCCAAGTACCGGGTGTGCGCAGTACGATACCGGCAGCCTCTATCTTGGGCACGTCTTGCAAAAAGGTCCACGCCTGTGCCGGGCTCCAGCGCAGCGGATGGTAGATCGCACCGCTATCGACCATGTCGTGCAGCCAGCTGCATTGGGTGGCCGCGCGTTGCACGGGCAATAGCAGTGATAACAGTTGGGCTTGGCTCTTGCCGTCGGAAAACTCGGCCAGTGCCTTGGATAAGGGCAGATGCTGCGCTTTTCCGTGCGCTGACAAGCGCGAGGTGTAGGTTGCCAAAAAGGCGAACGGTGTCTCAAGGTCTTTGCGGTTTTCTGCCAGATTGAAGTGCACGCGTCCAACCAGATTCCAGGCCGGATGGCACGCCTTAAGGAATTCCTGCAATGCCATCTTGGACGCAGCAAGTTCGCAGTGCAGCGCAGCATCCAGGTCATCCCAAAGGTGGGTCAGCACCTGGGGAGTGAGGTACTGGATCCCGAGCATCGGCGGCGCGTCGGCAATCAAACTCTCCCATGCCGCAGTGTCGGGCACGGGAGTTGCGACTTCACTGTTGGGTGTTGTGGCACACAGCGCAGTCACATAGCGTGCAGCAAAGCGCCGCCACCAATCCCAATGGGCAGGCAACACGCTACCAACTTCTGTGGATCCCAAGAGAAGCAAGCCGTAGCCACTGCCCTGTGCAAAGGACTCAATCAGGCGTTCATGCAGTGCCGCGCGCAAGGGAGTGGCGTCCTCGTCACCCTCCACCCGTAGCGTGCCATGGGGTGAGAGTCGCGGGACTATGGCGGTAGACGCAGTGTTCACGGCTTTCTCGCGCCAATTTCGGAAGGAAGATTCCGACCTGCAAAGTGAAGATTGGCGAGGCTCAAAATCGTTACCTTTTGAGCCACACCACGAAAGGCGAAAACTGCGGCGGCTGCGTGAGAGACGATGGTTGCATTCATGTTGAGAGCAGCATCCCTTCGTTGGTCATTGGGCCTCCCACGGGTTGAGTAGCGGCACACCGGACGATTGAAAATCGGCCACGTTTCGCGTCACGACCGTCATGCCATGAACGAGTGCGGTAGCTGCAATCAGGCTATCGATGACGGGGCGCGGGTTTGGCACATGAAGCGCCGCGCTGCGCTTTGCAACGGCCGTATCAACTGGCAGGATGCGCCCGGCGAAGGCGGGCAAAACATGGCTCTCAAACCAAACCCGGAACATTGCGCCTTGAGGTGGGTCGCGGCGTTCTGCCAACAATACGCCCATTTCCAGTTCCTGCACGGTGATGGCCGACAAATACAGGTCTACGGAGTCCACACTGTCGGCCCACTGCGCCACGTTTTTGTCTGCTCGGCCAAGACGAATTTTTCGCAACTCAGACACCACGTTGGTATCAAGAATGAACATCAGGAAAAGTCCGCAGGTCGTGCAAGATCACGTAAGCGCGGAATCTCAAAATCGGCGTCTGAACTGCCCGGCATTGCCAGCAAGTCGGCGATCTTGTGCCGACTTCCGGTGAGGTGTTGATAAAGCTCCATGCTCATCAGGACATGGGCCGGGCGCCCCCGGTCTGTGATGAACACCGGCCCATTGTTGGCAGCCCGTTTTGCCTCACTTGCGGCTTGGTTGAACTCGCGGCTTGATACGGTGGTGATGGTCATGGTGACACCTCACATGAATGGACGATGTAGGTATGTTACTACAACCCAAGTGGTCAGCCTTGCTGTGATCCTTTTTTTGATCTGTCTCTCCGCCGCGCAAACCCGCTCCTTTAATGTGAATTGACTCACTCAGTGCGTGCCGAAGATACGCGATCCGTTGACAGCCGCGTAGCATACGACCTTGGTGTTGACCTTGGGGTCGGTGGCCAATGCGGCAGAACCTCCTCGTTTCCCCCATGAGTTGGATGTAATCGACATCACAGCGTGAGATGGCAACTCCATATCTGGTTCTGTCGCAGTAAGCCATGCCTGACAATTCCGGCATGACTGAAATGACGAATAGGGAAATGATACGCGAGCTGCGCAAGGTCCTCAAGCGGCTGCACTATCCACTGGAAGTGATGCTGGTGTGCGCCCGTTGGTACGCGGCCTATCCATTGAGCTTTCGCCATTTGGAAGAAATGATGCAGGAGCGCGGCGTGTACGTCGACCACTCGACTGTGCATCGATGGTCACTAAAGATACTTCCCGTTTTGGCTCTCATCTTTCGCAGACGCAAGCGTCCGGTGGGCACGAGTTGGCGGATGGATGAAACGTACATCAAGGTCGCTGGTCAGTGGAAATACCTGTACCGAGCAGTGGACAAGGCG
>JBBQBG010000272.1:0-5260 GCA_038317285.1 Burkholderiales bacterium | reverse complement strand
CGCTCAAGGTGTCGCGCACACGCACCATGCGGGCGGGCAAGCAGTCACTGGTCACCATCAGGTTGAAGTCTTGCGTAGGACCGTCCAACAGTTGGCAGTGCGTAGTCGCCCCGCCGTCGAAGCACAGCGCGGGCTCATCCTGTGTCAGCTTGTGCTCGCACACCACCAAGTCGTTGCTGTCCGACGGCGTGCGCACGGTAAGCGCAACGCCCTCTCCCTTCAAAACCGCAAACCAGCGGGTGATGCCCTCGAAGCGAGAGAACGGGCCGCTGGCGGTGACTTCGGCCACCGACATGCGCCAGCGCCAGGCGCCCTGGGCGGGCCACACTGCCAATTCGCGGGTCATACCGCCGCCATTGCGCCAAGGGGTTGCTGGCACGTCGGCCAAGTGGACAGTGCGCCAAGTCATAGATATCCTCCGCGCAGCGCGCTTCGGTGCGAGCGCTTGGGGCGGCCCGGCGCGCTCATGCCTGAAACCTCCCTGCAAAACTGTAACGCGAACCTGGGTACACCAGCCGCACCACACTGGCCACGTGCGCACCGCTGACCGTGCGCCGCACCATGGCCAGGCAGGCTTCGCGGGCGGATATCTCGAGGTGCTGGGCCTGTTCGGGCGTGGGCAGGCAAGCCTCTATCGAGTAGCTCGCCTCGGTCAACGGAGCCTCGGTCAACAGGTGGCGTGTAGGCGTGGTCTGGCTGAAGTCGGTCTTCAGGTATTGCGGTGCAGCAGCCGGGTTGACATAACGGTCTTCGAGCTGAATCGGCACACCATTTTCCAGGTGCACCAGCACGGTGTGGAAGACCCGGGCACCGCTGCGCAAGCCCAATGACTTGGCCAACTGCACGTCCGCCTTTTCGGCATGGCTGAGCAACACGCGCGCGGCGTGCACATGGCCACGCTCTACCACTTCTTCCTGGATGTCACGGATCGTCAAATTCGAGGCAATGCGGTGCAGCTCGGCAACAAAGGTGCCTGAGCCCTGCACGCGCGTGACCATGCCTTGGGCAGTGAGCTCGCGCAGCGCTCGGTTGACCGTCATGCGACTGATGCCAAACTGTTGCATCAGCATGGCCTCGCTGGGCACCGGGTCGCCCGGACGCCATTCGCCCGAACTGATGTGCTGCTGGATGAAGGCTTTGACCTGGCCGTAGGCGGGTAGTGTCATAAATTGTTCGGATAGAAGCCAGGTTGCGATGTTTACATTTTAACCCTGTTGACACAAGTTGTATAGACAAGTAATAATTCCACACAACAAATACCTGAGGAGTCGCCGATGTCTGATCTATCCGCCAACCGCTATGCCAACAGCGTCGCCCGCCCGGTGCGAGCACCCCGTGGCCCTGAGCTGACATGCGCCAACTGGCAGATTGAAGCCGCCTACCGCATGTTGCAAAACAATCTGGACCCCGAGGTGGCCGAGAACCCTGACGAACTGGTGGTGTACGGCGGCATTGGCAAGGCGGCGCGCAACTGGCCAGCCTTTGACGCTATTTTGGACAGCCTGCGCACACTCAAACCCAACGAGACGCTGATGGTGCAGTCCGGCAAACCGGTGGGCGTGTTCCGCACGCACGAAGGTGCACCACGCGTGCTGATCGCCAACTCCAACCTGGTTCCCAAGTGGGCCAACTGGGAACACTTCAACGAACTGGACCGCAAGGGTTTGATGATGTACGGCCAGATGACGGCCGGCAGCTGGATCTATATTGGCTCGCAAGGCATCGTGCAGGGCACGTACGAGACCTTTGTCGAAGCCGGTCGTCAGCACTACAACGGCGACTTGGCAGGCCGCTGGGTGTTGACTGCTGGACTTGGTGGCATGGGTGGTGCCCAGCCCTTGGCGGCCACGTTTGCGTGGGCTTGTTCGCTGAATATTGAGTGCCAGCAGAGCAGCATCGATTTCCGCCTGCGCACCCGCTACGTGGACGAACAAGCCACGGACCTAGACGACGCATTGGCGCGGATTGCCAAGTACACGGCCGAGAAGAAGGCCGTGTCGATTGCGCTGTGCGGCAATGCGGCCGACATCGTGCCTGAATTGGTCAAGCGCGCCAAGGCTGGTGGCATTCGTCCCGACATCGTCACCGACCAGACCTCGGCCCACGACATCATCAACGGCTACCTGCCACGCGGTTGGAGCGTGGCGCAATGGAAGGCCGCGCAAAAAGACCCGGCGCAACATGCGGCCCTGACACAAGCCGCAGGCGAATCCTGTGCTGTGCACGTGCAGGCCATGCTGGACTTCCACGCCATGGGCATCCCCACCGTGGACTACGGCAACAACCTGCGCCAAGTGGCTAAAGACTACGGTGTGGCCAACGCCTTTGACTACCCCGGCTTTGTACCCGCCTATGTACGCCCGCTGTTCTGCCGTGGGGTCGGCCCCTTCCGCTGGGTGGCGTTGAGCGGCGACCCCGAAGACATCCGCAAGACCGATGCGAAGATGAAAGAGCTTTTCCCCCACAACGCCGGCCTGCACCGTTGGCTGGACATGGCGCAGGAACGCATTGCCTTCCAGGGCCTGCCCGCACGCATTTGCTGGATCGGCCTGGGTGAGCGCCATTTGGCCGGCCTGGCCTTCAACGAGATGGTTAAAAGTGGTGAACTGAGTGGCCCCATCGTCATTGGCCGCGACCACCTGGACAGCGGCTCGGTGGCCAGCCCCAACCGCGAGACCGAGGCCATGCTGGATGGCAGCGACGCCGTCAGCGACTGGCCCCTGCTCAACGCCCTGCTCAACACGGCCAGCGGCGCCACCTGGGTCAGCCTGCACCACGGCGGTGGCGTGGGCATGGGCTATTCGCAACACAGTGGCGTGGTCATCGTGGCCGACGGCACCGCAGAGGCTGCAGACAAGCTGGGCCGCGTGCTGTTCAACGACCCAGCCACCGGCGTTATGCGCCACGCCGACGCAGGCTATGACATTGCGCTGCAATGCGCCCGTGACAACGCCCTGAACCTGCCGATGCTCAAGTAAAACCACCCTGTAGCCCTCGTGAAATATAGGCACGCCACTCATATTTCCATAGCATTTGATTGCCAAAACCATGAACAACACCATGAACATCCAGCCCGGTCTACTGACCCTGGCGCAATTGCGCGAACTGCACGCTGCCAACACCACGCTGACACTGGACCCCGCCGCCCGCCCCGGCATTCGCGCCAGCGCCGACCTGGTCCACAAGGCCGCCCAAGGCGGTGACGCCGTCTATGGCGTGAACACCGGCTTTGGCAAGCTGGCCAACCAGCGCATTGCCCAGGCCGATCTGGAAACCCTGCAACTGAACCTGCTGCGCTCCCATGCAGTAGGCGTGGGCGAGCCCATGTCTGAACCTGTGGTGCGGTTGATTCTGTTGATGAAGGCCGCCAGCCTGGCGCGCGGTTACTCGGGCATCCGTGAGCTGGTCATTGACCGCTTGTTTGCGTTTTACAACCTCGGCATCACGCCCGTCATCCCCTGCCAAGGTTCGGTCGGCGCATCGGGCGATCTGGCGCCTTTGGCCCACCTGTGCTTGCCATTGATTGGCGAAGGTGAAGTGTTTTTTGAAGGCACGCGCATGCCCGCAGCGCAAGCCCTGGCGCAGGCAAAGCTGGAACCGATACGCCTGTCCGCCAAGGAAGGCCTGGCGTTGATCAATGGCACGCAGGTGTCTACCGCATTGGCGATTGACGCACTGCTAGCCACTGAACGCCTGTTTGAAGCAGCCGTCATATCCGGTGCAGTCACACTGGACGCAGCCCGTGGCAGCGATGGCCCGTTCGACCCGCGCATCCACGCGGTGCGGGGCCAGCCCGGCCAGATCGCCTGCGCCGCGGCCTACCGCGCGCTGGCCATTGGCAGCGCCATCCGCAAGTCGCACCTGGAGGGCGACGACCGCGTGCAAGACCCCTACTGCCTGCGCTGCCAACCCCAGGTCATGGGCGCATGCCTGGACCAAATGCGCTATGCCACGGATGTGCTACTGCGTGAGGCCAATGCCGTCACCGACAACCCGCTGGTATTTGCAGAAAGTGGAACCTTGCTGTCGGGGGGGAATTTCCATGCGGAACCCGTGGCCCTGGCCGCCGACGCCTTGGCCGTGGTGATTGCCGAAATCGGCGCCATCACCGAGCGCCGCATCGCGATGCTGGTGGACACCGTAGTCTCCCGCTTGCCCGCCTTCCTGACACCAGAGCCTGGCCTGAACTCGGGCTTCATGATCGTGCACGTGACCGCTGCGGCGCTGGCCTCCGAAAACAAATCGCTGGCCCACCCCGCCAGTGTGGACAGCCTGCCCACATCGGCCAACCAAGAGGACCATGTATCCATGGCCACCTTCGCGGCGCGGCGCTTGCAGCAGATGCTGCGCAACACCGAATACATCGTCGCCATTGAGCTGCTGGCTGCGGCGCAGGGCATCGAATTTTTGCGCCCGTTGCAGAGCTCTACGGTACTTGAAGGCATTCTGCAAATGGTGCGATCCGTGTCACCCGCGATGATGGTGGACCGCAGCCTGGCACCCGATATGGAGTTGGTGCGCGGCCTGATCACCCAGGGACGCGTCGGATTGGCCGGCGAGGCACAGATCCACGAGTTGACGGCTTTGCGGCTGGGCTAACGACTGCACGATGGCGAGACCAAGTCGACCACATTCTTGCTACGACTGGCGCACTGCGCTGGTGAGCGGGGATCAGGCGCTGAAGATTGAAACGCTCCAGCGCAATGTCGCCGCATAGAAATTGGGGACGAAAGGAACTTTACCGCCATCCAATGGGCCGCTGTTCCGGCAAATGCCTGACGACTTTATAGATGCTTTGGTTTCGCTTGTTCGGACTTGCTCGCGGTCAGCCAAAGCCATCATTGCAAATATGGGCAGTAGGTTGGTCATGGCTTCATCCCTGCACATAAAAACTTCCGTGGCCGTTCAGGTCCTGGTAGCTTGCTGAGTTGAAGGGTTTGACTGCAGCATTGGCGCCAGCCAGTCACGTTCCTCAATTTTCGCTACGACTTTAATAGCAATTCTCACAAGTTATTCAAGGGCTTCCGGGTTCCAATCGTAATCCTCCATGCGCGATCGATTCTGACTGGCGTATGGCGAAATCCTGTGTTAGTCTCAGTCATACCGAGCGTTAATTGATTGAGGTGCCATGGGCAACACAACAGGATTTCTGCTATTCGCGGCTGTTGCAATCGCGTGCTTTTTGGGTTGGCAAGTGCTCAAACTCAAAGGCGCGCTTGCAACAATGGTCGATGCGAAAGAGGCTGAGGCTGAGCCACAG
>JBBQBG010000271.1:0-5272 GCA_038317285.1 Burkholderiales bacterium | reverse complement strand
AGAAACGACTCCCATGTCGGAAAACTGGGTGGGAAGGTCGGAGGTGGACAAAGGCATGAGCCTACCTGCGGATACTTCTTCCAATGCACCAGCGTCGGCACATGCCAGTACCGTATCGGTTTGCATGGTCACACGTTTGAGCACATTCAAATCGTCGCACTCTATGGCTAACGGCAGGCGCACCCCTTCTGGCAGTCCCATCAATGGCGCCATTGCCAACAAAATTTTTTCGGGCAGGCGCACGCTGGCTAGCCCATAGGACAGCACATCGCGTCCCCGGACCGAATGCTTGGACAGCAACGGATGGCCGGCGCGGACGTAAAAACTTGCAGACAGTTGGCCTATGCGGGTGACCTCCAGGTCAGATCCTTCAGGCAGGTTGCGCAAGTCGGCCACATAAAAATCGAGCTCTTCTGCACGCAGGTGTTCCACCAAGTAACTTGCGTTGTTCACCTCCAATCGGGCATTCACGCCGGGAAAGCGCTTGCGCAGGTCGGTAAGCAATGTGGGGAGAAAAGTGGCTGCTGGGTAGGGGCCGACGCCTATCGCGATATCGCCGATCAACCGTTCCCGGTACAGGCTGGCATCACGTTCCAGGCATCGGCTGTCAAACACCAGTTTGCGCGCCCGCTCCACGACAAAGGCGCCGGCGTCGGTGCAGTGCACTTCTGTCGTGCCACGGTCAAACAGTTGCAGGCCCAATTCTGCTTCGGCCGCCTGGATGCTGCGGCTGAATGCGGGTTGACTCAAATGGCATTGCTGGGCTGCGCGGCCAAAGTTACGGGTGTCCGCCAGGGCCACCAAATGCTTGAGCCGTCGGATTTCCATTGAAATATCTCCTGTTTTCAATGCATGTAGTGCATCGATATTACCAATCGAATGCATTGGACGGATATTGACGCCAATTCCACAATCGCCCTTCCAACCAAAGTTGAGGAGACCGTGGACATGAAAAAACAAACAAGCTTGCCAATAATCATTCTGCTGATGGTGCTGATCACCCTGGCAAGCGGCTGCAGTAAGTCCACCGGCATGGGTGGCTCGGCGGGCGCTGCCAGTGCCGAAACCTTGAACGCGAATGCAGAATTCGCCAAGGCGCTGAAACTGGACGACCCACAAGACTTTGAAGACGCCAAGCGCGGTTTTATCGCCAAACCTACGGGCAAGATTTCGCTGGCCGATGGAACGGTGCTCAAAGACTTCGAGGCCTACAACTTTCTCGCTGGTAAAGCGCCCGACACAGTGAACCCTAGCCTGTGGCGTCATGCCCAGTTGAACGCAAACTTCGGCTTGTTCAAGGTCACCGACGGTGTCTACCAGTTGCGCGGGTTTGATATCGCCAACATGACCCTCATCGAAGGCAAGACCGGCTGGATCGTAGTGGACCCGCTGACCGCCCGTGAGACGTCTGGCGCAGCGTTGGCCTTTGCGCGCCAACACCTGGGGAACAAGCCGGTGTCGGCGGTGGTGCTGACCCACGCCCATGCTGACCATTTTGGTGGCGTGCTGGGCATCGTCACACCACAAGAGGTGGCCGAGCGAAAGCTGCCCATCGTGGCGTCGGCCGGATTTCTGGAAGAGGCTACCAGCGAAAATATCTTGGTGGGCACCGGCATGGCGCGCCGCTCCTTGTACCAATTCGGGCGCGATCTGCCGCGTTCCGCGAAAGGCAACGTGGACACCGGCCTGGGCAAGGATGTGGCCTACGGAACCATTGGCATTCTGCCCCCTAACCGCTTAATCGAGCAGCCCACGCAAGCCCTGCAACTTGACGGCGTGGACTTCGTTTTCCATAACGTACCGGGGGCCGAATGCCCGGCCGAGCTGACCTTCAGCATTCCCAGCAAAAAGCTGTACGACGGTGCCGAGAACCTGGCCCAGACCATGCACAACCTGCTGCCTGTGCGTGGCGCCAAAGTGCGCGACGCGCTGCGCTGGTCCAACTACATGGACCAGGCGCTGGAGCAAGTCCAAGACGCCGACATCTATATCGGATCGCACAACTGGCCGGTGTGGGGCCGCGCCAATATTCTGAAGCTCATCACCATGCACCGCGACGTCTACAAGTACACCCACGACCAGACCGTGCGTCTGATCAACGCGGGCTACACCCCGCGTGAGATTGCCGATACCGTCAAGCTGCCGCGGTCGCTGTCGGACTATTTCGGAACGCGGGGTTACTACGGCGATCTGCGCCACAACGTCAAGGCGGTGTACCAGTTCTACATTGGTGCCTACGATGGCAACCCGGCTAACCTGAATCCACTGCCGCCACAACAGTCTGCCAAGCGCTACCTGGAGCTGTTGGGTGGCGCCGACAAGGCCGTCGCGGCAGCGCAAGCCGCCTACGACAAGGGTGACTACCGCTGGGCGGCTGAGTTGCTAAACCACGCGGTATTTGGCGACCCGTCGAACAAGGCCGCCAAAGAGCTGTTGGCGAAAACCTACGAGCAAATGGGCTATGTGGCCGAGGCATCCACCTGGCGCAATTCCTACCTGACCGCAGCCCAGGAGTTGCGCAACGGCCCACCGGCCAAGGGTACGTCCAAAGCCATGCTGATCGAGATGCTGCTGCAGACGCCCATCGAGCGTTTTTTAGAGGCCATGGCTGCGGGCTTGAATGGGCCAGATGCCGAGGGTAAAGATTTCAAGGTCAACCTGGTGCTGACCGACTTGAAAGAAACCTACGTGCTGTGGCTGGAAAATGCCGTGCTGCACTTCAAACGCGGCGAGCCGGCGTCTGATGCCAATGCCACGCTGACCCTGACGAAGGACATCTTTGTCAAGATGATTGCTGGTACCGCCGGGGTCAAAGACACATTGCTCAGCGACGACCTGAAGGTGACCGGTAGCAAGATCGACCTGGTGCGTTTCTTTGGCCTGATAGACAAGGCACCGGGTACCTTCGCCATCGTCACGAAGTGAGCCTTGCCCCCACGCTCCACCGCGGCGCGGGTCGCTGCCCCACACAGGGGCGCCTTTCACCTTGGGGCGGCCCAGCGGCGAAGCAGGGACTAATGGATGGCCTTGATCGCTTGTAGGCGGCGGGCCAGCTCCAGCCGCAACTCCTTGCGCAAAAGCGCTTGATCGTAGCGGCGCTTGGCGCGTTCGTCTTGGGGTTGCAAAGGTTCAACGGCCACGGGGTGGCGGTCATCGTCCACCGCCACCATGGTGAAGAAGCAGCTGTTGACATGGCGCTTCTTCTGACTGCGGATGTCTTCTGCCACCACCTTGACGCCGACTTCCATGGACGAAGTTCCGGTGTGGTTGACGCTAGCCAGAAATGTGACCAGCTCACCGACGTGTATGGGTTGCAAAAACATGACCTGGTCCACACTGACCGTCACCACGTAGCGCGCGGCGTAACGGCTGGCGCAGGCATAGGCCACCTGGTCCAGCAGCTTCAACACGGTGCCACCGTGCACATTTCCAGCGAAGTTGGCCATGTCGGGTGTCATCAGCACAGTCATGCTGAGTTCATGGTTGGGCGTGTGTGTCATGGTGTTGTGGGTTCTTTAGTGAGATGGCCTGTACCTGCGTATTGTCAACGCCTGAACTTCTTGTTGGCACTGACGATGGACAGGTCGGCAAAATCCAGGCCGGTGTGGTTGCCGGGGCTGTAGCTGATTTCCATGCCACCCAAGTCGTATTTCTGCATGCTTTCCAGGGCGGCCAGCAAGCGCTCGCGCGTGGGCTTGCTGCCGCTGCGGCGCAGGGCTTCCACCAGTACCTTTGCAGATGCAAAGCCCTCCAGCATGGCCGGGCTCAGTTCGGCGATGTTGCGTGCACGGGCCAACTGAGTGGCTTCGCGCACCAGCAAGTAATTCAGTGAATTGGGCAGCACCTGGCTGACGACGACGCCCGGGGCATCGGCGCCCAGCAGTTGCATAAAGCCGTCGGAGGCATTGTTGGACAGGGTCACAAACTGCATTTTCTGACCGCTGGCCTTGATTGCACGAATACCGGCCACGACGGCAGGCCCGGTGCCAATGATCATGGTTGCTTGCGTATCGGCCTGGTTCAGCAGTGGGGTAATCGCGGAAAAGTCTGGCTTGGCGCGGTCAAATTTGGCAACGACGGCGGCGTGCAAATGGGCTGCATCCAGACCCCGTTGGGCGCCTTGCAATCCGTCTAGCCCGAAGCTGTCGTCTACATGCAAAACGGCAATGCGCTGTATGCCAATCGAGGTGAGGTGCGCTATAGCCTTTTCAGCTTCGCGCTGGTAGGTTGCGCGGACGTTGAACACAAATCGCCGCACCGGTGCATGCAAGACCATGGCACCGGTAGAGGGGGCAACCAGGGGCACTCCGTATTGTTCAAGCACGGGGATCACGGCCTCGGTGTGCGGCGTACCCCGGGTCATAAACAGTGCTACCACCTTGTGCTTCTCTACCAGCGTGCGGGCGTTGGCTGCTGAAAGCTTGGGGTCGAATTGGTCGTCCAGTGTGACAAGTTCTAGTTTCTCGCCACCCACACCGCCTTTGGCATTGATGGCGTCGATGTAGAGCCGTGCGCCCAGGCTGGTCTCTTTGACCGTGGCGGCAACCGCGCCGGTCACGCCGGTGGTTTGTCCAATCAAGATCTGGGCGCGGGCAGAGGCCAGAAGGCCCAGTGTCGTAAGCAGCAGCGTGGCAATGCCTTGTGTGTGCAACATGCGTTTGTCTCCTGGTAGTTTGGCTTTTGTGTCGCCTTGCTACTGCGCATGTTTTATGCCAATGACCGCTGTTCGCTATGTGCTTGTTTTTGCTTGGGTTTATGCCGTTTGTACGCAGGGCTTTCGAGCGGAAAGTCGGAAAGGAGGACTGAGGGGGAAACAAAATCCGCACAAAAATCTTGGGACCGCGCGGCGTCACTACGTGCGGCCGACCGGGATATTGTGTTTCTTAAGCTTGTCGTACAAGGTCTTCTTGGGTATGCCCAGGCTTTCGGCCGTCGCGGCCACATTGAAGGCATTGGTTCGCAGGGCAGCCGCAATGAGTGAGGCTTCATAGGCGTCTACACGGCGCGGCAGGTTGTCCGTGTCTGTAGCGGCGTGGCTCGCATCAATCGGCACACTGCTGGTTCCCATGTCGGCCACACCCAGGACCAACTGGTCTGCAAAGTTGCGCAACTCCCGCACATTGCCCGGCCATTCGCGTTGCTGCCATTGCGCCATCTCCTGCGCGGTCCACGCGGGCACCGGTTTTTGATAGCGCAGGGAGGCGCGCTGTACAAAGTGGGCCAACAGCAGTGGAATGTCTTCGCGCCTGGCGTTGAGCCGGGGCAAGTCCAC
>JBBQBG010000270.1:0-5275 GCA_038317285.1 Burkholderiales bacterium | reverse complement strand
TGGAGAAGAATCTAGCGGCCAAGGCCCCACTCTAGTTGTAACGACTGCACGGCTATGGCCAGCGGCTGCTCCACCCGCTGGCTATTCAGGCATCATTGAGGCGCAGGGAGGCGGTGGCATACCCCACCGGACTGCGGAAAGGTTGCAGTGAATTTGACAGACGACGCACAGAGCCCAGACGCTTCTATTTTCTCCATCGCCAGACAGCACATTGTGGACGCCGACCAGTCCATCGTCGGCTATGAGCTTTTCAACCGCACCCAGGGCGCGCGCGACCACACCCTGGCGAGCGATGTCTCGCTGGTGCTGCATGTGGTGTCGCAGAGCGGCGTCCACATCGTGCATAGCCAGGCGGACCTGTTTCTCAACGCCACACACGAAAGCCTGACCGGCGCGCATTGGGACCTTCTGGTGCCCCAGCGCACCATCATTGAAGTGCCGCCGGTAGCGGGTCATGCACCCGCCCTCATTGAAGAGGCGCGGCTCAGACTGCAGGCGCTGCGCAAGCGTGGTTTCCGGCTGGCGTTCAACCACACCGTCGTGGCGCCGGTCTACAAGTCCTGGCAAGACATTGCCGACTTTGTGAAGGTGAATGTAGGCGCCATCGACCCCACCAAGATGAAAGCCCTTGTGGATGCCATTCAATCCCGTACGGGTGCAATGGCGATTGCCGAGAAGGTGGAAAGCGCGGCGCAGTTCGATGTGCTCAAAGGCATCGGTTTCCACTTTTTCCAGGGCTACTGGTTTTCGCGTCCCGAGGTGTTCAAGAGCCAGGTGGTCAGCCCCAGCCAGGCCAGTGCAGCCAGCCTTTTTAACAAACTGCATGGCAACGCCGAGATAGAAGACATCGAACTCGCCATCAAGAAAGACGCCACACTGGGCTACAACCTGCTGCGGCTCATCAACTCCGCAGGCCTGGGCCTGCGCACCAAGATCACATCCATTCGCCAGGCGGTCATGCTGCTGGGCAACGACCGCCTGCAGCGGTGGGCGGCATTGTTGATGACTGCAGGCGTTGACGGCAAGCCCAGCCTGGCCGGCAACATGGCGGTGGTGCGCGCCAAGATGATGGAGTTGCTGGCCGAAGGCAACTTCTCTGCCGAGGAGAAAGAAGAGGCCTTCCTCATCGGATTGTTTTCGCTGCTGGACCGCATGCTGGGCTGCCCCATGGCTGAGGCCTTGATCCTGCTGAAGCTGGACACGGCCATAACCGACGCGCTGCTGCGCGGCACCGGCAAGTACATGGATCTTCTGGCCATGGCGATTGCCTGTGAAATGGATGACGCAACCGTGTTTGCCCAGGCCACGCAGCGCCTGGACGTGTCCTACCGCCAGGTCAATGTCGCCCATATGGAAGCCATCATCTGGGCAGAAGCCGTCTTCCAGGAGTAGGCAGCAACTGGTCGGCTTCAAGTTGATGCCGGCTGGTAACCGACGCCATACCCAAGCGTGGATTTAGCTGCTAAGGTATGCAGCCATGACGACACCACCCATACCGCTTGACGCCTTCACCCGCCACACCGCCAGCCAGGTGGTCTACCAAGTTTTCCCCGAGCGCTTTGCCATCGGCGGCGGGCTCAGCAGTGCTGAGAAACTGGTCAACCCGGCCTACGACTTGCCGCAGATCCATAAGCGCGATTGGAACGACAGCACCCTGCACCAGCCCTGGGGCCAGCAGTTCTTTGGTGGCGACCTGGATGGCATTGCCGACAAGCTGGACTACCTGAGTGATCTGGGGGTAACCGGCGTCTACCTCACACCCATCTTTGCTTCCCCCAGCAACCACAAGTACGACGCCACGGATTTCTTCCGTATAGACCCCATGTTTGGCGGCGAGGCCGCGCTCAAGCGGCTTACCGACGCACTACATGCGCGCGGCATGGGCCTGACGCTAGACGCCGTGCTCAACCACGTATCCCACCAACACCCCTGGTTTCTGGCGGCACAGGCTGGGGACCCGTCCAAGCGCGACTGGTTTACCTTCAAGCCCGATGGCAGCTACGAATGCTGGCAAGACTTCACCAGCATGCCCGAGCTGAACCTTGCTAACCCCGCAGTCCGCGACGCGATGTACCGCCAGAGCGACAGCGTGGTGCAGCATTGGCTGGCCCAGGGCGTGGACAACTGGCGCTTTGACGTGGCGCAAGACGTGGGCATACCCCTGGCGCAAGAGATGCGCAGCGTAGTCGGCGCGCGCTTCCCTAACGCGGGTCTGCTGGGCGAGCTGAACGGTTTCTCTGGCAATTGGTTTCAAGCCGGCGGCGGCTACCAGGGCATGATGAATTACTGGTACCGCACGGCCACACTAGCCTGGTTGGCCGGAGATATAGACGCGGTGCAGATGAACCACGCGCTGCGCGACGCCCGTGCCGAATACGGACTGCCTGGCCTGCTGTGCTCATGGAACATGCTGTCTAGCCACGACACGCCACGCCTCATCACAACAGTGGGCAGCGCCGAGAAGGCGCGCTTGGCGATGCTGATGCAGTTCACCATGCCCGGCGTGCCGCTGGTTTACTACGGTGAAGAGATTGGCATGGAAGGCGGTGCCGACCCCGATTGCCGCCGACCCATGCGCTGGGTTGAGGCGGACTGGAACCACACGCAACGCGACTGGGTCAAGCGGCTGATCGCCATACGCCAAGCCAACCCGGCTTTGCAATACGGCGATGTGAAAGTGCTGGGCGACCGGATTTCCAACAGCAACGCACTCGTCTTCTTGCGCCATACCGATGTGCCCGGCGAAGCCGCGCTGGTAGTCATCAACCTGGACGACAAGCCGCTAAATGCTTTGTTGTTACTGCCCTACTCACACTGGTACGACGGCGTGCCGCTGCGCGACGCCCTGGGTCGTGCACCCGACACCAAGGTGCAGGCCGCCAGCGTACGGCTCAATATTGCGCCGCATAGTGGTGCGGTCTATCAAGCGCTGGAGCCTTATCAAAACTACCGTTTCTTCAAACCGCGCAACCGGGTTTAAGCGCGATACACCCGCCGCCCATTCCCAGTGATCTAATCAACCCTTTGGATGGAGCGCACTTTGGCAGAAGATACCCATTCGATCGCAAGACATGACGACCGCCATAGCCATATTGGCATACGCCTTCAGTACCGTACCCACGACCAATGGGAGTACCTGGAGGCGCTGGAATGGAATGCCGTGGGCTTCAACTTCTACCATGACGACGCCATGCAGGGCCCCGACTTGGAACTGCGCCGCGGCCTCACCCGTTTCACCGGAACCATAGTCTGGCAATCAGCCAACACCAGTGACGATGTGGTGCTGGCCACGGTGGCGAACCGGCTGCTGTACGCCAGGGTAAAAGAGGTGGTCGACCAGCCGCAACTGCACGCCCGTTTGATCAAACTGCTGCGGGTGCCGGGCATGGTCGCCGAAAAGTTGAAGATATTGGCCTCGCTTGGGCCCCCCATCAGCGACACCAAAATGGCCGAGCTGGTGGCGCAGCGCAAACTGGAGCACACCATGTACCACTACGGCGTCAAGGTGCAGTCCCCCGACTGGGCAGCAATTGTCGAAAGCGCTATGAGTGTGTCGTCGGTATTGGTCTCGCTCGACAAATTGTCGGGGGCCTTGGGCAAACTCTAACGCCGGCTCACTTACGCAAGGCCGAGGGCCTAGTCCGGCACCAACGTGGTCGGCACCGCCTTGTCCATCAGTCCCGGGTAGTCACGGCTGAAATGCAGGCCGCGACTTTCGTGACGCGAGTGGGCGGAGCGCACGATCAGCTCGGCTACCTGCACCAGGTTGCGCAGCTCCAGCAGGTCGCGGGTGACATGGAAATGGGCATAAAACTCCTGGATCTCGCCTTGCAGCAGCGCAATGCGGTGCGAGGCACGCTCCAGGCGTTTGTTGGTGCGCACGATGCCCACGTAGTCCCACATGAAGCGGCGCAGCTCGTCCCAGTTGTGCGAGATGACCACCGCCTCGTCCGCATCGGTCACGCGACTGTCGTCCCAGGCTGGCAGCGCGGCAGGTGCGGCCAGGGGTGTGGCCAGAATATGGGTGGCGGCTGCGCGAGCAAACACCATGCACTCCACCAGAGAATTGCTGGCCAAGCGGTTGGCGCCATGCAAGCCGGTGTAGGCGGTTTCGCCGATGGCGTGCAGGCCGGCAATATCGGTCGCGCCCATCAGATCGGTATGGATGCCGCCGCAGGTGTAGTGCGCGGCGGGAACCACCGGGATTGGCTGCTTGCTGATGTCGATGCCCAACTCCAGGCAGCGCGCGTAGATGTTCGGAAAGTGCTCCAGAATAAAAGCCAGCGGCTGGTGCGAGATGTCCAGATAGACACAGTCCAGGCCATGCTTCTTCATCTCGAAGTCGATGGCACGGGCCACCACGTCACGCGGCGCCAGCTCGGCCCGCTCGTCATGTAATGGCATGAAGCGGGTGCCTCCAGCCGATTCGGGCAACAGCAGGCGCCCGCCTTCGCCCCGCACCGCCTCGGTGATCAAAAACGACTTGGCGTGCGGGTGGTACAGGCAGGTGGGGTGGAACTGGATGAACTCCATGTTCGTGACCCGGCAACCAGCGCGCCAGGCGGCAGCAATGCCGTCGCCCGTGGCGGTGTCGGGGTTGGTGGTGTACAGGTAGACCTTGCCGGCGCCACCGGTGGCCAAGATGGTGTGGGGCGCGCTAAAGGTATGCACTTCGTCGGTGGATTCGTCCAGCGCGTACAGGCCCAGGCACTGGTTGGCTGTCGTTGAAGTGGCGTCCAGCTTGCTGCGGGTGATCAGGTCCACCAGCGTGTGGTTCTCAAACAGCGTGATATTGGGCGTGCGCCGCACCGTCTCTATCAGCGTCTTTTGCACTGCCGCCCCAGTGGCGTCGGTCACATGGACGATACGCCGCGCGCTGTGGCCGCCTTCGCGGGTCAGGTGCAGATGGCCATCTTCTTGCGAGAACGGCACGCCCAGCTCGCGCAGCCAGGCGATGCTCTCGGGCGAATGTTCCACGACAAAGCGGGTGGCGGCCGGGTCCGACAGACCGGCACCAGCGACCAGCGTGTCCTGCACGTGCGAGTCAAAGCTGTCGCCCTCGGCCAACACCGCGGCAATGCCGCCCTGCGCCCAGTTGCTGGAGCCGTCGCTCATGGCACGCTTGGTCAGCACCGCCACGCGGTGCGTGGGTGCCAGGTGCAGGGCCGCCGACAGGCCGGCCAGGCCGCTGCCGACGATCAGGACATCGAAATGGTGTTGCGTGGCTTGGGAAGGTAGTGTCATTTGAATGCTATTTAATGTATAGCTGCTTACG
>JBBQBG010000269.1:0-5278 GCA_038317285.1 Burkholderiales bacterium | reverse complement strand
GCGCGTTCGTGTGACAGCGCACACAACTACTGAATGCCACAGGTCTCGGTGTCTTCGTCAACCACGCGTCGCATGGCTGGATTTCAATACACTTGCGCATGCGAATCACCCCCCTTGCCTACGCCGGAGTGTGCGTTCTGCTCTGTGCAACTGCCCTGCCTGCCCTTGCGGCAAATGTTGCACAGCCGGCAAATGACACACTGGCAAAGGTGACCACGAGCACCGTCAAATTACCCGGCCTGCAACAGCCCGCCCAGATCTTGGTTGACCGCTGGGGCGTGCCGCATATCTACGCTGCCAACCAGGACGATGTGTTCTTTGTGCAGGGCTACAACGCGGCGCGTGACCGCTTGTTCCAGATCGACCTGTGGCGCCGCCGCGGCCTGGGTCGGCTATCCGAAGTATTGGGCCCTGGCTACGTGGAGCAGGACACCGCCAGCCGCCTGTTCCTCTACCGGGGCGACATGGAAAAAGAGTGGCAGGCCTATGGCAAAAATGCGCAGGGCATTGCCCAGCGCTTTGTGGCCGGTATCAACGCATACATCGAAGCTGCCTCTGCAGACCCCCGCATGTTGCCATTTGAGTTCAGACAATTCGGCTATGCACCCGAAAAATGGCAAGCGCAAGACGTGGTGCGCATACGCAGCCATGCGTTAACGCGCAACCTGGCATCTGAAGTGGCGCGCTCCTTTGTAGCTTGCCATGACAACATCAAGACCGACACCATGCGGATCACACTATCGCCCGCGTGGGAAACCAACGTACCGGATGGGCTGGACCCCTGTCTGCCCAAAGACTTGTTGAGAGTATTCCAGTTGGCAACCCAAGGCGTCACGCTGGGCAGGGCAGGAACACAAACCAGCGAGACCATCGCCGACGATACGCGTGCATTTGCGATGGCCACACCAACAACCCCCGCAGAAGGCAGCAACGCCTGGGTGCTGGCCCCGTCCAAAACTACGACCGGGCGTGCCATGCTGGCCAGTGACCCGCACCGCGCCTACTCTATTCCTTCGCTGCGCTACATCGCCCACCTCAGCGCGCCCCATCTCGACGTGGTGGGTGCCGGTGAGCCCGCGTTGCCCGGCATATCCATTGGCCACAACGGGCGCATCGCCTTTGGCCTGACCATTTTCAGCATCGACCAAGAAGACCTCTACACCTATGCGCTGAACCCGGCAAACCCCATGGAGTACCGCTACCAAGGCAAGTGGGAGAAATTCACCGTCTTGCGCGAGTCCATCGCCGTCAAAGCTGCCAAGCCCGTAGATGCCGAATTGCGCTTCACGCGGCATGGCCCGGTCATCTACACAGAGGCCGCCAAAGACCGCGCGTATGCCGTGCGCTCTGCGTGGTTCGAGCCCGGCATGGCGCCCTACTTTGGCAGCATTGACTATATGTTTGCGACGAATTTTCAGGAATTTCGCCAAGCGATGTCGCGCTGGGGCGCACCCAGCGAAAACCAGGTGTATGCGGATGCCAAGGGCAACATCGGCTGGGTGGCAGGCGGGCTAAACCCGATGCGCCCCAACTGGGATGGGCTGATGCCCGTGCCGGGCGACGGGCGCTATGAATGGGCCGGCTTTTTGGCCGGCGAACAACTACCGTGGGTCTACAACCCGGCGCAGGGCTGGTTCGCCAGCGCGAACGAGATGAACCTGCCGCCAGACTACCCCTACCGCACCCGCAAGCCGGGTTTTGAATGGGCTAGCCCAGACCGGTACCAGCGCCTGCGCGAAGTGCTGGCCAAGCCCGGCAAGCTGTCCATCGACGACTCCATGCGTTTGCAAAACGATGTGCTGTCGACACCTGCACGTCGCGTCGTCGCCCTGCTGCGCACGCTACGCTCAACCGATGCAAAGATCCAGCCTGCCTTGCAACTGCTGCGGAGCTGGGACGGTGTGGAGAATGCCAACTCGGCGGCCGCCGCTCTGTTTGAAGTCTGGTGGTCACGTTACCTGGGCTATGTGTTCAAGGAAGTGGCGCTGCCCAAAAAGTCGGCTGCCACCATGGGCATGCCAGACACCACGGTGCTGCTGAACGCGCTCGAAAAACCTGAGCCTGTGTTGGGCTCCGACGCCATCGCCAAGCGCGATTGGATTCTGTTGACCAGCCTGAATATGGCGTGGACGGATACGCAACGTCTACTGGGCACCGACTCCACTCAATGGCTGTGGGGAAAGTTGCAGCACACCGTTATCAGGCATCCATTCGCTGCGGCGGTCGATACCACCATGGCGGCCAGACTGAATATGGGTCCGTTGCCCCGGCAAGGCGGCGCCTTCACACCCAATCAGTCCAGTTATGACCCCAGGGATTTCCGCCAAGTGGCGGGCCCGAGTTTCCGTGTGGTCATCGACGTGGGCAACTGGGACAACTCGCGCGCCATCAACATGCCGGGCCAATCGGGCGACCCCGACAGCCCGCACTACAAGGATCTGGCCAACATGTGGATGAAGGGCGACTACTTCCCGCTGCTCTACTCCCGCAAACAGGTTGAGGCCAACGCCGTGCACCGCATCGACCTGCAACCGGGCAAATAGATCAGGCTGCAATGGCCGTGGGGGGCAGTGTGGGCGCCCGCCGCATGGCGGGCATTGTGCGGTAGGTGAAGGCACGCCACACCCATTCCATAGGCCCAAAACGGTAGCGGGACAACCACCAGTGGCTCAACACAATTTGCGCAGCAAACACCACGACCACAAACAACACCTGTTGCGCGCGGGGCATACCCCAATAGCCCAGGCCATAGCCAAAGAAGACCAGTGAGCAGATAAACGACTGCAGCAGGTAGTTGCTCAAAGCCATGCGACCCACCGGGGCCAGCACCCGTATGTTGGAAAACACCGAGCGGCTGTGCAACATCAACACCACCATGCCGACATAGCCCAGGCAAGCGGGCAGGTTGCCCAGCACTGTCAGGCCACGCGCCATTTGAAACGCATCGTGCTCGGCACCAGGAATATGCGACGTCGCCATCGTGCTACCCAGCAAGCCCAAGCCAATACCAAGGGGCAGGCTGTAGAAGGCGAGCTTGCGAAACAGCGGCAAGTGGGCGCCGGTATTTTCCATAATGCCGGAACGCACGAACCAGCTACCTAGCAAAAACATGGCCACCAGCACGGTGGCAAATCCGGCATCGCCCGCTAACTTCTCGGGAAAGCGACGCGCCCGCATTTCCACGGCCTCACCATAGTGGCCGCTGGAAAATATCCGCACTTCGTTGCGCCTTTCTTCCAGCCGCTTGGCCAGGCGTTTGGCCTTCTCCGCCTTCTTTTCGGCGGCCGTTGGCTCGGGCTTCTCTTCAGGTTTTATTTGACCCCTTTTGTCGGCCGCGTTTGATGCAACTTTGGCTTCGGCCGCAGGCTCCACCACTGCAGTATTGGCGGGCGGCGTTGGAGTATCTGCTTCGGGCGGTGTCAGGTATTGCACAGCACCGAAGAAGGTCATGATGATCGCCTGCGTGAAAAAAATGGTGGCGCCTAGACGCATTGGGCGCAGATTCAGCGGGTCTTTGAATTTGGCTGATAGCACTGACAGGGTCAACAAGACGACGGCGGCCAAACTCGCAGGAACCCGTGGATCCTTGGGGCCATTGGGCAGGCACCACAACACGGTGGCAGCAACGGCCGCTACTATGCCCAACACAAAGAGAATCACCGACATGCGTGGCACCGGTTGGCCCCGCACCAAAATACGTTTCTCATCCCGCATATACAAGGACACCAAGCCTACAAAGGCCAACGAGCCCGCAATTCCGAATAACGGCTCAACCCCCGTCGCGATGCCAATGCCCACCAACACAGCAATAGCCAACACCAGCTGCTTCCATCGGCCGTATAGCAGTATCAAAAGGGCACCAGCGGCCACGGCGTAGCTGAACAAAATGTCACCGGCCCACAGAAAAATGTAGTGAGCGGCACCAAACACGGCCAGGGCCAAAATGCGGCGCAAATACGGCCCCAAAAATGCACGCCCCGCCCGTTCGGACCGCGTCAGCATCACAGCAAAGCCCATGCCGAACAGCAGCGAAAAAATGGTCCAAAACTTACCCTGCACAAAGTAGGAAATAAACCAGCTCGCGAACCAATCCATGCCCGTCAGACCCACTGGCATGCCCTCACCAATCCCGCTCATCGAGCGGTTGAAGAATTCGATATTCATCAGAAAAATGCCCAATAGCGCAAAGCCGCGCACCACGTCCAAGGCTTCGATGCGGGCCTCGGGAACGGTCGGGTACAGCGTGGTTTGGGACGGTGTTGGTGTGTACTGCATGTCTTGTGCTTGCATGAGTTTTCCTCCTTGTGAGTGGCAGTCGGCACTCTAACTGCGCGGCGGTAAAAACCATAGAAATTTCCGACGAAGTGCAGGTTTTAGGGTTTTGGCTGCAAACCTATGAAAAACACTTGCAACATTTAGTGGCATTTAGGCCAAAGATGTTGCAATTAACCGAGGGTTTCCACTGAGGGATGGGACTAGTATGCATTCTTCAATTTTTTGAAAGAACCCGATGTCCCTGCAACCTCCTTTCTTTGGCAAACGCCCTGAAACTCCCGCAAATAACATCAACAGCAACAACACCCGCCCCGGCGGTTTGTCCAGCGCCAGCCAAGGTACCAACATGGGGGGAATGGGCGGCAATTCAGCGCAGGCTCAAACACCTTCGGTCGCACCAGCAGCGGCGGTTGTAGCGCCTGTGGCGGCACCGGTACAGACGTCGGGCGCCCCCACCAAAGAAGGCGGCAGCAAATTGACCGTGGGGCCCAACATCAAGCTCAAGGGCGTGGAGATCACCGATTGCGACACGCTGGTGGTTGAGGGCACGGTGGAAGCGACCATGGACTCACGCGTGATGCACATCACCGAGATTGGCGCCTTCAAAGGTTCGGCCGACATTGACTTCGCCGAAATCCATGGTGAATTCAACGGCGATTTGACGGTGCGCCAAAAGCTGGTGATCTATGCCACGGGCCGCGTGACCGGCAAGATCCGCTACGGCAAGGTCGTGATCCAGGAAGGCGGTCAGTTGATGGGCGACATCCAGTTTGGCGCGGCCATTGACACCAAAGCACTGTCCACGCCCAAAGCATCGGGCTTGATGGCAGCGGTGGCGTAAAAGCCCGGGCACCCTAGAGGCGCATTGCGGCGCTTCTATACTGGGCCCATGACCCACATTGCAGACCTGCGCAAAAGCTACGAACGCGCTGAGCTAGACGAATCAGCTTCCCACGCTGACCCCTTGCAGCAATTTGACCAATGGCTCAAAGAAGCCATTGCC
>JBBQBG010000268.1:0-5285 GCA_038317285.1 Burkholderiales bacterium | reverse complement strand
GAGCGACGCGCTCTGACTCCTGAACGCAATAAACGGCAGGCCGAATTCAGAAGGTGATGATGTCTTAAGGTAGGTCCAGCACGTACCTTCAATCGAATTGAGGCCAGAAAAAGTGAACCGGTAGTACTTGTAGTAGCTAGTGGAACTATCAAGCAACAGATTCCACACCCCATCCGAACCCTGGTATGCGACTGCCGTGTTAGAACCACCCGAGGTCCCGGATCTGGCTCCCGCTGCAATTACTCTGCCATCGGAACTAGACGTGAATGTGGAAGGAAATTGAATGCGTTCGCCAAAATAGATTGGATACGCTCTGCTGCCTTCAGTCGTAGCCCACTCTCCCAGGATTGGGTACGGCGAGGTTGTGCTCATTCCATACGCAAGCCTTTGAATTGGTATGGGCACCCCACCATTAATGGTTAACGTCCCACTTTGGGCTGTAGAGAATTTGATCGAAATCGTACCGACCGTTACGCTTCTGGGAGCTTTGTATGCACAGCCTATGCATTGCCCGCCAGAAAACGAATCAAGTGAACCGGCATACGTGCTGTCGTTACTCATTGCACCGGCCGAAATGAAGTAGGTAGGCGCACCCGACGTATCAAACACGTAAGCCGAAACGGCAAGTACATTGTCTTGAATTTCGATGTTGTAACCTGAACCGCTGGCACTGGGATTCCACCACCACCCACTTTCGGGAGAAATAGCATGAACCGGGGAAACGAAGGCGAACAGCAGTGACAGAATCGTGATTATTTTTGACATATTGACTCCCAAAAAAAAGCAGCCCCGATTCGAGTGCTGCTAATAAATCATACCTTGGAAAATTCACAACTACAAAGACAACGCTGGCAACTCCGAGGCCATGCTGGTGCTGGACCAAACCTTGACAAGGTCAAGTAGTGGACGCAGGCGGCAGACCGTGTGGGCTTGATACCGACACCGTCATAGGGCACGAAGGCCAAGCAGCGTTGCTAAGAGTGAAGCATTGACAGGGCAAGATATTTTTTGAAAAACCTTATTGCCTTTGTGAAATATAGATTCGTTGCTCTGATTTTAGAAAAATTTCCATCAATTCTTAGGTTGCAAAGACGATGGTCAATCGCCTTGGCTGGCGGTTCACCGTCAGGATTGGAGCACTGTGGTGTCTGCGGTACTTCAGCGTACGAATAGCGCAATCAAGATAATGATCGGGATCGGAATGCCCAGCATGAAAAGTAGGATGGAACGCATGAAAGTCTCCTCAGGAGTTAAAGACAACGGAAATTGAACTTGGGTGTTAACAATAAAAAATGGCGAGCTCGCCCATTCAGGCGTCCCGCTCACGGCCGCCTAACATCGCGGTGTAGCTGGCGATGAAGGCACCCGACAGCAACGCGATGAACAGCCACAGAGACGCTTGTATTGCGGCCTTGCGTGCCTTGTCGGCAATCGTTGCCGCGACCGTCTTTGCATTGCTGATACCGGTCTGAAGCGCGGCATAGGTGTCGGTCACGCGGCGCTCGGCGTCCGCTTGCTGCAGCCCGGTGCGTTGTGACACGACTTGACCAAGGTAGCGCACGTCCGTTTGAGGCAGCGTGGCAGCCTCAGCACCCGATGCTTGGACAAAAATACGCGTCACTTCCGCCAAGGGCGGGCGCGAGCTATCGTTGGCGGCACTCTCCGAACCCGCGGTTGCTGGTGTAGCGCCTGAAGCCGCTAAATCCTTGCGGAACAACGCATCAACCAGATAGCCCATAGAACCAGCACCATCAGATCCAGCTTCGCCCCTACCCGGCGTGACTGCGGCGGTAGTACCCGCGGCGGCTGCGCCAGAAGCAAGCGCGGCGGACGCTTGTGCGGCAGCTCCTACAGCGCTGGAAGCAGCGGCCAGCAAAATAGCGGCAGTCACCAGTGAAGCCGTGGCCCAAGACAGGAGGCCATGGGCCGTGTCCCGGAAGTAGACCTCGTCAGCATGCACTGATGCCCAACGGGTGCGTAGCCGCCCTGCCAGGTAGCCGCCCAGTGCGCTGGCGCACAGTTGGGTAACGATCACCCACACGATGCTCGATACACCAAAGGTCGAGGCGTGGACGCCCTTTTGCGCCCACGGCGAAATGGCTGATAGCCCGAGACCCGTACCCAACGACAGCAACACCAGGGACGCCGCCGCTGCGACGGTGGCACCAGCCAAAATGGCCCCCCAGGAAACAGCTGAGGCGTTGCCCAGTTCACTCGGCCGGCTACCTTCAACCGCAGCAGCTTGGAATGGGTAGGCAGACTCTTCTACGGATCTTGTCTCGGCGATTGCCATGCATGACTCCAAATTGTTGGTATGGCGTGGACGATAGGTGCCCCGTTGCTGTCTGTCCGTGCGGTGTACTACAGATGCGCCTGCCGCTCGTTGAGGCCGAACCAACCGGCCGATTTGGGCATAAACCTGCCGGTAATTGTCGGGTTTTGCTGACACTTCCATTCCTCAGCGTCTCAGGGCGTTTCAGGGCAATTTGGCCAATGGCTGTCTGCAGATCCCGACAGCCTATCTGTCCTCGACTCTCCTAAGTCATTGATTTATATGGGAATAGAAGCTGGCATTCATCTTGAGTAGTAGGAATGGTCAACCACAACTATTCAAGGAACAGCGTGTCAATGAACTCCTCAGAAATCAACCTCGTGCAAGCAACATTTGACGAGGTGCGCCCCAACGCCTTGGCAACAGCCGAGATTTTTTACAAACACCTTTTCACACTGGACCCATCGTTGCGTCCTTTGTTCAAGGGCGACATGGTCCACCAAAGCCGCATGCTGATGGCCATGCTAGGTGCTGCCGTCAACGGGCTAACCAACCTGGAAGCCCTGGTGCCTGTGGTGCGTCAATTGGGTGCGCGCCATGTCAATTACGGCGTGCAGGACGCGCACTACGCCACCGTGGGCAGCGCACTCCTCTGGACATTGGGCGAAGGCCTGGGCGAAAAATTCACACCCGCCGTGCGTGATGCGTGGACCGCCGCCTATGGCTTGCTGTCTAGCGTCATGTTGCTGGGCGCGATCGAAGCCCGATCCGTAACGGAGGCCGCCAGTACCCTGTAAACAGCTGAACCTTTCCCGCACAGCAGCCGACTCAATATCGCCAAGTGCAATCACCAGAAAACGGAATAGCAATCTTCTTTCAATTTACAGAAAAGAGAAACCATCATGAAAAAGTCAGCGCTAAAGAATGTTGCAGTGGGGCTGCTCGCATCCCTGGCAGCAATGGGCGCCGCGCACGCCCAATCGCGCGTCGGCCCCCCCGTCCTTGGCATCGTTCCGTCAGCAGTGGCATCGTCGCAGGTATCGAATACGCCCAACCTGCAAATGGCGCCGTCGATCGTTGTAAGTGACGCCCTAACCGTGTCAGGCCAAAAGGCCTCACTAAAAGCGATCATGCAGCGCGGCGCTGCCCCCGTAAACGGCGCTTCCTTGCAATTCAAGATCGACAGTGCCACCGTAGGTCAAGGTGTGACCGATGCAAGCGGAAAAGCCGAAGTGCCTTACCTGCCCATCGATGGCTTGGCGGTGGGCGATCACACGATCAGCGTGTTCTGGCACGGCGACGGAAAGACCCCCGCTGCGAACGCAAGTGCCAAACTCAAAGTGATGAAATCGATCACGAAATTGGACATAACGCCCACCTGGGAGAATGACTTTATCCGTATCAAGGGTACGCTGAACGGCGCCAGCAATGGCGACTGGCTCGGTAGTCGCGACGTAACCCTACAAGCCAGTGGTGTCGTCGTGGGCAAAACAAAAACCGACAAGTGGGGGGAGTTCGGTTTTTTCTATAAACCCAACGAAGGAACGGTATATTTGGTCGCATTTGAAGGCGATGCTGGGTATGTTGGCACCACCAAAACGCCCACCTTCAACACACCACAGGGCGGAGGTCCAAATATAAATATACATCTCAATCTACCGCATTGATGATTGGGTCCCGCACGCGTCGACTGTTGACGCAGAGAACCCTGCCATTGGCCTGGCGAGGTCGTTAAAACCAGGAAACCCGGGTACCGTCAACAAGCAGTAACTGTGGCTAGTGTCCTTGCGCTACCCAGGTTACGGGCAAACAGGGCAAACAAGCGTTCCCAGTGCCGCTCCGCAGCGGCTTGGTTGTAGATGGGAGCCCGTTGCGGGAACACAAAACCGTGTTCCACGCCCGGGTACCACTCATGGTGTTCTCACAATATCTTTTGCTATTTTTGAACGCGTAACGCACAACGTTGTCGTGTAAACAAAGGTAAACACGGTCAACACGATCGGTCGTTTCACGTTGTGCGTGTATGCCCAGGCGAAAGCGAGGGTTCGCTCAAGACGGTCGGAGCCTATACGACCATCGCACGTTGCCGAGTCAGATCATCCATGTTGAATACCAAGTCCATTCTCGCTGCTGCACTCCTCACTGTGACCATGGCAGGCGCTGCGCAGGCACAAGCCTATGCCAATGTCACCGTTGGCGGCGCATTTTCCCCTGGCGTATATGGCCAGATTTCAATTGGCAACAATACGCCCCCACCGGTCATGAATGTACAGCCGGTCATCGTTGGTACACCGGTGTACGGCGCAGCACCCATGTACTTGCACGTGGCGCCGGAAGAATACCGCGAATGGGGTCGTTACTGCGGCCGCTACCGCGCCTGTGGTCAACCGGTGTATTTTGTGCGGGTAGAGCAGAACAACCCGTGGTGGGAGCAGCATAGTCAATACTTGCGTGGCTCCAGTTACTACGACCTCGAAGAAGCGCGCCGCATAGAGCAGCGCCGCGACCGGTATGAAAGGCATGACCGCTACGACCGCTATGAGCGTGAAGACAGGCGTGAACAGCGCGAAAAGCGCGAACGTGCCACCCGTGAGTTCAACCAAGATCCACGCTTCGAAGCTGCACGCGGCCAACGCTAAGCCAAAAAATCCAGCACCGCATCCAGGTGCTGGTCGTAGTCGCTCAGGGCGTGGTCACCGCCCGGTAGCAGTTTGATGGTGGCGCCCGCGTAGTGCCCTGTCATCTCCCGCCAGTCCAGCACTTCATCGCCCTTGGCAATCACTGCAAAGTAACGCCCAGGGCGGGTGATGTGCGCAATTTCTTGCGCAATGAGTTCGCCTACATAGGCCGCTTCAAACACAAAATGTTGCTCCGGGTCGTGCCACACAGTCTGGTCGCCCAAGTGCGCTGCAAGATCGCGTGCTGGGTGCACAGCGGGGTTCAGTAATACGGCCTTGCAAGCCCAGCGCTCCGCCAGCCACGTGGCATAAAACCCCCCAAGCGATGAACCGAT
>JBBQBG010000267.1:0-5286 GCA_038317285.1 Burkholderiales bacterium | reverse complement strand
CGCCTGCACCTTCCACGCCAGCCACATTTTGCGCAGCGGCGTGAGGCGGATGCGTTGGTGCAGCACCTGGAAGTTGTCGGCCTCAATCTCGCGCAACAGGGCGCGGTAGATGCTGGCCATCATCAGGCCTGGCTTTTGCGCGCGGAAATCTTCTGCGGGCAACAGGGCCAGCGCTTCGTCATACAGGCCATGTGCACGCTGGGCCTGGAAGCGCATCAGCGCGGTGAAGTTGTCGGAATAGGTGCGCTTAAGAATCTCATGCGCCTTCACATCAAACTGCTTGAGCTCATTGACCGGCAGGTAGATGCGCCCCCGCAATGCGTCTTCGCCCACGTCGCGGATGATGTTGGTGAGTTGTAGCGCTTGCCCCAGCTTGTGCGCGTATTGCGTGGTTTGCGCCTGCGTCTGGCCAAAGATACCGGCTGCCACTTCGCCCACCTCGCCCGCCACCAGGTGGCAGTAGCGCTGCAAGCCCACGTAATCGAGGTAACGGGTTTGCGTGAGGTCCATCTGGCAGCCTTCAATGACTGCTTGCAAGTGGCGCTGCTCAATCTTGAACGCAGCAGCAAGGGGCATCAACGCTTGCATCACGGGGTGACTGGGTTGACCGGCGAACGCTTTGGCCACCTCGGTTTGCCACCAGGCCAGCTTGGTCTGGGCGATGCTGGGGTCCACCATGTCGTCCACCACATCGTCTACCTCGCGGCAAAAGGCATAAAAGGCGGTGATGGCGGCGCGTTTGGGGGCCGGTAAAAACAGAAAGGCGTAGTAGAAGCTGCTGCCGGATGCTGCGGCCTTCTCTTGAACGTATTGCGCTGGGGTCATGGGCTGTATTGTTACATCCATGGCGTACCCCGCCGACCGGTCAACAGCGCAAGTTCAGGATATTTGACGGGCCCTGGGCACGGCCAGACGGTCTAAAAAGGGTGCGTGGATCAGCCCAATGCTGAACCACACCGCCACGCTGAAGTAGAGCGACATCCAAGCGATCTCGCTCTGCCAGTCTTGCCAGCGGTGGGACACCACCCAGCGCCCGGATGCATCGGCAATACCTTGCCACACGCTGAAATAGGGTCGCCCGCTGGCTTCGTCGGCCACCCAGCGCGCCCAGTACATGGGCACATCGACCATGAACATGAAGATCACATAGGCCAGCGCGGTCACGCCCCACGCCAACAGGTAGGGGCGCATCGCCCGGCTGCAACGGGGCCAGATGGTAACCAGGCCGAGCACCAACAGGGCGGCACTGGCACCCCAAAGCGACTCTTCGACCACATGCCCGATGTTGGATGTGGTTAGCACCGAGTACCAAGAGAAGGTCTCGGCCACCACGATCATGGGCACGATCATCCAGGAGATGGTCTTGCCGATTTTGCTATCCGCCGCGCGCGCGGTCTCGTGCAATAGCAACGCCCACTGGGTGACAAAGCACAGCTCGGCCAAGGTGGCGACGCTTCGGCCCACGATGACGCTAGACATCCACGAGTCAAACAGGCACAGGCGTTGCACGTCATACACCGGCAGCGCCGAGCGGTAGGCGCAGCCCAGCACGTAGCCGGCCGACAGAATGAACTGCAAGCGCCGTGTTGCGTAGACATCCGGCGGGAGGGACTGGTGGCGCCGCTTCAACGCCGGGCCCGACAAAGACAGGCCCAGCACATTGACGAGGCTCACACCACACAGCAGGGACCACCACAGGAATAGCTCGATCGACATCAGGCAGCGATATTGCGCCCGAAAGAGCTTTGGTGTCAACGGTATAAACAATATATACCGTTTACATCAATAAAAAAATTGCCAAATAAATACGATGCAGTCACTACGAAAGGATGGCGGCTTGGAGTGTGAAGATTTGAAGTCATTTCCGTGACAGAACCGTGGCGCGCTGGCCAGTGGCGGGGCGTCACAAAACTTTCGCAATGCGTGGACAGACTGAGAAGGTTTTTCCAAGGAATCCACGCATATGAAAATCTCAGTCATTGGAACCGGCTATGTCGGCCTGGTCACCGGAACCTGTTTGTCCGAAGTGGGCAACGACGTGATGTGTTTTGACACCGACGCCGACAAGGTGAGCCGCCTGCAAGCCGGCGAGATGCCGATCTATGAACCTGGCCTGCAAGACATGGTGCGCCGCAATGCCACCGCGGGGCGCTTGCACTTCACCAGCGATGTGCAAGCAGCCACGCACTTTGGCACCGTGCTGTTCATTGCCGTGGGCACACCGCAGGGAGAAGACGGCAGTGCCGATGTGCACTATGTGATGGAGGCGGCACGCAATATTGGTCGCTACATGAACGACTACAAGGTGGTCGTCGACAAGAGCACGGTGCCGGTGGGCACCGCCGATGCGGTGAAGGCCGCCATCCAGCAGGAGCTGAAGGCGCGTGGCGTGGAAACGCCCTTTAGCGTGGTGTCGAACCCGGAGTTCTTGAAGGAGGGCGCGGCCATCGACGACTTCATGCGCCCGGGCCGTATTGTGCTGGGCTACGAGGACGAACAGGCAGCCTTGAACATGCGGGCCTTGTACGCGCCGTTTCAACGCCACCACGAGCGGATGGTGCTGATGGATATACGCAGTGCCGAGCTCACCAAATACGCGGCCAATGCCATGCTGGCCACCCGCATCAGCTTCATGAACGAGTTGGCCAACCTGGCGGAGAAAATTGGCGCCGACATCGAGAGCGTGCGCAAAGGCATTGGCAGCGACCCGCGCATTGGTTACGATTTTTTGTATGCTGGCGCAGGTTATGGGGGCTCGTGCTTTCCCAAAGATGTGAAAGCGTTGATCCACTCCGCAGCCCACGCGGCAGACATCGAGCTGAAGGTGCTCAACGCCGTGGAGTCTGCCAACCAGGCACAGAAGCATGTGCTGGGCAAGAAGGTCGTGGCGCGCTTTGGGCGGGATCTGCAAGGGCGGCACTTTGCGCTCTGGGGCTTGGCCTTCAAAGCGAATACCGATGACATGCGCGAGGCCAGCAGCCTGTCGGTCATCAACGACTTGCTGGCAGCGGGTGCGACAGTCACCGCATACGACCCGGTTGCGATGGACGCCACGCGGCGCATCTACGGCAACGAGCCGCACCTGCGCTTTGCCGACTCGCAGACCGAGAGCTTGACCAACGCCGATGCGTTGATCATCGTGACCGAATGGAAGGAATTTCGCAGCCCCGATTTCGACGCCATCAAGGCTACGTTGAAGCAGCCGGTGATATTTGATGGTCGCAATCTCTATGACCCGCAACTGGTGCGCAGCATGGGATTCGAATATTTGGCCATCGGCCGTTAAAACGGTGGAGCGCGAGGGGAACAGTTTCACCGCAGGGCCGCCCCAAGGTGAAACAGCTCCCTTGGGGGGCAGCGACCCGCGCAGCGGCGGAGCGTGGGGGCAGCATTTCACCAAAGCGTCACACTTATTGTCACAACACCGCCACATAGCGGCACTAAATTGGCTCAGAGGAGTGATTAATCGATGACTGAATTTTTCAAGCAACTTGCCATCCAGCGCTGGGATGACCACCGCTACTACCACCACAGCCGCATCAACCAGTCGCTGCACTTGGTCAGCGCGATCAGCTTTGTGGTGGCCTATGCCATGCTTTTCAAAAACCCGGCCATGGCTGCGCTTATCGCCTGGCTGGTGTCGATGACGGCGCGCCAATCAGGGCATTTCTTTTTTGAGCCACTGGGCTATGACGAGGTTAACCAAGCCACGCAAGAGCACAAGGAAGAGATCAAGGTCGGTTACAACCTGCGCCGCAAGATTGTGCTGCTGTCGATCTGGGCCGCTTCGCCGCTGGTGCTGACCATTGACCCCAGCATGATGGGCCTCTTTGAGCCCCGCACCGGCTTGGACGGCTTCATCCATAACACCGGCTTGATCTGGCTGTGGATCGGTGTGGGTGGACTGCTGTTCCGCACCATACACCTGTTCTTTTTGAAGGACGTGATGTCAGGACTGGTCTGGATGACCAAGATTTTGACCGACCCCTTCCACGACATTTACCTGTACCACAAGGCGCCGCTAGCGTTGTTGCGGGGTGAGCTGATCGAGCCACGCAAGGGCGTGCACCACGCCTGATAAGCCCAAAACTCCGTTCGCCCTGAGCTTGTCGAAGGGGTGGGCTTCGTCCCTTCGACAAGCTCAGGGCGAACGGATTGGTGAACGGAATATCTAGAACTTCACACCCAGCATCTCGCGCAGGATGCGCCGCCTGATGGACTTGTTAGTCAACTCGGCATGGCCCGACCACCAGCCATCCTGCTGCATCTTTTGCGCAGCCCGCACGAAGCGATCTGCAACGGCGTCGAAGTCTGCATCGGTGTAGTTCAAACTGAAAATGATTCTGCCCGTGCCCACCCAACTCAATGCCAAGCCTTCCAGGCGCAAATAGTGCTGAAACAACCAGTTGTAGCAGGCGGGCTGCGTGTACAAAACCGTCCATATCGACGACAGATTGGCCACCTGCACGGGAACCTGTGCCTGTTGCAGGCGCAGGTTCAGCGCTTGGGCGCGCCGGTCCCAAGTTTCGTCCAGATTCGCATACAGGGCTTCTATGGCTGGAGTCTCCAGGCGCTGCAGGAAGGCGTTCATCGCGCCCATCACATAGGGGTGCGAATTGAAGGTGCCGCGGGCAAAGCAAATGTCGGCCGGTGCGGTGTTGTTGAAGCGTTGCATCCAGGCGCGTTTGCCGCACACCACGCCAATGGGCAGGCCGCCGCCCAGTGTTTTGCCGTAGGTAACCATGTCGGCCTGCACGCCAAAATATTCTTGCGCGCCGCCGGGCGCCAAGCGAAAGCCGACAAACACTTCATCAAAGATCAAGGCGATGGATTTCTCGTCGCAAATGGCGCGCAATTCCTGCAGCCACTGCGTGTAGTCTGCGCGCGAGTAGTTGGCCTTGCGCGAGCTGTCCACCAACGACGAGTCGCCTGGCGCTGCCGCATTGGGGTGCAGGGCCTGCAGCGGGTTGACCAGGATGCAGGCAATGTCCTTGCGCTTGCGCAGCACCGGCAGCGTGGCGGCACCCATTTCCTTCAGTGTGAAGGTGTCGCGTTCGGTCGCAGGGTTGCCAATGCCGGGTTGCACATCCCCCCACCAGCCGTGGTACGAGCCGCAAAAGCGCACGATCTTGTTGCGCCCGCTGTGGTAGCGGGCCAGGCGCACGGCCTGCATCACGGCTTCGGTGCCCGACATGTGGAAGGACACCTCGTCCATACCCGAAATGCGCTTCAGCCGCGCCACGTTGTCGGTCACCACCGGGTGGTAGGAGCCCAACACCGGGCCCA
>JBBQBG010000266.1:0-5289 GCA_038317285.1 Burkholderiales bacterium | reverse complement strand
CTTCAAACACCAGTGATGGTTGTTCAAATTCGACATGCAACCGGGCCACTAGCATAGGCAGCGCGGTTTGCATGACCGCGCTGCAGCCTGCCAATGACAGCATGCCATGTCGCGCACTGCGCCACAGCGCCAAGCCCAATTGCGCGTTTTTGTAGCAAGTGTCCAGCGCGCGGGCGTGGACTAGAAAAGACAGACCGAACTCTGATAAGTCCACGCCACGATTGGTTCGACTAAATAGCTTTTCACCCAGTGCCGACTCCAACTCATGGATGCAACGGGAATGCGCAGATTGGCTCAAGAAGACCTTCTGCGCTGCCAACGAGAAATTTTCGAACTCGGCCGCTGCAAGGAAGGCCCGTATTTGCCTAACGGTGATGCTCCCTAGGCTTTCGCAGTGATCAGTTTGGGTGTGTTTAGGATTCATGGGTACGCAGCTAGCTAGGGCACTTTGCTTTTGAGGTGAAGACGCTTCCTGCGGAGCTGGCAGTCGGGTTTCATCGCAATAAGCCCTGCCGGACAATATCGGCACGACCGTGACAACCCCAATCGCGATAATAGGCGAGCTACGGAAATTGCTCAACGGGCATGTGGCGCACCAACCTGGAAGACTTGCCTGAGAAGGTCACTCTTGACAAGAGCGTCGCCGGTACGGCGGCCAACCGAAATTTCAACGACGACACCTTTTTGAAAATTGAACTGCGCCAATACAAATATTTGAACAACATTGTGGAGCAGGACCATCTGGCGGTGAATCGAATCACTGATTCAATGCTTGGCTTCAAATCGTTTTGGAGCGTTCTGAAGCTGATCGCCGGGATGGAGGCCATACAGACAGTGAATTAGGGGCAGTTGCGCTGCCCCGGTGGCACACGCACGTCCGCCGCTAATAAGTTTTTCAGACTGGCGCGTTGAACTTCGATGAAGACGGCAGCCTTTCTCGACCAACCAACGCTATTGCGACAAACCGAACTCAACCGGTAGAGTTGATTTTCTGCCACTTCGCCGCGTGCCGTTGAAGCGCGTATCGTTCATGTTTTTCTGACGATAAAGTAATGGATGGGATCGGAAGTGTTCTTCTTACCGTACATCACTGAGGCTGTGCGGCTAGGATCGTTGTAGTATTGCCATGACTTTTCATGCTTGTAGCAATGGAGCAGGCCTTGGTGGGTGCAGTCCTCCCGGGTTGCGCCGGTCGCCACACGAACCCCGTATACAGTAGCATTTCCGGTTTTCCGTGGTACGTACCGTGAGTATTGGCTTGTGTAGCCGGGCGCAAAGTCGGACGAGAACGTATCTGTGTCTGTAAACGTTTTACCCACCGTGAATGTCTCGGTAATGGACAGCTGGTTGACAAGCGGGACGATGGTCTGCTGGTAGGTTACACCGGTTGCAAGCGACCAGGTAAACGCTATAGTTTGCGTTTTGCTTTGGGTACACTTTAACGCTTGAGGTGAGCACGCCTGGGTTTCACCATAATAAACAAATTGGTTCGTGGTCGTGCCGGAGAGGCTCCAACCGCCCACGCGTGAGCCACTATAGGCGCTGTATTGACCGTAGTCATGGCGTTCCCAATAGGGGACGGGCTCAGAGGCGTTGGCGAGGGTAGCCCCGGCCAGAAGAGCCGCAACGAGGGTAATTTTCGCAAATTTCATATGAATCTCCTAAAAAGATGGGGTGTGTACAAAAAAAACACCCTATAACACTCAATGCAAACCTGAAGTGGAGTTTTTAAGTGAGTGGTCCTCCTGCAACATGGGAACGGTAAAGTAGCAAACCAGCGCTTGCAGGCTCAGAGCCTGTTTGCAGAATAGGCAACCTCATGTTTTATTGATACCCAGAACGCCATGGATTTGATCGACACGGCGTACACCGTTTTTGTCAGCAACGGACAGCAGGGGCGTGACGTAAACCGCGCCTTCGGCTCCTTTGATCACGCCATATGCCGTGACGCCTTGAATACTAAGCAGCTTCCTCTCCAGCATTATTTGACCTAACCTGGTGCTCCCTTCGATGGAATCGGGCCCTTCGACAATGAGGTATTTTCCGCTGTCGAGCGCTTCTTGGATGGAGGTGGCGGCACTGCCGTCTTCCGCAGCAGTAACCTCAATGAGCGTCGAATCGTTGTTCTGTGGTGTGCCCGTAATTGCCCTGCCAGCCGATTTCAAAAGCTTGCCTATGATCCCGCCGCCAGCCCCGTTGATAACCTGCACATTCACGAAATCCGGTACGTTCATCGTGTCGGCGCCTCCACCGGCCTGCGATGAGTCTCCCGGGGACGGCTGGGGTGCGGGAATGCATGGAGTGCCGGTACTGCCAAAGGGGCTGACCGTATCACATGGCTGCATGTAATCTGTCGCTTGCCCAGCCAGCTGCGGCGGGGCGCCCAAAGACCCCCGGGAACCCAATTTGGACCGTGCGCTTGTGGGCGTCGCCTTATCCTGTGTCGTCGGTTCATCCGACAAAACATACAGTGCGAACGCCGTGCCCGCCACCACCAGTGCACCATGCATACGATTCAATTTCATGTGCTTTCTCCTATGACTCACTATGCTGTAAATACCGATACGGGAACCTACAAAACCTGAGGTGTTTGGTCTACACCGCTTTAGGTTGCACGCATTCCATGTGAGGATTGAGTGGTTTTAGTATGGCGCGCAGCTCGTTTGCCTATCGATGGTGCTTACCCGCGTTGGATATGCGTTTTATGCATTGCCACTGGTTGCTATTGAATAGCCACAATTTTTGCAGCCGCCCACGTTTAAACATGGTCTTGCGGAAAACCTTAAAATAGAGGGTTACCCGAAAGCACCATGAACGCCCCAGTCGACGTCTCCTTTTTCGCGCGCGCTGCCAAGCCGCTGACCAGTTACCGCAAGTACTGGGCGGCACGCTTCGGTACGGCACCCGTTTTGCCCATGAGCCGGGCCGAGATGGACAAACTGGGCTGGGACAGTTGCGACATCGTGCTGGTGACCGGCGACGCGTATGTGGACCACCCCAGTTTTGGCATGGCCGTCATTGGCCGCATGCTCGAAGCCCAGGGTTTCCGGGTCGGCATCATTGCCCAGCCCGACTGGACCAGCGCTGATGCGTTTAAGGCGCTGGGTAAACCCAATTTGTTTTGGGGTGTGACGGCGGGCAACATGGATTCCATGATCAACCGCTACACCGCGGACCGCAAGATCCGCAGTGACGACGCCTACACGCCGGGCGACATTGGCGGCAAGCGCCCTGACCGTGCGGCCATCGTCTACAGCCAGCGCTGCCGCGAGGCCTTCAAGGACGCGCCCGTGGTTCTGGGTGGCATCGAAGGCAGCCTGCGCCGCATCGCCCACTACGACTACTGGTCTGACAAAGTGCGCCGATCCATCGTGGTGGACGCCAAATGCGATCTGCTGCTGTACGGCAATGCCGAGCGCGCCATTGTCGAGATCGCCCACCGGCTGGCCGCCAAGGAGCCGGTAGAGCAGATAACCGATGTGCGCGGCACAGCGTTTGTGCGCCGCCCGGACGACGAAACCGGCAAAGGCTGGATCGAGATCAACTCCACTAGCGTGGATGCGCCGGGCCGGGTCGAGTCGCATATCAACCCTTACATGACGACTTCGGAGCAGGCCGCAGGCCAAGGCAGCACCTGCGCCAAGGAAGATGCGGAGAAAGACGCCGCAAACGGTGGCCCCGGCAGTGCTATCAAAAAAGAAGCGGGTGACGCCGGTTCCACGAGGGCTACAGCCCAGAATGGCTTAAAGGCTCCGGTCAACGGCACGATCAAGCCGCTGACCTTCATGCCCAATCCTGCGCTGCACGGACTGGGTTCCTACAAGGTGCCCCCGCGCGACCGCTCCGTCATCCGCCTGCCCAGCTACGAGCAGGTCAAGAGCGACCCCATCCTCTACGCCCACGCCAACCGCGTCTTGCACCTGGAGACCAACCCCGGCAACGCCCGCGCGCTGGTGCAGGCCCACGGCGAGGGCGTCACGGCGCGCGACGTGTGGATAACACCGCCGCCCATCCCACTGACAACGGCCGAGATGGACTTTGTGTTTGACCTGCCCTACGCGCGCAGCCCGCACCCCAGCTATGCCGACGAGAACGGCAGCCATGACCACGCGACCAAGATCCCCGCATGGGAGATGATCCGCTTCTCCATCAACATCATGCGTGGCTGCTTTGGCGGTTGCACTTTTTGCTCGATCACCGAGCACGAAGGCCGCATCATCCAAAGCCGCTCGGAAGAATCCATCATCAAAGAGGTGGAAGACATCCGCGACAAGGTCAAGGGCTTCACCGGCACCATTTCTGACCTGGGTGGCCCCACGGCCAACATGTACCGCTTGGGTTGCAAGAGCCCCGAGATCGAAGCCGCCTGCCGCAAGCCCAGCTGCGTCTACCCCGGCATCTGCCAGAACCTGACCACCAACCACGACCCGCTGATCAAGATCTACCGCCGCGCGCGTGCGCTCAAAGGCGTCAAGAAAATTTTGATTGGCTCCGGCCTGCGCTACGACCTGGCCATCAAAAGCCCCGAATACGTCAAAGAGCTGGTCCAGCACCATGTGGGTGGCTACCTGAAGATTGCACCTGAGCACACTGAATCTGGCCCGCTGACCAAGATGATGAAGCCGGGCATCGGCAGCTACGACAAATTCAAGACCTTGTTCGAAAAGTTCAGCGCCGAGGTTGGCAAGAAGCAGTTTCTGATTCCCTATTTCATCGCTGCCCACCCTGGCACCAGCGATGAAGACATGATGAACCTGGCCATTTGGCTGAAGAAAAGCGGCTTTCGCGCCGACCAGGTGCAGACCTTCTACCCCAGCCCCATGGCCACGGCCACGGCCATGTACCACACAGGCGTAAACCCGCTCAAAGGTGTGCACCGTGACGAGCGTGGCGAAAAAGTGGACGTCGTCCGTGGCGAAAAGCGCCGCCGCCTGCACAAAGCATTTTTGCGTTACCACGACCCCAACAACTGGCCGCTGCTGCGAGAGGCCTTGAAGGCCATGGGTCGGGCTGACCTGGTGGGCAATGGCAAGCACCATTTGATCCCCACCTTCCAGCCGTTGGGCGATGGGGGGTACCAGAGTGCGCGTAAGAAGAACTCGACAGCCGCGCCAGCCAAACCCATGAAACCGGTCAAAGGCTCGATGCTGACCCAGCACACCGGTTTGCCGCCGCGTGATACCGGGGCCGGGCGTTTGGCCACGAAACCATCACGCAAACCGCGCTAGGTCGGTTTGTCGGTGTTGGCAATGGAAGAGAGTTGGGGAAACTAGCCTCCAGCCCTCGTGA
>JBBQBG010000265.1:0-5365 GCA_038317285.1 Burkholderiales bacterium | reverse complement strand
GTGTTCAGTCGCCGCAGGCAGCGCACCACACGCAGTGGCAAGCGTAGGGACTTGGATTAAGCGCGCGGCTTGTTCAGCAGGTATAGCAACTGCGCTTTAGCCTCTGGCCACTCGCCACTGCGCATGCTGTACATAACCGTGTCGCGGATCGTGCCGTCACGGCGCATGGCATGGCCGCGGATCACACCGTCTTTTTTTGCACCCAACCGCTCGATTGCGGCTTGGGATGCAAAGTTGAAGTTGTCGGTGCGCCAGCCGACCACATGGCAGCCCAAGGTCTCAAACGCATGGGTCAGCATGAGCAGCTTGCACGTGGTGTTCACATGCGTGCGCTGGCTGCTTTTGCCATACCAGGTCCAGCCGATCTCTACCCGTTTGATGGCGGGCACGATGTCGTGGTAGCTGGTGCAGCCGAGCACGTTGCCACTGGCGTCGTCTACCACGGCAAAGGCAAAGCGGTTGCCGGCTTCGCGTTGGGACAACGCCGTCTCGATGTAGGCACGCACGTCTTTGGGCTCTGGCACGGAGGTGATGCGGATGCTCCACAGTTCGCCGTCGGCGGCAGCAGTTTGCAGGCCCGCTTCGTGCTGCAGACCCAGCGGTTCCAGGTGTAGGCCGCGCGCGGCCAGGGAGATGGGTTCTACGAATGCCATTTGGAAAAATCCTATCTGGTAGCAGTTCGGTGTTGCGCCACGGTGGCATTCAGCTCCACGGCTGCGTTCTTTGGGTAACGGGTAGAGGCCGACCGATCAGGTCTCCAGTCTAAAGTTAGCATTGGTTTGTTAAAACGTACCAATTACTTCAATTTTATCCCTACCAATCTTGATCGCCCAACCCATGAAACTGTCTGCACCGTGGGCAGGTGCGAACCGACGCCAAGCGCAACGTCGGAGCCACCCCGGTTATCTGAGCGTGCACGGGCTCCTTCAGGACGCTCGGTAGAACTGGCAAACAACTGCGATCCCATGGACGCGAAAAAGGGAGCCGCAGCTCCCTTTTTTGGACCAGACCGAAGTCTTGTCAGGCGTGTTTGGTCTTGCGGCGGCGGGCCACGGCACCGATCAATCCCAAACCGGCCAACATTAGTGCGTAGGATTCGGGTTCTGGCACAGCAGAGACGTTGTGAAAAACTACGTTGTCAACGTTATGTGTTTCGGCGAGCCCAGGAAAGCTCCCGCTGTGTACAGACACCAGGCTAAAGGCGGTAGTCGATACCAGTCCGAAGAATTCACCCGTGTAGGTGTTGGCGATTTGTGGTGTTACCAACTGTCCATCGGCGAACAACTGCAAGCCTTGACCAGCGCCACCCGGCCCTAGATCCCAATTCGCACCGAATGCAGTGATCTGTGAGCCAAAAACGTAGTTGGTGAAGCTGGTGTCCCGGACGGTGCGGTCATGGAAAACGCCGCCACTGATACTGGTGGTGTGGCCGATCGGGGTAATCGTGAAGCCAGTGGGGGTTGCCGAACTGAAGCTCTCTTCGGAGAATGAGCCAGCAACTGCGGTTTCCCATGCTGCGCGGTCGGTGAATGTGATGAAGGATGCGTGGGCTGTAGACGACACCACGACAGCGGTCACTAGAGCGGTAACAAGTGATTTGAGTTGCATGGTGACAGACACAGTTGGTTAAAAATGCATCTACATTGTCGCTGGCCAGGTGGTTTGCTCGCAATAGTCCATATGGACTAACGCCCTTCCCAACGATCAGTTGCCAAACGGGGTCATGCCGTCCACCTTGAGGTGCAACACCCGGTCCGCGCGTGCCGTGGCCGCCGCCGAGTGCGTCACCAGTACCAGCGAAGTACCATGGGCTCGGGTTTGCGCAACCAGCGCCTCCATGACCCTGGATGCCGTTGTAGGGTCCAAGTTACCGGTAGGCTCGTCCGCCAGCAACAGGGTCGGGCGGTGAATCAGCGCGCGGGCAATGGCCACGCGCTGCAACTGTCCGCCGCTCAGTTGCTGTGGCAGGCGCGCACCCATGCCTTGCAAACCAACGGCCTCCAGCATCGTTTGCACACGGGCATCGTCTGGCGTGCCCAGCAGCAAGAGCGGCAGGGCCACGTTTTGCGTCACGTCCAGATGCCCCAGTACGTGGAAGGCCTGGAATACAAAGCCCACCTTTTGGCGCCGCAGCAGTGCCCGCGCGTCGTCGTCCAACTGCCCGATATCAGTACCGTCCAGCAAGACCGTCCCGCTGTCCCAGGTGTCCAGACCGGCCATGCAGTTGAGCAATGTGGATTTGCCGACGCCAGACTCGCCGACGATGGCAACAAATTCGCCGGGCGCCACGTCTAGCGACACGTTGGCAAATACGGGCGTGTCGCCATAGTGTTTGCTTAAAGTTTTGATCTGTAGGTTCATAGGGTGTTCGCCATGATAGTGGAGGCACAATCGCGAGATGACCTTGCACCGCAGAACCCTACTCACCACTACGCTGGCCGCCGCTGCGGTCTTCTCCATTGCCAACAACGCATGGGCACAGGGCCGGCCGATTCGGCTCATCGTGCCTTACGCGGCAGGCGGACCCATCGACGTGACGGCGCGGGTGCTGGCCGAGCGCGTCAAGGACAGCCTGGGCACGGTCATCATCGACAACAAGCCCGGTGCCGGTGGCAACATTGGTGCAGATGCCATAGCAAAAGCGGCACCCGATGGCCTGACCATTGGCATTGCCGCCACTGCTACGCACGCGGTCAACCCGTGGCTATACGCCAAGATGCCCTACAACGCAGCGACCGACTTCGCGCCCATCACGCAGATGGTGCGCGTACCCAATGTGCTGGTGGTCAATGCCGAAGCCGCCAAGCGCCTGAACATCAACAGCGTCAACGATCTGATTGCCTATGCCAAGGCCAACCCCGCTAAGCTGAACTATGGCAGCGGTGGCAATGGCAGCGCCGGTCATTTGGCAGGCGAGATGTTCAAGGCGCAGGCCGGTATCTTTGCGCTGCACATTCCGTACAACGGCGGCAACCCGGCCCAGTTTGCACTGCTCAGTGGCCAGGTGGATTTCAATTTTGACAACCTGGCCACCGCCGCGCCGGGCATCAAGTCCGGCAAGCTCAAAGCCTTGGCCGTCACCACGCCTATGCGGTCGCTGGCACTGCCCGAGGTTCCGCCATTGGCTGACACGCTTAAGGGCTTTGCGATTGATACGTGGTGGGGTCTGGTGGCGCCTGCTGGCACACCCAAGGATGTCATTGCCAAACTCAACAAGGCTTTTGTCGCGGCGCTGAATTCGCCCGAGGCGCAAAGCCGGTTTGCGGGACTGCTGGCGGAGCCTGTACCCAGCACGCCCGAGCAGTTTGGCGCGTTTATGAAGAGCGAAATGGCCAAGTACCAGGGCGTGGTCAAGGCGGCTGGCGCCAAGGTGGATTGATAAAACTGGCCTCTAGCCTCCGCCGGTATTGCGTGTATAGCTACGGTATTTATAGCGAATGCGGTTAGGCATTTGCCAACTGCGAATCCAGAGGGCTGCTGGTGCCGCCAGCAGCCACCTTGAGCACATGGGTGTAGATCATGGTGGTGGAAACATCGCTATGGCCCAGCAACTCTTGCACAGTGCGGATGTCGGTGCCGGCTTGCAGCAGGTGGGTTGCGAATGAGTGGCGCCAATTCCGACATCGGCATAGTCGCCACTGCTTTGCCACCCACTTGCTCGAAGGTGGCGTGGACCTGTACACCATCAGCCGCCTCTTGGGTCACGGCCACATCAGCACCACCAGTCGCTACCTGCACCTCATCAGCCCCCAGTTCACACCACCCAAGGACATTGACCCATTGGATCTACTGGCGGGCTTGCCCAAGCTCTGAGCCCATCACGGCGGGGCTATCTTGGCCACCTTGGCCGATGCGCTGCGCCAGCATGGCGCGGCGCACCTGGCAAAGCACACTTTGTCCACAGCGCCGGCCTTCAGTCTGGTGCTGCATACCTGGACACAAGACCTGCGGCTGCACCTGCATGTGCATGCGGTGATGGCATGCGGTGTGCTGGCGCAAGACGATCAGGGCCAAGGCCATTGGCACACACCGTCCAGAAAGCCCGACTTCCTGTTCCCGGTGCACGCCTTGTCCAAGGTGTTTCGAGGCAAGTTCCTGGCAGCGCTGGGCAGTGCACGTCACAGCCAGCAGCTTGAACGCGATCCGCAAAGTGAGCCAGTCGCCTGGGCCAGGCGGCTCAAGGAGCTGTACCACCACGACTGGGTGGTGTATGCCAAGGCGCCGTTGGGTGGTCCGGCGCAGACGCTGGAGTACCTCTCTCGCTACACGCACCGCACGGCCATTGGCAACGAGCGCATCAAGGCGATCACGCCCGGTGAAGTGGTCTTTACCGTCAGAGCTGATGACAAAGGGGGCAAGCGCACCGAGCGTCTTGGCGGTGAGGAGTTCATTCGTCGCTACTTGCTGCACGTGCTGCCCACGGGTATCAAGCGGATTCGGCACTACGGAGTGTTGGCCAGTGCCTGCAAAACGGACAGGCTCAGTGCAGCAAGGCGGGCTTTGGATATGCCACAAATCAATCCTGCAGCCCAGGAGTCAGCACAGGCGTTCATGGCACGCGTAGCCAAGATCGAGACGAGGCAGTGCCCGCATTGCAAGGCCGGCATACTCAAGGTGATGGCGACGCTGGCGGGGTGCGGTCGGATGCCTGCAGTAGGCAGCAGCATGGCAGGCCAACCCAGGGGGCCACCGTGAAGTGCGCAAAGGGATACCAACGGATCAAGAAACTTGCACCACGCCCAGTGGTGTGCGGGGCCGTGCTGCGCCGCATGCAGGGGTTCCACTTCTCGCGCAGCACCCTGTATGGGCGAACAAGCGAAAGAACAGCGCTCACTGGTGCAATACAGGCACTTTGCGCAGGGTGCAAGGGCACTGGGCTGGGTCATAATCTCTTGACCCAGGCAGGGGATAGATTCAAATCCCCTATAGCCAAAAATACACACACCACCGCCTCACAGGCGGTTCAGTCCAACATGGTTTATCTGCCGCGAATGATGTCATCGCCTTTTGCGCACTCTGTGGCGCGGCAGATAAACGCTGATTGTTGGGCATCAAGGAGCCTCAAGCAGTGAGCCTGCACTACTACTCAGAAAAGGAACGAGCGCGGCATCTTCAAGATCTCGTCAACGCTATAGAAGCCTTCTTACCGGAATTGCAACAAAGCGGACAGTATTTGGAGACTTTGGCGGCATATCAGCGGTTATGCCCAGAAGCAAAGCAACTCTTGTTGCGGGGCTTCGTGCAAGAAGATCTCAGCAATTTGAGTCGCAGCGTTCCGCAGTTGTTTTGGCTACACAAGGAGTGGTCGCCTCCTGCGGAATGGTTAGCCCCCGCTGGAAAGTCGCGTGATGCACATTGGTTCACG
>JBBQBG010000264.1:0-5395 GCA_038317285.1 Burkholderiales bacterium | reverse complement strand
CAGGCGGCGTTGGAGGGCGCACGCATTGGCCTGGCCGACAACTGGCTGCGCCATGTGCAGGACGTGCGTGACCGCCACCGCCATTTGCTGGAAGTGCTGCCAGAGCATGGCCGCGCGGACGCGCTATGCGAGCTCAACGTCATCGAACAAGTCGTCAACGTCGCGCAAAGCACGGTGGTGCAAGACGCCTGGGCACGTGGGCAAGATGTCACCTTGCACGGATGGGTCTATGGCCTGCAAGATGGCTTGATCCAGGACTTGCACATGACGGTGACGGGCACCGACAATCTGGATGCGTTGTACCGGCAAGCGCTATCGGGCGTGCGTTTGATCGCCCGGCATTGAGTGTCATATGAAATATCTCCCGCTAGCCCTCGCCGATATTGCTTTAGTTGCTATTAAAAAGTGAGCGTCATGTTTCCCACCCGTCTGGACTCTTCCATTGCGTACGATATCGCCAAGGCGATGATGGACGGCTTTAACCGCCACTACCAGTTGTTTCGCACCGAGTCGGGCCGCGCCAAGCACCGCTTCGAGACGGCAGACTGGCATGGCCAGCAGCGGGCGCAGCGCGAGCGTATCGAGTTCTACGATTTGAGGGTCACGGAGTGCTCCAAGCGGCTGGAGCGTGAGTTCAAGGCCGGCGAGCAGGGTATGGACATCTGGCAGCAGATCAAGCTGCATTACATCGGCCTGCTGGTCAACCACCACCAGCCTGAACTGGCCGAGACCTTCTTCAACTCGGTTACCACCAAGATCCTGCACCGCAGCTACTTCCAGAACGATTTCATTATCGTGCGCCCGGCCGTCAGCACCGAGTACATAGAGACCGACGAGTCCTAAAAGCGTCCTACCTACCGTTCCTACTACCCCACGCGCGACACCATGACTAGCGTGCTGGTGCAAATGGTGATGGACTTCGACCTGCAACGCCCCTTTGATAGTCTGGAGCACTACTGCGGCCTGGTGCAGAGCGAGATGATGGAGCGTTTGGGGGATGCCAAGCTGCGCGCCAACTTCCAGATCCAGGTGCTCACCGGCTTGTTCTTTCGCAACAAAGGCTGCTACATCGTCGGAAAGCTGATCAACGGATTCAATGAGTTCCCCTTTGCGCTGCCCATACTGCACACCAAGTCGATCAACACGCCGCGCACGGCCGACGACCGCAATGCGGCGGGGGATGCCGCTGAAGAGACCCGCGCGCAGCGTTCCAAACTGGTGATCGACGCCGCGTTGTTTGGCGAAGACGACTTGCTGATGCTGTTTAGCTTTGCGCGCGCCTACTTCATGGTGGACATGGAAATACCATCGGCCTATGTGCAGTATTTGCGCAGCATGATGCCGCGTAAACCGCGCAACGAGATCTACAACGCGCTGGGCCTGGCCAAGCAGGGTAAAACGCTGTTTTACCGCGACCTGCTTGCGCACCAACGCCATAGCACCGATAAATTTCGCATAGCACCTGGCATCAAAGGCATGGTGATGCTGGTGTTCGATCTTCCGTCGTTCCCTTACGTGTTCAAAGTCATCAAAGACTACTACCCGCCGCAAAAGGACACAACCCGCGAGCAGATCAAGGACAAGTATTTGCTGGTCAAGCAGCACGACCGCGTGGGTCGCATGGCCGACACGTTGGAGTACAGCGAGGTGGGTTTTCCGCGCGACCGGTTTACCGATGAATTGATCGCCGAAATCGAAAAGTTTGCCCCCAGCCAGCTGGAAATCACCGACCGTGACGGCGACGGCACGCTGGAAGTCATCATCAAGCACGTCTACATCGAGCGGCGCATGATCCCGCTCAACATCTACTTGCAGGAAGCATTCGACGCGGGTGGCGCGAATGCGGCAGATGTCAGTCCTGTTGCACAACGCGCCCGCGAGCAGATCGAACGCGGCGTGGTGGAATATGGCAACGCCATCAAGGACTTGGTCGCAGCCAATATCTTCCCCGGTGACATGCTGTGGAAAAACTTTGGCATCACCCGCCACGGCAAGGTCGTGTTCTACGACTACGACGAGATCGAATACATCACCGACTGCAAGTTCCGCAAAGTGCCAGCACCGCGCAACGAAGAGGATGAGATGTCTGGCGAAGTTTGGTACACGGTTGGCCCTAAAGATGTGTTCCCCGAAACCTTTGGCCCCTTCCTGCTGGGCAACCCGGCAGTGCGCAGCATCTTCATGAAACACCATGCGGATTTGCTTGAGGCGTCATTCTGGCAAAGCCACAAGGACCGCATTCAGGCAGGGCATGTGCATGACGTATTTCCGTATGACAAGGAGAAGCGGTTCGGGCCGCCGGCATCGTGATCGCAAACCCATGACCCAAACTGGCCGCCTGCATTGGCTCTTCCTGGCCAACGCCACTGTACTGATCACGCACCAGATCGACGCCGCCTTCTGGCACGAGTGGGAGCTGTTTCGCATCCCCGGCGGCAACCAGATGAACCTGCTGTTGAACATTCCTATTATCGCGCTGGTGCTGTATGCGCACAGCCGTGTGGTGGCAGACGTGCAGGCCGGAATGTTTTTCTACAAGCTGCTTGCTGCGTTGGGGTTCTTGACCTGTGTTATCCACGCGGGATTCATGCTGGTGGGAAGCGAATCGTTTGTCCAGCCGATGTCGATAGCGCTGCTGCTGGCGACTCTTGTGCTTTCTGCGTGGCAGTTGTTTGCGTTGAAAGGGCTGCGACGCGGTTGATGGCTAAAATGGCTAATCACCGTTTTTTGAGTGGATGTCATGCAAGTTACAGCTACCGAAGCCAAAAACAGGTTTGGCTACGTCTGTGCCCAGGCCAAGACCGCGCCTGTTTTTGTGGAAAAGGATGGCCGCATCGATAGCGTTATTCTGTCGGTGCAGCAATTTGAAGCGCTCAAATCCACTGCGCAAGACTCCACGCTGGCGAGGCGCCAGAAGGCATTCAACCAAACCCATAAGGAGTGGCTTGAAGAGCAGAACGCCAGGTTTGAGAAAAATGGACTTTGGAATGACGATCTGCGCGTCTGGTAATGCAATACGACGTTTACCCCAACCCCAGCCCCCGCATGCGAGATAGTTACCCGTTTGTGGTGGATGTCCAAAGTGATCTGTTGAAGGCATTGGCCACACGCATGGTTGTGCCGTTGGCTGTTACCAAACTTCCTGCGACCAGGCTGCCGCGTCGGTTATGTCCCGTGGTGATTGTGCAGGGTCAAAACCTGATGCTGGTGCCCTTTGAGGCCGCTCCGCTGGATAAGCGGCACTTGAAAGGCAAAGCCGGCTCACTGCGTGAACACGCAAATGACATCGTTGCTGCGATGGACGCCGTGATGAGTGGCGTTTGATGTTTGCACAAAGAGCATGACCGGTCCGCGGAATTACACGCGTTAGGTTTGTCGTACACTCCGCCCTGCCCGGGGTGCGCAGTGGTTGCGCTGAGATGGATTCCAAACCCGTGAACTTGATCTGGTTCATACCAGCGTAAGAAGTGCAGAGTAGCCAACGGTCGAGCGCCGTTTTTGGGGCTGCATCTTTTCAGGGTTTGCGGGGCTGGTGTTTTCTGTTTTGTCTTCGGGTGAAAACTTTGGAGACATGCACTATGAACCCCCACGCTCACATGCGTTCGCTGCCCCCCGAGGGGGCCGTTGCCTCCTTTGAGGCGGCTCGGCAGGAGGCAGCATGAACGCCCCCGACAAGCTAGCCAATTTCATCCGCCTCACCCGCGAGCCACTTCCCGCTTCCACCAAACGCTACCTGCCCGGCAGCCGCGCCGACATCCAGGTGCCGATGCGCGAAATCATGCAGAGCAATGGCGAGGCGGTCACTGTGTACGACACCTCCGGCCCCTATACCGACCCCGCTGCCGACATCGATGTGCGCCAGGGCCTGCCGCTGGTGCGCCAGAGCTGGATTGACGCCCGGGGCGACACCGAGTTGTACGAAGGCCGCAAGCCGTTTGCGCTGGACGATGGCCTCAAAAATGGCGAGACCGATGCACTGGCCGCGCTGCGTGCCCAGGCCGCCGGCCTGCAGCGCCAGCCCCGCCGCGCCAAGAGTGGCGCCAATGTGTCGCAGATGCACTATGCGCGCAAAGGCATCATCACGCCCGAGATGGAATACGTGGCCATCCGCGAGAACCAAAAGCTGGAATGGATGGAGCAGTACCTGGGCAATGCCGAACGCGAGGCACGCCTGGCGGGCAATAGCTTTGGCGCCAGCATTCCCAAGATCATGACGCCGGAGTTTGTGCGCAGCGAGATTGCCCGTGGCCGCGCCATCATCCCTGCCAACATCAACCACACCGAGCTGGAGCCCATGGCCATTGGCCGCAACTTCCTGGTCAAGATCAACGCCAATATCGGCAACTCGGCGGTCACGTCCAGCATTGAAGAAGAAGTGGAAAAACTGGTCTGGTCGATCCGCTGGGGTGCAGACACGGTGATGGACTTGTCCACCGGAAAAAACATCCACACCACACGCGACTGGATTGTGCGCAACAGCCCTGTGCCCATTGGCACGGTGCCGATCTACCAGGCGCTGGAAAAAGTGGGCGGTGTGGCCGAAGACCTGACCTGGGAAATCTTCCGCGACACGCTGATCGAGCAGGCCGAGCAGGGCGTGGACTACTTTACGGTGCATGCCGGCGTGCGCCTAGCCTTCATCCACCTGACGGCCAACCGCGTGACCGGCATCGTCTCGCGCGGCGGTTCCATCATGGCCAAGTGGTGCATTGCCCACCACAAAGAGAATTTCCTCTACACGCACTTCGACGAGATGACCGAGATCCTGAAGGCCTACGACGTGAGCTACTCGCTGGGCGACGGCTTGCGGCCAGGCTCTGGCGCCGATGCGAATGACGAGGCCCAGTTCGCCGAACTGCGCACACTGGGCGAGCTGACCAAGAAGGCCTGGCAGCAGGACGTGCAGGTGATGATCGAAGGCCCCGGCCACGTGCCCATGCACATGGTGCAGGCCAATATGACCGAGCAGTTGAAGCACTGCGACGAGGCGCCGTTCTACACGCTGGGCCCACTGACCACCGACATTGCCCCCGGCTACGACCACATCACCAGCGGCATTGGCGCGGCGATGATCGGCTGGTTTGGCACGGCCATGCTGTGCTACGTCACGCCCAAGGAACATCTGGGCTTGCCGGACCGAGAGGACGTCAAGGTCGGCATCATCACCTACAAGATTGCGGCCCATGTGGCCGACGTGGCCAAGGGCCACCCTGGTGTGCGGGCGCGGGATGACGCGTTGAGCAAAGCACGTTTCGAGTTCCGCTGGATGGACCAGTTCAACCTGTCGCTGGACCCGGACACCGCGAAGCAGTTCCACGACGAAACCCTGCCCGCTGATGGTGCCAAGGTGGCGCATTTCTGTTCGATGTGCGGCCCCAAGTTCTGCTCGATGAAA
>JBBQBG010000263.1:0-5443 GCA_038317285.1 Burkholderiales bacterium | reverse complement strand
GTCGCGCACCTTCAGGGCGGGTGCGGACAGCCGCGCTCAAACGGCCAACACGTTGAGCATGGATGCAGATGGGCACGCCATGGACAGCGCGCAAATGCTGGCGGCCAACAACGGTGCGGGATCTGCGCAGGGCCTTTTGCTCGACGCGCAGCACCTGGGCACCCTGATGCGCCAAAACAAACAGTTGCGCATAGGCTTCTTGTCGGCCGGCGGTTGGGACACGCATGCCAACCAGGGCAATGTCACTGGTGCGCTTGCGAACAACTTGATCAGCCTCGCTGCCACCTTGGTGCAGTTGCGCCGAGACTTCTCACAACCCAACGACGTGGTAATCGTCTGTAGCGAATTTGGCCGCACCACGGCCGAAAACGGCACCCGAGGTACCGACCACGGTCACGGCAATGCCTTGTGGCTGATGGGCAGCAAAGTCGATGGGGGGCGCTGGCATGGCGCTTGGGACGGCTTAGCACGCGGCAACTTGCATGAAGGCCGTGACCTGCCCGTGCGCCACGATTTCCGCGCAGTTTTTGCCCAGGTGTTGCGCACCAATCAAGGCTTGCGCGCCGCTGAATTGGACACGCTCTTTCCAGGCTTTGCCTGGGACGCGACGCTCAACGGACTGATGCGGAGTTGACTTCGTTCGCAGCCGAGAAGCCTGCAAAGCCCTTCGCCCGCAACACACAGGCCGGGCACTCGCCACAACCATAACCCCAGGGGTGGCGGTGTTCGCGGTCACCCAAATAGCAGGTATGGGTGTATTCCACGATCAGGTTCACCAGACGTTGTCCGCCCAGTTCGTAGGCCATGCGCCATGTCTGCGCCTTGTCAATCCACATGAGCGGGGTTTCGATCAAAAAGCGCTTGTCCATTCCCAACGACAGCGCCAATTGCATCGCCTTCATGGTGTCGTCTCTGCAATCTGGGTACCCTGAAAAATCGGTCTCGCACACGCCAGTAACAATCACCTGTAAATCCCGCCGGTAAGCAACCGCTGCGGCCAGCGTCATGAACAACAAATTGCGTCCCGGCACAAAGGTATTGGGCAAACCCGTGCTTTCCATCTGGAACGCCGTGTCACGCGTTAGCGATGTTTCGCTGACGGCTCCGAGCACCGCCAGATCCAGCATATGGTCTTCGCCCAGCTTGTGCGCCCACTGCGGAAACTGCGCACGTATCTCACGCAGCACCACCATGCGCGCTTCCAGCTCTACGCTGTGGCGCTGTCGGTAGTCAAAGGCAATGGTTTCAACGCGTTGGTAGCGTTGCAAAGCGTGGGCCAGGCAAGTCGTTGAGTCCTGGCCACCGGAAAAAAGAATAAGGGCACTGGTATGCATGGCCCCGATGTTAAAACACCGCGCCCTCTCGCTGCGCGGTGGGGGTCAGAGGCGTTCGTTCTTTTTGATGGTGTTGTGGTCGTACACCAGCACCGACTTTGCATAATCACCGGGTGTATCAGATGGAGCTACTGCCACTGGAACCGTTACATGGTCATGCACCTGATCCAACTGCACCGCACTGGCACTGGCTCTCCACAGTTGCTGGATGTGCTCCATCAATACTTGGTACATCGGTTTGGGTGGAGGGTCTTCTACTTTTTCCGTAGCAGGCCGGTGAATGGTCCAGTCCTTGGGTGCAGTTGCGGCTTCAGAACCGGGTCTGCCGGGATCCGACACACTGGTGTAAACCGCTTCGCCTTCTGTGGTGTGGAGCGCGGGGTTCACAAGATTCACCACGCTAGGAACGGGTGACAAGGAGGGGTGTGCAGCCACCGAAGGGTTGACCGGAGCAACCGGTATCACCCTGTTTGCCCCGTGCGAAACCACGTCTGCGCCGATGGGGCGCAGATTTGGGATTCGATCAATGGTTGGCAATTGCATTTTGGTTTGGGCTTTGGGCCCCTCCACATACTTCTCTTCGTAGACGTATGTTTCTTAACGGCAGATTTAGCGGGTTATTTAGGCCTATTTTTAAATTATTTGAAAATATTTGACCAAACCCAGGTGGCAGTCAAAAAAACGCACCAAAAGTGTGCGCATCTTTGTCGGCATGCATACCAAATTAGCCGTACACCCCCACAAATCGATCCAGGATGGCCGCATGGTCTTCGAATAGTTGGTCTTCGAATTGCGCCAAATCACCCAAGGCCACCCACTTGGCCTCTTGCGCATCGTCTGCACCCTCAATTTCCGGCAGACGGATATTGCCCAGGTCAAAGTGAAACGCATGGGTAATCAGCCGGCCCCGAGGGCTGCGCAACGGGTGGTCAAAGACCTGACTGGCCTTGAGCGCCTGGCGCATAGTAGAGTCCAGCGTCTTGAAGCCCGTCTCCTCGTGCAGCTCACGCAATGCTGCAGTGTAAAAACGCTCGCCCTTGTCCACAAAACCACCTGGCAACGCCCATTGCCCGTAGCCTACATCACCACCCCGGCGCACCAACAGCACATGCCGGTTGGCAACGAGTACAGCGTCTGCCGTCAGATAAACATCAGCCGTCCACTTCTTGCGGTACTGCACCACGGTGTTGTGCTCTACCACCCGCTGGGCATACACCGGCAGGCGCGCCCATGCCTGCAGGTAGGCGAGTACTTCTGCGCTGACAAAGGGGCGTAAGACCTCCAGGCGAGCGTCCGGGTCCGAGCCCTCAAAAAATACGTTGCGAAGCGACGTGGCGTCAATATCCAATTCCTGCTGCACCGACTGCCAGCCCCAGTTTGGAAAGTGGTCCAGGTAATAACTGGTGTGGTCCTTCTTGTAACCCACCAGCGTCACATGGCCCAGGCCCCCGGTGCTTTTCTGCACGCCGTCACGCAGCGCCGCATTCCAGCGGTCGTCGTCGAAGTAGTCACGCACGGGCAGGAACTGCACGCGACCTGCGGCCTCTGGTGACAGAGTGGCCTGAATCATCGCCTGGCGCTCTTGCCAATTGAAGGGGTTGCGCACATCGCGCGAGCGAAAGGCGGAGCCAATCACCACAATCACACGCTCGGCGGTGGCCAGCGCCGCGTTGAGCAAGGTCTGGTGGCCTTTGTGGAACAACTGCCAGCGGCCGACGATGACTGCCGTATCAAGCGACACATCAGTGTTGATGTTTTGTATAGTGTTTTGCATAGTGGTGTTCTCTCGGCATCAACTCTGGCACTCAGGCGTATTGAACGGCGGCAATCGGCACCTGCCTGCCACTGCCAAAGGCCTTGCCGCGCACCCGCAGCACCGGTGGCGCTTGGCGGCGTTTGTATTCGTTGCGGGCGATCATGCGCTGGATGCGGATGATCAGCGCCGTGCCTTGCGGGGTGGCCCGCAGCCGCTCCATTTCCGCATCGGCATGCGCGCGTTCCACCAACGCCAGACGATCGCCTTCGATGAGGTGCTTAAGGATTTCGTCCAGCACCACATAGGGGGGCAGGCTGTCCGTGTCTTTTTGGCCCGGCGCCAGTTCCGCCGAAGGCGGCTTGTCGATGATTGCCTGGGGAATCACTTCCCTGCCTGCTGCCGCGTTGATATGGCGGCACAACGCAAATATTTCTGTTTTGTACAGATCACCTATCAGCCCAAGTCCGCCATTGGTGTCGCCGTACAGCGTGCAGTAGCCTACCGACACTTCACTCTTGTTACCGGTAGTTAGCAGCAGGTGGCCAAAGCGGTTGGAATATTCCATCAGGGTGGTTCCGCGCACACGGGCTTGCAGGTTTTCCAAAGGCAGGCCGTCTAACGCTTCGCCGAAGGACTGCGCGTAGCTCGCCTCGAAGGCTGAAACGATGGTCTTGATGGGGTGCTCAATTAGCGCAATGCCCAAGTTGCGGCACAACACTACTGAGTCTGACACACTGCCCTCGCTGGAGAATTTGGATGGCATCGTGATACCGACCACATTGTCGGCACCCAGCGCCTCGACCGCCAACGCCAAGGTCAGCGCCGAATCAATGCCGCCCGATGAACCGACCACGGCCTGCTTAAACCCGCAGCGCCGTGCATAGTCTTTGAGGCCCAGCACAATCTGCTGGCGGTAGAACTCCATGGTGGGTAGCCCCGCCCGAGGCACCGTCGGCAAGGTCGCGCCATCGCCTTGCATGAACGCCTGGCGAACAGGATCGAAGCTGAGCGTGGTCACATCTTCGGCAAACCGCCTGGCCTCGTACACGATGGTGCCCTGCGCATCGACAGCAAACGAAGCGCCGTCATAGACCAGTTGGTCATGCCCCCCGATCTGGTTGACATACAGCAGCGGCAGTTTGTGCTTGGCACAGGCCGCCCCAAACACCATGTGGCGCTGCTCGCGCTTGCCAACATTGCTCGGGCTTGCGTTGATGGACACCACCAAGTCTGGCGCGGCATCGGCTAAACGCTGGAAGGGGTTAACGGCATAGTCCTGCCCGTCGTCGTTCCAGCCGTCTTCGCAAATCATCAGCCCGATCTGCACATCGCCCACGCGCAACACCCGCGCTACATCTGGGCCCGGCTCAAAGTGGCGTCGCTCATCGAAGATGTTGTAGGTGGGTAGCAACTGCTTGGCGTACTGCAACACGGGCTCGCCATTCTTCAACACCAGCAAGGCGTTGTAAAAAGGCTTGCCGATGCCAGCGCGGCGCACGGGGGCTCCCACGACCCAATACAGGTTGGGCGTCTCGCGCGTGGCCAACAACATTCGGGCCATACCCGCTTCCACACGGGCCTGAAAGTTCGCGTCGTCCAGCAGGTCGCCGGGGTAGTAGGCCGTCAGGCTCATCTCGGGGAACACCACCAGGTCGGCGGACGCGGCCCGTGCCTGGCGCGCTGCATGCAGCATCAATGCAATATTGCCGTTGATGTCGCCGATGGTGGGATTGATTTGGGCACTGGTGATGCGCAACATATTGGGGCTTTCCTTGAACGGCGGGGTGGGCTCAGTCGTACTTCATAAACACTTGGCGCAAATAGGCCAAAAAGGTTTCGTCGTCACACAGGGTCTTGCCCGGCGAGTCTGAAAGCTTCGCAGTGGGTTGCCCATTGCAGCTGACCAACTTCATCACAATATTCAGAGGCTTTAGCCCGGTGTCGTTGCTGAGGTTGGTGCCAATGCCAAAGCCCGTTTGCACGCGGTCGGAAAAATGGCGGTGCAGGTTCAACGCCGTTGGCACATCCAGCCCGTCGGAAAACACCAAGCGTTTGGCATGCGCATCCAGTTTCAATTTGGCGTAGTGGGCCAACGCCTTTTCGCCCCACACGACCGGGTCACCACTGTCGTGGCGCAGGCCGTCGAACAGCTTGGCAAAGTAGAGGTCAAAGTCGGCCAAGAAGGCGTCCATGCCCACCACGTCGGTCAAGGCTACGCCCAGGTCGCCCCGATACTCTTGCACCCACGATTCCAGCGCCGCCTTTTGAAAGCCCTTGAGCTGCACGCCCGTGGCCTGGAAGGTCTGCAGGTATTCATGGGCCATTGTGCCTATGGGTGTCAAACCCAGCTTCT
>JBBQBG010000262.1:0-5460 GCA_038317285.1 Burkholderiales bacterium | reverse complement strand
CTCTCCTCGCACTAGAAAACAAAATGACCCATACCGTCACCGAAGCCTGCATCAAGTGCAAGTACACCGATTGCGTCGACGTTTGCCCCGTGGATTGCTTCCGCGAAGGCCCTAACTTTTTGACCATCGACCCTGATGAATGCATCGACTGCGCGGTGTGCATCCCTGAATGCCCGGTCAACGCCATCTATGCCGAAGAAGATGTGCCCAGCGACCAGCGCCACATGACGGCCCTGAATGCTGAACTTGCCAAGCTGCCCACCTGGAAGAGCATCACCAAGCGCAAAACGCCTTTGGAAGAAGCTGAGGAATGGAAAGACAAGACCGGCAAGTTGCCGTTCCTGATCCGCTAAGCGACTCGGATGACAATCGAGACCGATGCCCTCATCGTAGGCGCAGGTCCGGTGGGCTTGTTCCAGGTTTTCGAACTGGGGCTGCTCGAAGTCACAGCCCATGTCATCGACTCTCTACCCTACCCCGGTGGCCAATGTGTGGAGTTGTACCCCGACAAGCCGATCTACGACATTCCTGCCGTGCCGGTCTGCACCGGGCGCGAACTGACAGATAAGCTGCTAAAGCAAATTGCGCCTTTTGGTGCCACCTTCCATTACGGGCAAGAGGTCAGCACCGTCGAGAAGCAAGCGGACGGGCGTTTTCTGGTGGAAACCAGCAAAGGTAGCCGTTTCGTCACCAAAACCCTGTTTATTGCAGCTGGCGTGGGTGCGTTTCAACCCCGTACGCTCAAGGTGGAAGGACTGGAAGCGTTTGAAGGCGGTCAACTGTCCTACCACGTCAAGAACCCCGATGACTATGCCAACAAAGACATCGTCATCGTGGGCGGTGGCGATTCCGCGCTTGATTGGGCCTTGCATTTTTGCGCCGGCAACCCGGACGGCAACGCAGACAAAGCCAATAGCGTCATCCTGATCCATCGCCGCGACGGCTTCAATGCCACGCCTGCCACCATCACCAAAATGCGTGCGCTTTGCGAAGCGCAGCACATGCAGTTTGTGGTCGGGCAAGTCACGGGCTTTGAAGCATCGTCGGATGGGCGTCTGAGCCAAGTCAAGGTCACCGGCCCGGACGGCATCACGCGCCTGGTGCCGCTAGACATTCTGCTGGTGTTCTTCGGCCTGTCACCCAAGCTGGGGCCGATCGCCCATTGGGGCTTGGACATCGAGCGCAAGCAGCTCGCGGTTAGCACTGAAACCTTTTCTACCAACGCACCTGGCATTTTTGCGGTGGGTGACATCAACACCTACCCCGGCAAAAAAAAGCTTATCGTCTGCGGTTTCCATGAATGCGTGCTGGCCGCTTTTGGTGCAATGCCTTTTATCTTCCCCGAGAAGAAGGTGATGTTGCAGTACACGACCACCAGCCCCAAACTGCACAAGGTGCTGGGTGTCGTCGAGACCCGCGTTTTAGAGTAAGCCAACGCAGTTTTTGAAAAATCTGCGCCTATCTTTAGAAACCCAAAATTTCCACGCTATAATTTGAGGCTTCATTCCTCGATAGCTCAGTTGGTAGAGCGCCGGACTGTTAATCCGTAGGTCCCTGGTTCGAGCCCAGGTCGAGGAGCCAAATTTAAGAACCCGCCATCGAAAGATGGTGGGTTTTTTATTTTCCGGGTCACCCATGCACATCGAAACCTCCACCCCTGCTTCCACCCTTATTCAAGAGAGCGTGCAACAGATTGCCATATTGCGAGAAGACGCCAACGAGGCTCACATCGCAGAGCACATCCGGGGGCTGGTCGCCGCCACCATGGGCCACCTGTCGACCAATACATCGGACGCCACACAGAAAAATGCCGAACAATGGCAAGGCTGGGCGTTGGATGTGGCCAACGGGATTTGAAACTGATGCAATTGGAGAGAGAACACATGTTTGATAAAAGCGGTCAATGGATACCCCTGGAGACCTTCGACGATTTTGACAATGGTCTATCGGATCTGATTGAGCTGTGGTCCAGCACTGCAAAGTCGGCCACCCAAGCGGCGAAGGATTCAGCACTCGCCCACTTCAAAGAAGACCTGGAAGCAGCTACGCTCCAATGGATCGACAACAAGGCCAAGTCCAAAAAATACGCGGCCATTGCGCAAGAACTCGCCGAATTTGAAGAAGTGCTGAAGCAGCGCTGAGACCTCGCCCGCCAGTGGCCCGCTTGATTTGTTTCAACAAACCCTACGGGGTGCTCAGCCAATTCACGCCCGAAGGGCAATGGCGCGGGCTCAAGGACTTCATTGACGTTCCGAATGTTTACGTAGCTGGCCGACTGGATGCAGACAGCGAAGGCCTGTTATTACTGACGGACGATGGCCAACTCCAGGCCCGTATTGCCGATCCGCGCTTCAAGATGGAGAAGACCTACTGGGTGCAGGTTGAAGGTGTGCCTGACGAAGACGCATTGGTAGCCTTGCGCAACGGTGTGCAGCTCAAAGATGGCCCCACCCTTCCAGCCCGCGCCCGGGTCATGGAGACGCCGCTAAATCTATGGGAACGCGTGCCGCCGATTCGTGTGCGTCAGGCCAAGCCCACGGCTTGGCTGGAACTGACTATCCGGGAGGGCCGCAACCGCCAGGTAAGGCGCATGTCTGCAGCGGTGGGCTTGCCTACTTTGCGCCTGATCCGCGCCGCCATTGGGCCCTATGCGCTGAACGGGTTGGCCCAAGGGTGTTGGCGGGATGAAGTGGCGCAGTAAGTACGCCGCATCGCGAATCCCAACTCAGCGCTTCTTCTCCACCGGGTTGGCGGTCAGCCAGTTGGCGGGGTAGGCCCGCATGAACTCCTTTGCCTTCTCCGGCCGCGCACTCAGCCAAGCGTCCACGGCCCCCTCATTCAGTATCACCACCATGCGTTTTTCGCTGCCAGGTTGTTGGTAGCGGTGCATCAAGGCGTGGCTGTTGGCACTCACCGTCAACAAGGTGAAACTGGTGATGATTTCGCCCTCGGCACCTGTCCAGCTCTCCCACAAGCCCGCTACGCCCATGGGCTTGCCATCTACTCTGGTGATGCGGGTGGGCATCGCCTTGCCACTGCGCCAATCGTCCTCTAGAAACGCCATCATCGGCACGATGCACCGCTGCCCTTTCATCCAGGCGTCACGGAAGTTGTTGGATGTGGTCACGGTCTCAGAACGAGCATTGACCAGCTTGGTAGACCGCAACTTGGCTTCGGACGCCGACTTGACCCAGCCTGGTACCAGGCCAAACTGACCGGCTATCAGCTCGCGGGAAGGAGGCGCGCGCGTCGACCCCTCGGCCGGGTCCGTTTCCGTCGGTGCTACCGCGTGTGGCGGGCCTTGGCGAATGAAGACGCCCGGTTGGCGCTGCCAAACATCGCGCCCTACCGGTGACGCAGGCGCTGCCACATGGAAGGCATCGTGATACAGCGAGGCGATTTGAACGCTCTCGTATTGGTTACTCATACGGTGGGGGCAAAGCGTCCACGCAAGTACGCATTGATAGCATTGGAATCAACCAGCCACTGGCTATTGCCCGCGGGGTCGGTGATCTTCAGGCACGGCACTTTGGGTTGACCCACGCCGCGAATCAACTCCGCACGATTTTCGCCTTCCTTTTGCGCATCGCGGCGTTCGATGTTGAGGGACAACCTGGACATTTCTTGCCTGACCTTGATACAAAAGGGGCAGGTTTTAAATTGGTAAAACGCAAGATTGCTGCATTGCGCATCTACCGCTGCTTGCTGCTCTGGTGCGCGAACAACGCCCTTGGGGCGACTCACGACTTCCCAGAGCCGCATGAAGGGACCGAGCAAAAGCCTCAAAGTTTTAAAGAAGAATCGGACGAATATTTTCATAGCTTCATTGTCGCCCACCCAGGCAGCCGAATCCCCACGGGGATAATGACCCCATGAGAATCAATCTGGTAACGCCCTTCGCTGAGAAGGACGCCGCGAAGGCGTTGGGAGCCCGGTGGGACTCCATCAAGAAGCTTTGGTATATCGTCGATGTGGCGGACTTGACCCCGTTTATGCGCTGGATACCCAACATGAACGCTGCTACGGTCGACTCGCTGGAGTCTGCCGCTCAACCTAGCACGCACAACGAGACGTCGATTAAACGATCCACCGGAGTCGTGACCATTTCTACAACGAAAGTGGCGCACTGCGGCTGTACCGAGCCCGCATGGGAGGATTGTGTCCACACCCGCAATGCATGAGGGCCCACGGCGCCCTCCCCGCTAGCGCCGCCAATCCCGTGCAATGAAATCCACCACGCTGTCCACGTGGTGTGAACCAATCACCGTATGCGCCTCTTGCTTGACCGCGTCGATGGCATTGCCCATCGCAATGCCGCGGTGTGCGGCGCGCAGCATCGTGACGTCGTTGACATGGTCGCCAAAGACCACAATCTCACGCTCGACCAAGCCATAGCGCTCGGTCAGGGTCTGAATAGCCTGGTCTTTGCTGGCGCGTTTGTCGTGCACGGTGAGCCAAGGCCAATCCGGGCAGTAGAGGTCTTCAGCCAGGTGGGTTTCCACGGCGTCGCCACACAATTCTGTAATCGCAGCCTGCAGCGCCCGCAACGGCGCCTCGCGCTCTATCAGCATGATGGTCACTACCGGGTCACGCAATTCGTCTTGCAAGCGCGCAGATTGGCGCAAGCGCGGGTCGCCCACGTTGCGCCGCTCCTCCACAAAACTCTGCTGGCCCGCATTGCTTGCCGATTGGTAATACAAATGGTCACCCTTGGGGCCATGGGTGGAGAAGAACGGCGTCAAGCCATGCGCACGCGCCAGGGCGTAGATAGCCTGCGCCAGTGCCGGTTCAATGGTGCGCACCAATTCGTGGCGGCCGCTGCGCATATCACTGATGTAGGCACCATTGCCTGAGATGACGGGCAATTGCAGCGGCAGGTCACCCAACAGGCTGTAGATGGACGACACATGGCGCGCGCTGGCCACCGTGAACAGCAGGCCCTGCTCCAGGAGTTCGGTCAGGCCCAAGCGGCTGCGCTGCGAGAGCTTGCCTTCGCGGTCCAGCAAGGTGCCATCCAGATCCGATACGTACAGCGTCATCCCAACTTCCTCTTTGCGGCAGCCAATAAAAAGGCCGGGCCTTCTTGCGAAAGCCCGGCCCTTGGCAGTCTAGCAAAAGACTGAATTCAAGATCACAGAACGTGCTTAGTGGAATTGCTCTTCTTCGGTAGAACCCGTCAGCGCGGTCACGCTGGACTTGCCACCCTGGATCACGGTGGTGATCTCGTCGAAGTAACCCGTGCCCACTTCTTGCTGGTGTGACACGAAGCTATAGCCACGCTCGCGCGCTGCGAACTCGGGCTCTTGCACCTTCTCGACATAGGCGGTCATGCCGCGTGCCACGTAGTCTTGTGCCAAGTCGAACATGTGGTACCACATGTTGTGGATACCGGCCAAGGTGATGAACTGGTACTTGTAACCCATGGCGCCCAGTTCTTTTTGGAACTTGGCAATGGTCGCG
>JBBQBG010000261.1:0-5553 GCA_038317285.1 Burkholderiales bacterium | reverse complement strand
GATGCTACGGTTTTTATAGCTGTCCGCGCAGGTTTGGAGAGGGTTATCGGCCTGATTGAAGAATACTGCCTGGGCCATGGCGACCTGGATGCCATGCAAAGCGAGATCGAAACGCTGGACGGCTGGAACTGGGAGCAGCGGGTGAATGAAACCCTGCAGCGCCTGCACCTGAACCCCGAAGCGATTGTCAGCACGCTATCGGGCGGAACCAAGAAGCGTGTCGCGCTGGCTCAGGCCCTGGTGGCACAGCCCGACGTGTTGCTGCTCGACGAGCCGACCAACCACCTGGACCTCGACTCCATCGAATGGTTAGAAGGCCTGTTGGTGGACTTCAAAGGCTCCATCATCACCATCACCCACGACCGTTCATTCTTGGACAACGTGGCCACGCGCATCGTCGAGCTGGACCGCGGCAAGCTGCTCAGCTACCCCGGCAACTTTGCGGCCTACTTGGTGCAAAAAGAAGAGCAGCTGGCGCAAGAAGCCGTGATCAGCGCCAAGGCCGACAAGCTGCTGGCACAAGAAGAAATCTGGATACGCAAGGGCGTAGAAGCCCGCCGCACCCGTGCTACGGCGCGCATCGTGCGGCTGGACGATCTGCGCGCCAAACACGCTGCGCGTCGCGACGTGGTCGGCAGCGTGAACATGGATGTCAGCAGCGGTGACAAGAGCGGCAAACTGGTGGCCGAGCTGACCCATGTGAGCAAGACCTTTGGTGAAGGCGATTCGGCACGCAAAATCGTGCACGACTTTTCCGCCACCATCCTGCGCGGCGACAAGATCGGCTTGCTGGGCCCCAACGGTGCCGGCAAGACCACTTTGCTCAAGCTCATTTTGGGCGACTACAAGGCCGACCCCGCGCCCCCCAATTCGCCAGCACCCGAACCCGGCCACAGCCCCTGGGGCACGGTGCGCCAGGGCGCCAACATCACCGTGGCCTACTTCGACCAGATGCGCAATGCGCTGGACCTGGATTCCACGCTGGAAGACTTCATCAGCCCCGGCAGTGAGTGGATCGAGATTGGTAACCAGAAGAAGCACCGCAAGAGCTACCTGGGCGACTTTTTATTCTCGCCTGCGCGCGCCAACTCACCGGTGCGCAGCTTGAGCGGTGGTGAACGCAACCGCTTGCTGCTGGCGCGCCTGTTTGCCCGCCCCGCCAACGTGCTGGTGCTGGACGAACCCACCAACGACCTCGATATCGACACGCTGGAACTGCTGGAAGATCTGCTGCAAAGCTACGACGGTACGGTGTTCCTCGTCAGCCATGACCGAACCTTTTTGGACAACGTGGTCACCAGCACCATTGCCTACGAGGGTGACGCCAAGTGGCGCGAGTACGAAGGCGGTGTCAGCGACTGGCTGATCCAGACCAAACGCGCCAATGAGATCAATGCGGCCCAAGGTAAAACAACGGCCAAGCCCTTTAACTATGAGCGTGAGCAGCTACAAAAACAGGAGCAAGCTACAGCCGCTGTGTCTGCCACTGCACCCGCTGCGCCGCCACCTGCCAAGACGAAGAAACTCAGTTTCAAAGAGCAGCGTGAAATGGACGGCCTGCCGACCCTGATTGCTGCATTAGAAGCGGAGCAAAAGGAAATCACTGAGGCGTTGGCTGATGGCAGCCTGTATTCCATCGACAACGTGCGGGCCATGAAGCTGGCCACCCGCAATGCGCAGATTGACGACGAACTGATGGTGGCGCTGGAGCGTTGGGAAGTGTTGGGCCGCCCGGCTTAAATCGCTACCTCTTGCACAGGCGCAGCAGCAGGGCTACAAGGTCGTCCAGCTCAAAGGGTTTGCCCACGTGGTCGTTCATGCCGGCCTCCAGGCAAGCCGCACGATCCGAGGCCATGACATTGGCCGTCATCGCGATGATGGGCAGCGCGGCGAGACCCAAGTCCTGTCGGATTGCGCGTGTGGCGGCATAACCGTCCATGACCGGCATTTGCACATCCATGAGAACCGCATCAAATGGAGTCAGTGCGCCAGCCACTGCCGCCACGCCCTGCTGGCCATCTTCGGCCAATTCCACCTGGGCACCTTCTTGCGATAGTAGCCCTTTGGCCACCATCTGGTTGATTTTGTTGTCTTCCACGACCAGCAGGTGCAGGCCCCTCAGACGCTGGGGCTTGGGTTTGGGCGCGCCCGATGCGGTGCCGCCACCCGGGGCGTCATCGGCCGCGAGCGGTGGCGCCGACGGCGGGCTGGCCAGCGGGAAGTGGGCCTCAAAGGAGAAGGTACTGCCCCGGCCGACTGCGCTGTCCAGTGACAGTGCGCCGCCCAGCATTTGAACCAGGCGGCTGGAGATCGACAGCCCCAGACCGGTGCCGCCAAAGCGTCGCGTAGTAGAGGATTCGGCCTGTGAGAAGCCATCAAAGATATGGGCCTGGTTTTCGGGTGCGATACCGATGCCAGTGTCGCTCACCGCGAACGCCAGCACCACGTCGGCCGCCGTGCGTTCACTGACCCGCACCCGCACCACCACCTCTCCTGCGTTGGTGAATTTGATGGCGTTGCCACCCAGATTGATCAGTACCTGTTGCAGGCGCATGTCGTCACCCAACAGACAGCGCGGCACGTTGTCGTCCACCGCAAGGCGGAACACCACGGGCTTGGCACCAATATTGGCACAGAGGATGACCGCCAGAGTCCCCAGCATTTTGTCCAGGTTGAAAGGTCGCGGGTCCAAGCTCATCTTGCCCGCTTCAATTTTGGAGAAGTCCAATATGTCGTTGAGCAGGCCCAACAGCGATCGGGCCGCGTCTTCGGTCCTGCTGGCAAACTCCCGCTGCTGCGCCGACAGTGGTGTGTTTTGCAGCAGGGTCAACATGCCCAGGATGGCATTCATCGGGGTGCGGATCTCGTGGCTCATGTTGGCCAAGAACTGGCCTTTGGCGATGCTGGCCTGCTCCGCCAGGGCCTGGGCTTGCACGTAGCTGGTGACGTCGGTGAACGTACGAACCTGGCCGCCGTCCGGTAGTCGGGCGACTCCAATCTCCAGCGTGCGCCCAGACACGCTGCGCCGCGTATATCGCGCTGGCGGCGCTATAGGTTTTGCCGTGCCCACGGAGCGCAGGTAAGCACGGGCAGACTCTTCAACCAATTCAAAGTCATTGCCAAAGTCACCGCGTTGCGCCTGGAATGCAATCACCTGGGCCAGCTCTGCTTCGTGCAAATGCTGGGGAATTTCCAGCAAGTCCATCACCCTGCGACTTTGGAACACCAGCGAGCTGTCAGGCGCGATCATGGCCACGCCTTGGGAAATGTGGTCCAGCACGCCCTGCATTTGTGCGGTCTGGGCCGCCAGCACGTCGTGGGCCGCATGGCGCTCTTGCTCTGCCTGCTTGCGGGCCGTGATGTCGGTGCGAATCGCGATGTATTGTCTTGAGCGGCCATCTTCTTCGAGCATCGGGACCATCGTCGCGTCGACCCAGTACTGTTCTCCGTTGCGCTTGCGGCTGCAGATCTCGCCTCGCCAGACCTTGCCGGCTAACAACATGTCCCACATCTGCTCAAAGAAGGCTGGGTCATGCACGCCAGAGCGCAGATCGCGCAGGCTGCGGCCCAACCACTCTTCGCGGCTGTAGCCGGTGATGTCGCAAAACCGGTCGTTGGCGTAAACGATGTTGCTGTTGGCATCGGCGACACTGACGATGGCGTGCTGGTTCAGTGCCTCGACCATGGCACGTTGGCGTGCCAGACCGCTGTGCCACTGCGTCAGCACCACGCGGACCGGCACTAGAGCGGCTACCAGACAGGCGGCCCAGAATCCCAACACCGCCAGCGACTCGAAGGCCAGTTCGGCTCCATCGATCTGGCGGTACGCCTGGTACTTTATAAATAGGCCCAGACTCCCGCCAACAAACACCAAAAGGGTGACGCAATACAGCGCAAACACCCGGTTGGTTAGCGACAAGGGCAGAAATTGCATAGGGGTGGGGCGTGGCCGGGTCTTATCGCCGGCTGTTCGGCCCATGCGGCTTGCCCCCGTTCGGGACCGGGGCTGGCACCGGCAATGCGAACCGGACCAAGCGTTCGGTCAACGCAGCGATGCTGGTGATCTCGGCGCAAAGTTGCACCGGGTTGAAGGATTGCTTCATGCCGCCTGGCCCCGGGGGTGTCACACAAGGGTGACGATGCCTCAGGATAGCAGAGGCTGTTGGAAGTCCCCAGGCCTGGCTAGACTACGCCGTCTTTGCGAAACCGGGTGATGGCCGCCGCGTGCAGGCCAAGGCTCTCCAGCACGGCGTCGGTGTGCTCGCCCAAGGCCGGTGGCGCATTGCGCAATACGGGTGGCGTGTCAACCAGGCGCAAGGGGCTGGCGACACTTGCTATGGATTCAATAGCTGCATGTGCACTAGCTGCGAGGGCTACTGGCTGATTAACCTTAAGACCCCGGGCTTGAACCTGGGCGTCGGCAAAGGCTTGCCCGACGTCGTTGATGGGTCCGCAAGGCACGGCTTTGTGTTCCAGCAAGGCCACCCACTGGGCCGTAGTTTGGGTCCGTGTGACCGCTTCGATCTGGGGGATCAATGCCTCGCGATTGGCCACCCGCAGGGTGTTGGTGGCAAAGCGTGGGTCCTGCGCCCACTGCGGGTGCCCCGCGGCGTCACAAAAGCGTGCAAACTGGCCGTCGTTGCCCACAGCCAATAGCATAGCCCCGTCCAGCGTGCCCAGGGACTGGTAAGGGACCAGGCTGGGGTGGCTGTTGCCCTGGCGCTGGGGCACCTTGCCGGTGTTCAAAAAGCCGGCCGCCTGGTTGGCCAAAATCGCCATGCCCACGTCCAGCAACGCCATATCGATGTACTGGCCCTGCCCCGTGCGGTGGCGCACCTCGATGGCGGCCAGGATGGCGCTGCAGGCATAGACCCCGGTGAAGAGATCGGTCAGCGCCACGCCCACCCGCAGTGGCCCGCCGCCCGGTGTGTCTGCGGGATTGCCGGTGATGCTCATCATGCCGCTCATGGCCTGGATCATCAGGTCGTAGCCGGCGCGTTCGGCATAGGGGCCGTCTTGGCCAAAGCCGGTGATGGAGCAGTAGATCAGGCGGGGGTTGAGGGCCTTCAGGCTGTCGTAATCCAGCCCATATTTGGCCAGCCCACCGACCTTGAAGTTCTCCACCAGCACGTCACTCTGCGCAGCCATCTGGCGTATCAGGGCCTGGCCTTCGGGCTTGGACATGTCAATGGTGACGGAGCGCTTGTTGCGGTTGCAGGCAGTGAAGTAGGTGGCGTGCTCAGTGTCCTTTCCATCTGCATCCTGCAGGAAGGGAGGACCCCAGTGGCGGGTGTCGTCGCCATCGCCTGGTTTTTCGATTTTGACTACGTCGGCGCCGAGGTCTGCCAGCATCTGGGTGCACCAGGGGCCGGCCAGGACGCGGGAGAGGTCCAGGACTTTGATGTGGGGGAGCGCGGAGTGTTTTTCTTGGGTCATTTCGTTTTATCTGATTTCAGTTTGAGCGATGTCTTTTGCTGCGCAGCTTTTGTAGGTCCCCACTCTCCCCCAACCCCTCTCGCCCCGCCGGGCGAAAGGGGAGCCTTAACAGCCGAT
>JBBQBG010000260.1:0-5607 GCA_038317285.1 Burkholderiales bacterium | reverse complement strand
GATCCACTCCGAAACATCTCACCGTTTTTTCAGAGCATGCCAACGGTTTACCGCATGATAGCGCCCGAACGGATCAGGGGCAGGTCGCCGCCATGCTATCCCAAGCGCTGAGTGCTTCTGCGCAATACATCAAGGCTGGCCCGCCTCCCATGTACACGCACACATTGAGCGCCTCCTCCAACTCGGGTCGCGTGCACCCAAGCTTGAGTAGAGCTTTGATGTGAAACCCAATGCAGCCCGAACAATGCTGGGTAATGCCGATTGACAGTGCAATGAGCTCCTTGTGCTTGGAGGTTACCGTGCCCTCTGCCATGGCGACACGCGCCAATTGACCAAAAGCTTGCATGGCCTCGGGTTGATTTTTTCGCAGAGGTGCAAGGTTTTGGTTGATATCGTGCACCAAATTTTTGTGGTCAAAACTGCTCATGGGTGGGCCTTTCCTTTCTTCTTTAAGGTGCGTCAGTCCGCACAAATCGTTTGACACCTTCGAACCAGCCGAGGCACAGCAGCACCGGCCCCAGCCCTGACAAGAGCAAGGCCGCGGGCGGGCGTTTAAATGCAAACAGGGAAGCGACTGCAGGGATGGCCAGTACACACACCAACAGCGTCACGGTCGCTAGTGTGATCCATAGGAAGGCATGGTTGGTGCCGACCTGGCCATGCCCAAACGACGGACCCCAATGGCGGTTCACAGCGATCAGCCCCAAGTTCGCCAGCACCATGACCGTGAATGTCAGCGCCCGCGCCGTGTCGTCAGACTCCGATACGCCGCGCGACAGCACAAACACGCCCACCAAGATGACCAGCAAGCCCAAGCCCTGCACCAGCCCGCGTACCAGGACCGCCGTGCCAAACAGGCGTGCATCCAAGTGCCGTGGCGGGCGCTGCATGGCGTCGGCCTCATCGGGCTCGGCCTCAAACACCACGGTGCAAGTGGGGTCGATGATGAGTTGCAAGAACAAGATATGCACGGGCATCAGCAGCAAGGGCCAGCCCAGCATCACCGGCAAAAGGGACAGGCCCACAATCGGTATGTGCGCGGCCACTACAAAAACAATCGCCTTGCGCAAGTTGGCGAAGATGCGCCGCCCGTAACGCACAGCGGTGACCAGGGATGCGAAGTCGTCGTTGAGCAGCACCAGGTCTGCCGCCTGGCGCGCCACGTCGGTGCCACGCGCGCCCATGGCCACGCCGATGCTGGCGGCCTTGAGGGCGGGGGCATCGTTGACGCCATCACCGGTCATGGCTACCACCTCACCACGCGACTGAAACGCCTGCACCAGCCGCAGCTTCTGGTCGGGTTGCACACGGCAGAAGATGTTGGTATCGACCAGCCGCGCGGCCAGGGCTTCGTCTGACAATACGGACAACTCGGTGCCGCTCAGAGTTTTGCCGTTGGTGTTCAAACCCGCTTGGCGGGCAATGGACACCGCAGTGGCCGAGTGGTCGCCCGTGACCATCACTACGCGGATGCCCGCTGCGTGGCATTGGGCTATGGCGGCGGGCACATCGGGGCGCACCGGGTCTTGCAGCGCAATCAGGCCCAAGAACTCGAAGTCAAAGTCATGCTGGTTGTCTGGCAGGGCCTGCGCGGCAAAGCGGGAGCGGGCCACACCCAGCACCCGCAGCCCATCCTTCGCCATGGCCGCCACTTGCGTGGCCACGCTGGCATGCAAGGCGGCGTCGGCGTGGCACAAATCGGCAATCGCTTCGGGGGCACCTTTGGCCGCGATCAAGCGGTCGCGTTGGTCGGGTGACTGCCACACGCGGGACATGGCGAGCATGGCGGGTGACAGCGGATAGTCGTCCACCAGCGCCCAGTCGCTGTGCAAATGCTCGGTGTGGGCCAAGAGCGTAGTGCCTGCCTGCGCGATCGCCGTCTCCATGGGGTCGAACGCCTGGCGGTGGCTGGCCAGCACGGCAAACTCCAGCAGCTCGTGTAGTTCGTCGGGAAAGAGCGCGGTATTGGACGTGGTGTCAGGCGCTGCACAGTCGTAGCTGGCATTCAACGACCAGATGCACCGCACCGCCATGTGGTTGGCGGTCAGCGTGCCGGTTTTGTCCACGCACAGCACCGTGGTCCCTCCCAGCAGCTCGATGGCGGGCATGTTGCGGGCCAACACGTTTTCACGCGCCAACCGCCACGCGCCAAGGCCCAGAAACAGGGTCAACACCACCGGCAGTTCTTCGGGAACCACGGCCATGGCCATAGTCAGCCCGGCCAGCACACCTTGCAGCCAGTCACCCGAGCGCAACCCATAAGCAACCGCCAAGCCGGCTGCCAGTAGCAGCCCCACCGTGGCCACCCACTTCACGACCTTGCGCGTCTCTTGCTGTATGGGAGTGGCCTCTGCACCCAAGCCTTGCAACGACCGTCCTATACGCCCCAGCGCGCTGCGCTCACCGGTGGCGATGACCCGGCCTTGCGCCGTGCCCTGTGTGACCAGCGTGCCTGAAAACACCCGGCAATCATCAACATGGGTTGGGGTCTGCCCTGCCGCGGGCGTGGCGGCACTGGCCTGTTTGCCCACCGGCAGGGATTCTCCAGTAAGCATGGATTCATCTACGGTCAGATTGGCCGCCTGCAGCACCTCCATGTCGGCTGGCACGCGATCGCCTTCGGCGATCAATACGACGTCATCGCACACCAGCTCGCGGCCCGGCACCTTGCGTGGCTGGCCGTCGCGCAACACCAGTGCCAGAGGACTGGAGAGGTCACGCAGAGCATCCAGCGAGCGCTCAGTGCGGGTGGCTTGCACCAGCGAAATGCCCATCACCACGAACACGAACGCCAGCAACATCAGTGCTTCATCCAACTGGCCCAGCAGCATGTAGATGCCGCCACAGGCCACCAGCAGCAGGAACATGGGCTCCAGCACCACATCGCGCAGCAGGCCCAGCCAACCACGCTGCTGCGAAGGGGGCAGTTCGTTGGGTCCGTCGCGCGCCAGTTTTGCTGTTGCTTGGAGTTGGCTCAGGCCTTCGGGCATGGTCGCGCGGGGCCAGCCCGCTTATTTGACGAGCAGAACCGGCGTGGTCGCGGTGGCCAGCACGCGATGGGCTACCGAGCCCAACAGCAGGTCCGTCAGCGCATTGCGCCCCTTGGCACCCAGCATCAACAGGTCAAACTTGCCGGCCTTGGCGCAGGCAACGATTTCTTGCGCCACATGGCCGGTACGGATGTCCATGTCGTGCTTGAGGCCCGCTGCGTCCAATAGCTTTTGGGCAGGCTTGAGGTCTTTTTCGCTCAGCTCCCGCAGGTAGTCAGCCACCACTCCGGAGCCCACATATTTTCGGGCATGGCGCAGCCCCGCGTCGTCATGCACGCTGACCAAGGTAACGGAGTGGGACGCAACGGTCATTTGGCTCAGCAGCTTGATGGCATGCTTGACCGCGTGCAGTGCTGGTTTGGAGCCGTCAACGGCGATGAGGATTTTCATGGTGTGCAAAGGTGGGGCCGGTGTCTGCGCCGGTACACCCGCAATTTACCGACAAACGGTCTCGCTGTCAGTATGCTGGGGAACTTAGTTGCCAGCGTCTTGCGCTGGATCAACCGGAACCCGGCAGGCTGATCCAGCCCCGTGCCGCACGAACACCGGAGCGTCCCCTAAGATCGGGGCATGCATTCCACTTCTGTTGCGCCCGCGCGCGCCTCTCTCGCCGCGTTGTACCCTTTGTTGTTTGTGGCCCTCTGGAGCACAGGCTTCATCGGTGCCAAGTTTGGCCTGCCAGATGCCGAGCCGCTCACCTTTTTGACCCTGCGCTATGCCATCGTGCTGGTGCTGATGGGCGCGCTGGCGTTGGCCATGCGGGCGCCCTGGCCGCGCACGGTGCGCGATTGCCTGCACATCGGCGTGACGGGTGTGCTGGTGCATGGGGTCTATCTGGGTGGCGTGTTCATCGCCATTGGGCATGGGTTGCCCGCTGGGGTCACTGCAATTGTGGTGGGCCTGCAGCCCGTGCTCACGGCCTTGGGTGCGGGGCTGTTCTTGGGGGAGCGTGTGCGCACCACGCAGTGGGCTGGGCTGGCACTGGGCTTTGTGGGGGTGGCGTTGGTGGTGGCGCACAAAGTGGCTGCCAGTGTCAACGGTGGGGGTGGCGGTGGCACGGTGCTCACCATGTTGTTACCGGCGTTGGTTGCCTTGCTGGCCATCACGGCGGGCACGTTGTACCAAAAGCGCTTCTGCCCGTCGTTTGATTTGCGCACGGGCTCAGTCATTCAGTTTCTGCCCACACTGGCCTTAACCGGCTTGGCGGCGTTCGCCACCGAATCCATGACCGTGCGCTGGACGCCTTCTTTCGTGTTTGCCCTGGGCTGGTTGGTGCTGGTGTTGTCGCTGGGTGCGGTGACCCTGTTGAATGTGTTGATTCGCAATGGCAGCGCCGTCAACGTGGCCAGCCTGTTTTACCTGGTACCACCGTCCACGGCACTGATCGCCTGGGCCATCTTTGGCGAAACACTCACTGGGCTGGCCCTGGTGGGAATGGTGCTCACGGTGCTAGGGGTATGGCTGGCGCGCAAGTAGCAAATGGAACGAAAGTGAAGCGCTACTCAATTGATAGCAGCATATGCAGATTCGACGAGGGCTAGAGGGCTAGAGGGCTAATTTTCCTTGACGCTTTTCAAGCAACTCAAACACCACCATACCCGCCAACATAGCCAGCACGAACACGGCGGCCTTGGCATTGCCCGCACCCAGCGACACGATGGCCGGCCCAGGGCAAAAGCCAGCCAGACCCCAGCCCGCACCGAACAGCACGCTGCCCAGGACCAGTCGCTTGTCCATATCGCGGCTGGTCGGCGACCGCATGGCACCACCCAAAAGACTGGTGGTGCGCCGCTTGGCCAGTGCAAATGCGCCCAGGCCAACAACAATGGCACCGCCCATGACAAGGGCCAACGATGGATCCCATGCGCCTGCCAAGTCCAGAAAGCCTACGACCTTGGACGGGTCGGTCATGCCCGCCAACATCAGGCCGAGGCCAAACAAAAGACCGACTGCAAACTCGGTGATACGGTGAAGAAGCGGGTGGTTCATATGCAAATCCTGCTCAGGCAATCAGGTGGCGCACAACAAATACAGTTGCAAAGCCAGCGCCCATAAAGACCAGCGTAGCCACCAACGAGCGCGGTGACAGCCGCGACAGGCCGCACACACCGTGGCCGCTGGTGCAGCCCGCGCTATAGCGCGTACCGACGCCTACCAACAAGCCCGCCACGACCACCGTGCCCCAGCCCGCGTCCACCGTCACGGTGAGCGGCCCCTCCAGCAATACGTACAGCGCCGGTGCAACGAGCAACCCCAACACAAAGGCCAGGCGCCAAGCGATGTCCCCCGCCGTGGGGCGTAGCAGGTCGCCCACAATGCTGCTGATGCCCAGGATGCGGCCATTCAGCAAAATGAACACGGCCGATGCCAGCCCCAGCAAGAGCCCGCCGACCAAAGCGGTCCAAGGCGTGAAGTGGTTCCAGTCGATGTGCATGGTGGTGAGTAACTTAGCTCACACCGCCGCCAGCGCCTGCTCCAGATCAGCCAGCAAATCATCAATGTGCTCGATGCCAACTGACAAGCGGACCGTGTCTTCGCCCACTCCCGCCTTGGCCAA
>JBBQBG010000259.1:0-5621 GCA_038317285.1 Burkholderiales bacterium | reverse complement strand
ATTGTGCGCATTGTCCGCAAAATATCCCAGTACTTCTATCCACAGCGACAGACGCAGGTCATGAATGAAGGCTGGGCTACTTTTTGGCACCACAAGCTGCTCAACACGCTGTATGACGATGGGCACCTCAGCGATGGTGTCATGTTGGAGTGGCTCACGTCCCACACCAATGTCATCTACCAGCCGCCGGTGGGGCATCGGGGCTATAGCGGTATCAATCCCTACGCGCTGGGTTTTGCGATGTACACCGACATCAAGCGGATTTGCGACGCACCCACCGAAGAAGACCGCGCGTGGTTCCCCGATATTGCCGGGCAGCCTTGGCTACCTACGCTGCACCATGCCATGCGCAACTTCAAGGACGAAAGTTTTATCGGCCAGTATCTATCGCCCAAGCTGATTCGCGACATGCATTTCTTTTCCATCCATGACGATGAAAAAATCAACGATCTGGAGGTGGCAGCCATCCACGATGACGCGGGCTATCAGCGCATACGGCAGGCCTTGTCGCTGCAGTACGACCTGGGCACACGCGAGCCCAATATCCAGGTCTGGGATGTAGACCTGCGCGGTGACCGCACCCTGACGTTGCGGCACACCCAATACCAGGACCGGCCTTTGGGCGAGAGCACACTCGAGGTCATGAAGCACGCAGCCCGCCTGTGGGGATTTGGCGTGACCTTGGAGAGCGTGAATGGCGCCGGTGAGCGAGTCAACGAGTGGAGTGTCTCCAGCCCGGCTTGAACGGTTTTAGTTGCGTCAGTGAACTTTGCCAATCAGCACCGTCAGCCCGGCAAAGACAGTGAACTGCGGCGTGTCCTTGTTCAGGCCGCTGGCAAACCCGGTGTCCACGACCAGGCGTTTATTGACCGCATAGCTGGCTGCCGCCAGAAACTGGGCGGTGGTCGGGGCGCCACTTTGGCTGGTGCCTGACAGGTCACCGGCCAACGTCCATGCTTCGCCGATCTGGCGTGAAATGGCGGCTGCCCATGTCCACTGGTACTGGCCTTGGTCCGGACCTATATTGCCCACACGGGTAGCCATGAGATTGGTGTCTAAGTGGAAGCCGTTTGCCATGTCAAACCCATAAATGCCTTTGAGGCTGTAGTCGCGCTCGCCGCTACCCAGGCCATCGGCAGCGGTGGGGTACTTGATAGTGGCTTCCAGGCCATAGCTTTTGCCCTCTGGCGCGCCAGCAGCCTTGTATTTGAGGGTCAACGTCGTGTCGCCACGGCCTTCTATCAAGGCCGATTGGGCCGGCGTGGCTGCTACATAGCTGTCACCGCCAACCAGCAGCGCGAAGCGGTCATTCAGCGAGTATTTCAGCAAATAGGGCCAGCTATTGCGCGCATCGAACCCATTGCCACCCATGCGTTGGCCACCAAACTCCAGTTCCAGCCAACCCGGTGCTGAGATGCTGGCGCCGCTGGTGACAGTAGGGCGAAACGGCGTGGCGCTAGGACTGTCGTCATCACTGGCGTTGGCACAGAGAGGGAGTGTGATGGCCAGGGCCCATAAGACCAGGGCTGCGGTGCAATGGGGGGCGTGTTTGCAGGGTGTCATTTCCATCCATAGTAAGTCTCGACGCATGACCCGTCAACACGGCACTGCGCTGGCGCCGAACTTTGCCTGCCTTTGCCGATATAAAAAACCTCAATTGGGTTTATTGAAAAAGCTTCAGAGCCCATTGGCCTGGGTCACCTTTCAGCAGGATGAGATACGGGTCTGCGCTTCTTGCCATGGCGTGAACAAGGTCGATCAGGGTATGCATTTATGGCCCCCACGTGCCTCCATGGCCGCCGCTCTTCCCGCTGCCAAATGGTCCGTCCGAAGTTCGCTGTGGGGACGTGGATGCCTGCTGCTAGCTCTTTGTGGGCCTGCTTTTTTTTCTCCTGCTTGCGCCCGCAGCAGAAGCACAGGTGCGGCCCGAGGCGGTGATGCCCGATGGGGGTCGTTACTAGGGTCTCTTGGTGCAAGGTCTGCACCACGGCACGGGAAAGATTGAATGGGATATTGGCCTGCACTACAACGGGGGCTTCGAGCGCGGGCTCTATTCCGGGTCGCGTGACATGGGCAGGTATACGAAGGCCGTTTTGACCAGGGCGAGTTCACCGGAGCCGGCTCCAACAAGCGTGCCGACGGGACGCTGCACCAAGGGCAATTCGTCAAATGGCGTCCGCACGGCTTGGGCGTTTTTACCGATGCCGCTGGCAATGTTTTTGAAGGCAAGTTCGAGAATATAACTGAGCAGCCATGGCTCTGCGGACCACCAGCTGACGTTGGACCAGGACGGCATGAATCTGCGCGATCTGGACGCAAAGGATCTTGGTGCGATGCTCAAAGCCTCGGGTGTTCGTTGGAAGGCTATCGTCGTCTGGGCCTGCTATGCAGGTGGATGGATAGAGCCGCTGCAAAACGAGCGTACCCTGGTGATTACTGCAGCACGCGCTGATAGGCGTTCGTCTGGTTGCGCCGATGAAAACCAGCATTCCGAGCCTCAAATATCCACGTCACCCTTGGTTGAGCAATACCTGAAACACAGGCGTGAAGGCTTGGCTAAGACGCCGCCTTAGCCGACGGCACGGTCGACCCGGCAAGCACTGTTCAACGCCGGGACTGTGGTGACATTGCCACCGTTGAATTGGATGGTGGTGCGGACTGTGTGAAACAGCGGCGACGGATGCAATAATTGCCGCATGACAGGAAACCCCGCATCCACATGCCGCAGATAGACCCGCGCACGGTCATTCTGTTGGTGGGCGTGATGAGCAGTTTCATGGCCCTGATCATGTTTTCGCTCCAGCGCAATTACCCACCCAGCATCAAAGGATTGAATGAATTTGGGGTGGTGCTGCTGCTGGTGACGGTGGCCAGTACGCTAGCCTTTGGCTTGGGCACCTTGCCCAATTTTGTGTCCATAACTCTGCCGCGCTTGCTCTTTCCTGCGGGGCTCTTTCTGAGTTATGTCGGGGCGCAGCGCCTGTTTGGCGAAAAACCGCGGTACTGGCCCTGGGTCGTCTTGATAGCGCTCACCGTCGCTTTGCAAATGTGGTTCACTTTTGGCGAGCCCAATTTTGCGGCACGACTGCGGGTGTCGGGCACGCTGTCCGTGTGCCTGTTCGTGGCATTTGTCAACCTGGTGCGCAAGCAGGGTTTGACGACTTTTGCCAAGGTTTTGACCATGGGCGTGCTGCTCAGCATGTGTGGCATTGTGTCAGCGCGCTTGTTGAGCGCTTTGATCGGGCCAGCGGGTATCGACATCTACGACGCCTCATCGAACCAACACTTGGTCTACTTGAGCGCGCTGTCGGTCTTTATCTTGCTGCTGTCGGTGAGTGTTGTGTTGCTGGCAGCGGAGCGCATGCATACCGAAATGGCGTACCTCGCTAGCCACGATTCACTGACGAATGCACTCACGCGGCGTCAGATGAACGAAGTGTGTGCCATGGAACTGGAGCGCAGTCAGCGCCACGGCCACAGCATGGCACTGCTGATCATGGACCTGGACCATTTCAAGGTGGTCAACGACACGCATGGGCACCAACGTGGTGATCGGGTGCTGGTGGAATTTGTGACCAAGGTGAACCGCCTGTTGCGCCGCCCGGATCAGTTGGCCCGCTTTGGCGGCGAAGAGTTTGTGGCCCTGCTACCGCAAACCGGGCTCGAGGAGGCCATGTCGGTAGCCGAGCGCATCCGTGCCGCCTGCGCGTTGCCCGGAGTTGAAGCCACTTGCACGGTGAGCATTGGTGTTACGACCAATTCACAGGCTCGCGACACTGTCGACAGCATGATAGCGCGGGCCGACACCGCCATGTACCGGGCCAAGAGCTTAGGTCGAAACCGGGTCGATGCCGCGTAAGCGGGTCGTTTGCTGTTGATGGCTTAAGCGGTCCAGCGTCTGGGCCATAGACTTCATCCTGGCTGCGTCCTAGCCAGTGGAAATGTTGATGCGCCCCAGGCCCATGGCGGCCACGGTTGCCGGATCAATGACCGTGACAAACCAACCCAAGAACCCTCTCTACGGCCCTGAGCAGGAGCAAAGTCCTTGTGTGCAGTGCGCTGGGGTCCGCTGCTGAAGGGCAATCCCCCTTTGAATTGATCAGGAATTAGGCATGGCGAATATTGTCTTTCTCGTAATTTCAGAAAATACTGAAAATTCAAGTATTGATAGAGATCAAGAGACCGCCAATGAACCTGCCCCCCCTGACCCAATCCTTTGTTCTGCACTTCGGCGAGATGGGTAGCCGTTGGGGCATCAACCGTACGGTAGGGCAGATTTATGCGCTGCTGTATGTTTCGGCCAAACCGATCAATGCCGATGAAATAGCCGACACGCTCAACTTCTCGCGCTCCAACGTCAGCATGGGGTTAAAGGAACTGCAGTCGTGGAACTTGGTGAAGCTGATCCATCTGCCCAACGACCGGCGCGAATACTTTCAGTCGCCACAAGACGTTTGGCAGATCTTTCGCACGCTGGCCACCGAGCGGCGTAAGCGCGAGATCGACCCCACGCTGTCCATGCTGCGCGATGCGCTGATGGAGACGCCCAGCGGCGAAGACGAGCGTGTGGCCCAGGAGCGTATGCGCCAGATGCATGCCTTCATCGAGCTGATGACCGACTGGCTGGACGAGGTCCAAAAAATGGACTCCGCCACGCTGGCAAGTTTGATGAAGATGGGTGCCAAGGTGCAAAAGCTTCTGGAGATGAAGGACAAGGTCAAGCAGGTGTTTGGCATGTCCGGCGCAGCGGGTGAAGCAGTTAGGCCCGCACCTGCAGACACCCCAGAAGTTCCCAAGACCGAGAGCTAAGCCAAATGGACCACCTCGACCCCCTCGTCCTGGCGCGCATCCAGTTTGCCGCCAACATTACCTTCCACATTCTCTTCCCCACCATCAGCATCTCGATGGGGTGGGTGCTGCTGTTCTTCAAGACGCGCTTTGTGCGTACCGGGCAGCAGCATTGGATGGATGCCTACCAATTCTGGGTGAAGATCTTTGCGTTGACCTTTGCCCTGGGCGTGGTCAGCGGCATCACCATGAGTTTTCAGTTCGGCACCAACTGGCCGGGCTTCATGAACACGGTCGGCAATGTGGCCGGGCCTTTGCTGGCCTATGAGGTGCTGACTGCGTTCTTCCTGGAAGCCACCATGCTGGGCATCATGCTGTTCGGCCGGGGCAGGGTCAGCGAACGCATGCATACAACGGCTACGCTGTTGGTCGCCGGGGGCACCACGCTGTCGGCGTTCTGGATCATTGCACTGAACTCATGGATGCACACGCCAGCCGGGTTCGAGATGATTGATGGCAAGGCCCATGTGACAAGCTGGTTGCAGGTCATTTTCAACCCCTCGTTTCCCTATCGGTTGACCCACATGCTGTTGGCCTCGGGCTTGACCGTGGCATTTTTGCTGGCGGGCATCAGTGCCTGGCGCTGGCTCCAGGGCGACAAGGGTGCCGAGGTCCGCGCCAGCCTTCGCACCGGCTTGGTGTTGGCCGCTATCCTTATCCCGTTGCAGATTGGCGTGGGCGACCAGCACGGCCTGAACACCTTGCACCACCAGCCGGCCAAGATCGCGGCGATGGAAGGCATCTGGAAGACCGAAAAAGGCGCAGCTGCGGTG
>JBBQBG010000258.1:0-5633 GCA_038317285.1 Burkholderiales bacterium | reverse complement strand
CAGGCGGTGCAACGGCGCCTCGTCGGCGCTGACGCCGGTGTAGCGGCTGATTTGCTGAAGCTGGCTAACGGGCACGTAGAGTGTGGCGTCGTCGGCGTACTGCAGGTGCAGGAACTCGGTCGTGCCCTGGCCCAGGTCCATGTTGATCAAGCCCTTGTAGCGGCCTATGCCATGGGCACTGTGCACCACCGGGTCGCCCACGTTGAGCTCGGACAGGTCCTTGATCAGCGCTTCTACATCGCTGACCTGCTCCTGCTTCTTGCGGCGGCGTGTGGTGGGGGCGCTGGCGAAGAGTTCGGTCTCTGTCACCAGGTCGATGCCGTATTCGAGCCAGCTAAAGCCCACGCTCAATGGCGCCGTGGCAATGCCAAATTTCTCGTCGCTGGTCTGGAACTCCAGCAGCGATTCAAACGCCGGTGGGTTGATGCCACTGGCGCGCAAGAAGTCCAGCAAGCTCTCGCGGCGGCCATCGCTCTCGGCCAGCACAAGGATGCGGTGCTGGGTGTTGCGGGCATGGGCCTTCAGGCGGGCCAGCGGGTCTTCTGTGCCGCGCTCGGCAGCCATGGGGGGCAGAGAGTCCAGCTCGGTGTAGTGTGAGGCTGGGGCTTCATTGGTAATCTGGTCTGTAGCCCTCGTGGAATCTATCGGTACCGCTGCAGATTTGATAGCAAGCTGGGCGTAGCCATTGGCCCGCGCATAAAACTGCTCGACTCCCAAAAACAGCGACTCGGGCGGCAGCGCCGGGCGCTCGGGGTCACCCTGCACCAGGCGGTAGCGGTCTTTCGTGTCCTGCCAGAAGCGCTGGAAGGCCGGCTCCAGATCGCCGTGCAGCACCACGGTGGCGTCCGGCCCCAGGTAGTCGAACACGGTGGCCGTTTCTTCAAAGAACAAAGGCAGGTAGTACTCGATACCCGCCGTGGCCACGCCAGCGCCCATGTCCTTGTAGATGCGGCTCTTGGTCGGGTCGCCCTCCAGTAGTTCACGCCAGCGGCTGCGAAAGCGCGCACGGGCATCGTCGTCCATCGGGAACTCGCGCCCGGGTAGCAGGCGCACTTCGGGCACCGGGTACAGGCTGCGCTGGCTGTCGGGATCGAACGTGCGGATGCTGTCGATCTCATCGTCAAGCAGGTCGACGCGGAACGGCACCAGACTGCCCATGGGGAACAGGTCAATCAGCCCGCCGCGCACCGCGTATTCGCCGGGGCTGACCACTTGGGTTACATGGCTGTAGCCGGCCAGCGTCAGCTGGGCCTTGAGCTTGGCTTCGTTAAGCTTTTGCTTGACCTTGAATTCAAACGTGTAGCCGGCCAGAAAGCTGGGAGGCGCCAAGCGGTACAGCGCGGTGGTGGCGGGCACGATGACGACGTCGGCGCCGGTGTCCTTGTCGCGCTGGCTGATACGCCACAGGGTTGCCAGGCGTTCGCTGATCAGGTCCTGGTGGGGCGAGAAGGTGTCGTAGGGCAGGGTTTCCCAGTCGGGGAACAGTGCGCAGCGCAGCGTAGGGGCGAAGAAGGCGATCTCGTCCAGCAGCCGCTGGGCGTCATTGGCATTGGCCGTGACCACGGTCATCGGCTTGCCCGCTGCCTTTTCGCGCTCACCCAGGCGGGCCAGCAACATGGCATCGGCAGAGCCGGCGGGGCGGGGCAGGGTGAAGCGTTTGCCGACCGTTAGTTTGGGTAAATCCATGGAGAGCTTGAGTGCGGTGCTGCCTTGAACGGGCTGCAACCGCTGGGAAAGGGGAGAAAATTGGGGAACCGGTTGGGTCGATTTTAGAATGGCGCACCCCATCCTGGCCGCCAGCCCACCAAATACCATCCCATGACAGCTTCGGTCACCCACGCAGACGCTTCTCAACCCGCCCGACTGTGGGCCTTGATCCCCTGTGCCGGCACCGGTTCCCGCGCGGGCTCCGAGGGTCCGAAGCAATACCAGCCAGTAGCCGGAAAACCCATGGTGCTGCACACGCTGGCCGCCTTTGCGGGGGTGCCACGCCTCTGCGGGGTGCTGGTGGTGGTGTCGGGTGGTGATGCCTTCTTTGATAGTCACGGCGCTACTGTTTTAGTAGCGCACTGCGGAGGCTCCACGAGGGCTGGCAGCGTTTTTAATGGTTTGTCTGCATTGGTGGAGCGCGGTGCTGCGCCCCATGACTGGGTGCTGGTGCACGACGCGGCTCGCTGCTTGATCACCGCCGAGCAAATCGACGTGCTGATCGACGCTTGTCAAAATGATCCGGTGGGTGGCCTGCTAGCGCTTAAGTTGCCCGACACCCTGAAACGCGAAGTGGGCGGTCGGGTCGCGCAGACCGTGGACCGCGCCGACAAGTGGCTGGCCCAAACCCCCCAGATGTTTCGCATTGTTGAGCTGCAACAAGCACTTCAAGCCGCAGGCAGCGCAGTGACCGACGAAGCCAGCGCCATGGAGTTTGTCGGCAAGGCGCCGCTGTTGGTCGAGGGCAGTGCGCAGAACTTCAAGGTGACCTACCACCAAGACTTCGCCCTTGCCGAGGCGGTGTTGAAAGCGCGGCTCGCGCGTTAATCACCAGTTCGGCTGTTCATTACGGTCCCGGTTGGATCGTTTGGATGCAACTCTGTCTGGTTACCGGTGCGTAGGTACAAACCCTATTTGGGGTTTACTGTTCACTAGACCATTTGTTGTGGTGATTCTTCCCAGGCTACCAGTTATGTTCCTTTGCAGCGCAATTTCAAACGGCTGCGTGGCATTTCTTTTAAACATTATTTTGGGTTCCGTGTAAGCAATCGCAATCTCGCCCGACTTACAGAGGCAAGCGGGAGCAAAGCACCCACGGCGCAAGCCTTTATTGCACGTTGACTTCTACTTTTTGTTTTTTTTAACTCTTCAAGGAAATACCATGCAAACCACATTCAAATCCGCTATCGCATTGGCTACAACTGCAGCCGCTTTGTTCGCCATGGGTGGCGTAGTCACCACGGTCCAAGCTGCCGACAGCATGGCCGTTCATTGCGTTGGCGTGAACAGCTGCAAGGGCACATCTGACTGCAAGACTGCCAAGAACGAATGCAAGGGCCAAAACAGCTGCAAGGGCCAGGGCTGGAACAGCAAGGCTTCCGCCAAGGCGTGCACCGACGCTGGCGGCACTGTCGCCAAGTAATCGGTCTTCTGCACCCACCACAAGCCCGCATTCGACGGGCTTGTTTTTAATCCCCTGTTGACTTTAATATGGCCTCCATGAACTCCATCCAAGGCTTTGGTGTCGGTCTGCGCACCGAACACTACTCCACGTTTGAAACTGAGGCGCAGACCCGCGTGGACTGGTTGGAGATTCTTTCTGAAAATTACATGGTTCCCGGTGGCGCCCCTTTGTGGCACCTGGACCGTATACGCCGCGACTTCCCTATGGTGATGCACGGTGTGTCGCTCAACATTGGCGGCACCGATCCGCTGAACATGAACTATCTGCGCGACCTGAAGCAACTGGCCCAGCGGATCGAGCCCGGTTGGGTGTCAGACCACCTGTGCTGGACCGGTGTCAACGGGCTCAATATGCATGACCTGCTGCCCGTGCCCTACACCCAGGAGACACTGGCCCATGTGTGCGAGCGCATCCAGCGTGTGCAAGACTTTTTGGGTCGACGTTTGGTCATTGAGAACCCTTCTACCTATGTTGCATTTGCAGCCGACGAAATGCCCGAGTGGGACTTCATCGCCGAGATGTTGCGCCGTGCCGATTGCGAATTGCTGCTAGACGTTAACAACGTATATGTCAGCAGTGTCAACCACGGCTTTGACCCACATACCTACATCAATGCCATCCCCAAAGAGCGCGTGCGCCAGATCCATCTGGCCGGGCATGAAGTGCATGATGGCTACCTCATAGACACCCACGACCACCCGGTGTGTGAGGCCGTGTGGCAACTCTATGGCTACACCGCGCAACGCTGCGGCGCGGTGCCGACGATGATTGAGCGGGATGACAACATCCCTGCGCTGGATGAACTGCTGGACGAGTTGGACCATGCGCGCCAGGTTCAGGCAGAAGTGCTGGCCGTCGAGGAGTGCGCAACATGATGGCCCAGCAGTCCCTTCAAAACGAATTTCAAGCGGCGTTGCTGCAAGACCAGTCTGCACGGCCAGGTCTGCTCCAGCCATTGGGTGCAGCGCAGTTTGACGTTTATCGCAATGCCTACCGCGCACGCCTGCGCGGCGCACTGCGCGCCAACTTCGAAGTGCTGCCGCTGGTGATGGGCGATGACGACTTTGATGGCTTGGCCAACGCCTATATCGACGCCTATCCGTCGGGCCACTATTCGCTACGCTGGTTTGGGCATCAACTCTGCACTTTCATGGCGGAGCATGACGATTGGGTTCCGCACCCCGCCATGCTAGATTTGGCCCGCATGGAATGGGCGCTGCGTACGGCGTTTGATGCACCGTCAGTGGTGGATTTGGCTCCCGATGCGCTGGCCCACCTGCAAGCGGACGATTGGACGGGGCTGCGTTTGGGCCTGCATCCTGCGGTGCAATTGTTGGATATGCAATGGGCCATTGGCCCGGTCTGGCACGCTCTCAAGTCCGCACAAGAAGATGTGCCGCCACCCGAAGCCTATGCCCACCACATGTTGGTATGGCGTCTGGGCCTGAATACCCAATGGAAGTCCTTGAGCAGCGCGGAACTCGCCTTCGTGCAGGGCCTGCAGGCTGGCCACACATTCGGTGAAATATGTGAAATCCTGGTGGGCGTCGTCGGCGATGACCATGCCGCGCTGACCGCAGCTACCCAATTGCGTGAATGGCTGGGCAATGGTGTCATTGTCAGTGTGCAAGCGCCAGCCAGAAGCGCAATGTCTTCCTGATTCTCCGTCTCGCTTACCTTCAACTTTTGATGTCAACACCATGACCCGTTCTACCGCGCAATTACGAAGCACAGCCCTGCCGTTGCTCCAATCGATTCAAACCCTGCTCACCCACCTGCAAGCACCCGCCGCTTTGGCTGCGCGTGTGTTTGTGGGCATGGCGTTTTTTCGCTCCGGGCTTACCAAGATTACTGATTGGGGCACGACGCTGGCTCTGTTCGCTGACGAATACCATGTGCCGCTGTTGCCACCCCACATTGCCGCAGTGGCGGGCACCTTTGGCGAGTTGTTTTTTCCGGTGTTATTGATTCTGGGTCTGTTTGGTCGCATCTCGGCGTTGAGTCTGTTTTTTGTCAACATCATGGCCGTCGTGAGCCTCTCAGAGATTGCGCCTGCGGCTTTGCAACAACATCAGTTTTGGGGTGCCTTGCTGCTGGCGCTGGTGCTGTGGGGTCCTGGCAAGTGGTCCGTGGACGCTTGGTGGTGGCCCCGATTCGCACGCTAGTCGTTGGCCGCGCGGCACCGGTCCAACACCGGGCCACATACAGCCGCCACACCCTCATTTGGGGTTAGCATCCGGCTTGCGCAACATCGCGCGGTGGGAGAGCCATGAAGACAACCGAATCCGTTAAAGCGTGGTTTCAAAGGGTCATATTGCGACGGTATTGGCTGTGTTTTTTGGTCATGGGCCTGAGCTTCTTTGCATTTGGTTTGGGTACCCTCAACCTGATCTACGTCTTCAAGGCCAACGCCGATCTACTGCTCACGCATGGTTGGGTCGCATTGATGGACGGCGGCTTG
>JBBQBG010000257.1:0-5668 GCA_038317285.1 Burkholderiales bacterium | reverse complement strand
CACCTCTTTGCGCAGGCCGACGCGCAAGGCCTGGCGCTGCGGGTAGGTGCGCTGCGCGAGAGCGATTCAAACCGCTTCTATCTGCGCCACGGGTTTGTGCTGGTGGAGCAGAGTGAATTTGACAACTACTACGTGCGCGCTGCCCGCTAAATTAAGCCATGCCCCAATACGTCGCGTTTCAGCGGACGATCAACGTCACCGGGCGCTTTATCAAGAGCGCACGCTGCGCACGCGCTGCACCTTGCGCAAGGCCAGCATGCTGCAAAACCTGGTGGTTGAAGTGCAAGTCAGCCATGGGTAATTGTTTTCACACCAACCATTCCAACCACGGGCACCCCATATGCGTCGCAGCCTTATTGCACTATTAGCAGCCCAAGCCTTGTGGGTAGGTCTGCCTGCCATCGCGCAGGACAAGCCCTTGACCGAGTTCCCCTACACCCCTGGGCTGGACACATCGGCCATGGACACCACGGCCAGACCGTGTGAAGATTTTTACCAATACGCCTGCGGCGGCTGGATTAAGAACAACCCCATTCCTGCCGACCAGTCGCGCTGGAGCGTATACGGCAAGCTGTACCAAGACAACCAGCGCTTCCTTTGGGGCATCTTGGACACGCTGTCGCACAAGGAAACGGGCAACACGCCCAACCAGCAGAAGATAGGCGATTACTTTGCCGCCTGCATGGATGAATCTGCGGTCGAAAAGCGCGGTGCCACACCGATGCAAGCCGTGCTGGACGATATAGCCGCCATGCGTAGCAAAACCGACCTGCCGACCGTGCTGGCCAAGCTGCATACGTCGATTGCCGACAACGGTTTGTATTTCGGCTTTGGTTCGGACCAAGACTTTTCCAATTCGTCTAACGTCATCGCCTTCGCCACGGGCGGGGGATTGAGCCTGCCCGACCGCGACTACTACACCAAGACTGACGTCAAATCCAAAGACCTGCGCGCCAAATATCTAGCCCACGTAGCCCGTATGTTTGAGCTGATGGGCGACGCTCCCACATTGGCGCAACAGCACGCTGCCACGGTGCTGCGCACCGAGACCACGTTGGCCCGCGCGACGTTGTCGCGGGTCGACAAGCGCGACCCCTACAAGCTGTTCCACAAGATGGACCTTATCCAATTGCAGGCGTTGACGCCCGGCTTTGACTGGGGTGTCTATTTGCAAACGGCAGGCTTGGCAGACGTCCGTGCCTTGAATGTGACCGAGCCCCAATTCCTTCAAGCCTTGGCCCGCCAGTGGAAGACCAGCAGCCTGGACGATATCAAGGTCTACCTGCGCTGGCACGTGGCGCACGCACAGGCCTCCAGCCTGTCCAGCGACTTTGTCACCGAGAACTTCAATTACTTCAGCAAGACCTTGCACGGCACGCCACTGCAGCAGCCGCGCTGGAAGCGGTGTGTCGCCCTCGTAGATGCCCAATTGGGAGAGGCCTTGGGTCAGGAGTTTGTGGACCGTGCCTTTGGCCCTGAGTTGAAACAAAAAACTTTGGTCATGACCGAGCAGATCGAGCAAGCCATGCACAATGAACTGGAAAGCCTGGACTGGATGAGTACTGCGACCAAGGTCAAGGCCATCGAGAAGCTCAAAGCCATCGTCAACAAGATCGGCTACCCCGACAAGTGGCGCGACTACAGCAGCGTGACCATCGCCCGTGACGACTTTTATGGCAACGTCACCCGCGCCATGCAGTTTGAAGTGAATCGCCAACTGGGCAAGATCGGAAAGCCCCTGGACAGGGGCGAGTGGGGCATGACGCCGCCAACCGTCAACGCGTATTACAGCGCGCAAATGAATGACATTAACTTCCCCGCTGGCGTGTTGCAGCCGCCGCTGTTTGACCCGAAGATGGACGATGCACCAGGCTATGGCAATACCGGTGGCACCATTGGCCACGAGTTGATCCACGGCTTTGACGATGAAGGTCGCCAGTTCGATGCCAAGGGCAACCTGAAGAACTGGTGGACGCCGCAAGACGCTACCAAGTTTAAATCGCGCGCCCAATGCATCGTCAATCAATATGCCCAATACACGGTGGTGGACAACATCAAGATCAACAGCAAGCTGACGCTGGGCGAAGACATGGCCGACCTAGGTGGCATGGTTCTGGCCTGGACCGCATGGAAGGTACAGAGTAGCGTCGTCAAACCCGAAAGCCGTGATGGATTCACACCCGAGCAACGCTTCTTCATCGGCTTTGCGCAATGGGCTTGCGAGAACAACCGCCCGGAGGCCTTGCGCGTTCAAGCGGCAACAGATCCGCATTCGCCGGGTAAGTACCGTGTTGATGGCGTCGTCGCCAATTTGCCGGAATTCTCAAAGGCCTTTGCCTGCAAGCCTGGCGCGGCAATGGTGGCGGCCAAGCCGTGCAAACTGTGGTGATTTGTAGAGAACTGGCCGCTAGCCCTCGTGGAATAAGCAGATACCGCTAACAAATGTGTAGCAATGACGCCCACGGGATTCTTCGGGCGTGGGAGCGTTGTCATGGCACCATGGTCACCCACGTCGGGCCTGCGCTGCAACCCGCATGGCCGCAAACTCGGCCGCAATGAAGCGCTGCACCGCCACCACCGGCGAGAGCGCTACCGTGCGCTTGTGGCACACCATGTACAGCTCGGCAATGGCCCGGGGGCCAAAGTTCAGCGGCAGGGCTTGCAGCGCGCCATATTGCGTGTTGCGGTGGCGCACGTCTGGCAGCAGCATCACACCCACCCCAGCACGGCACGCGGCGAATTGCACGTTGTAGTCGTCGGACGCGAATGCGGGTTTGAAATTGGGTATCAGCGCGCGCAGTTCCTGGTTGACTTGTACATCGTCATACGGTGCGGCCCAGGCAATCCAGTCCAGGTCTTGGGCGGTGTAGTGGGCGGGCAGGCTTTGCACATAGCGTGCGCTGGCATAGGCTTTGACGGGCGCAGTGACATGGTCTAGGCACACCAAATCGGGGTCTTGCGGTGCCATGGAGCGCAAGGACAGGTCTGCTTCGCCCCGGCTCAGGTTGAGCAGCCGCACACCAGAGAGAAGTTCGATCTGTAGCCCCGGATGTGTTTGGCGGATGTCTGCCACCAATGGTGCAACCAGGTCATAGGCCACGCCGGGTGGGGCCGCGATACGTACCTTGCCTTGCATCCCCTTGCCCTGTTGCGTGTTGGCCTCCGCAGCCCACTCGGCCATATGCTGTGCAGACGGCAGCAAGCGCACTCCCAACGGCGTCAAGCGCACGCCTTGGCTGTCGCGTAGAAAGACGGGCTCGCCCATGGCGGCCTCCATGTCGGCTATGCGCCGGCTCAACGTGGCTTGCCCGAGTTTGAGCAGGCGTGCGGCAGCGCTAAAGCTGCCTTGTTCTGCAACCGTGAGAAAAAGGCGTAAATCGTCCCAGGAGGTGTTCATGTGTGCCTATCCATAAATGGATGGATTCATCCAAAATTAGGCTATTTTCAATTGAATGTGAATTGATAACAATAGCGTCTTTGCATTCACGTGGAGCGAACGATGGGTCTATTGAGAACAATGTATCTGGCTGCAGCGGCGGCATCGCTGATGGCTCTGTCGGCGTGTACGCCGACCACCCACTTGATGCAGCTTTCGCAGATGGGGAAGAACGTTAGCGATGCAATCATGGAGCAGCAGCTGCAAACACCGGGGCCGGTGGTATTGGAAACAGTAGCCAGTGCGAGTTGGGCGGTGCCCTTGGCGGGCCTGGTGAACCTCAAAGACCCGCAAGCCGCGGGCCTGAAGGACCATGAGGAGCCCATATCGGTCTACGCCCATGTGTTGCGGCACCCGGTGTATGGCAACTTCTTGGTGGACACGGGGGTGTCGGCCAAACTTCTGCAAAAACCCAGCGAATACGGTCTGAACTGGCTGCTGCAAATAGGAATGAAGTTTGACCGTATGCAGATCAAAAAGCCCACCGCGCAAATTGTGGCGGAACTGAACGGGCCGCTGGCGGGGGTTTTCTTGACCCACTTACACATCGACCATGTGTCGGGCCTACCTGACGTTGGGCCCAACGTTCCGCTGTATGTAGGCACCCACGAATCAACCGCTACATATTTTCTCTACGCGTTTACGCAGGGCGCCACCAATGCGATTTTGGGAGGCAAGGCGCCGTTACAGGAGTTGCCCTTTGCCATGCGCCCCGCGCCGCTGGCCCCAGACGCGTTCGAAGCCGTGCTGGATATTTTTGGTGACGGCAGCGTATTTGCCATCTACACCCCAGGCCACACCGCTGGCAGCACCGCCTATTTGGTGCGCAGCACGCAGGGCGCCGTGCTGCTGACCGGCGACAACTCACACACGCAATGGGGTTGGGACCATGGTGTGGAGCCTGGCGACTACACGCAGGACCACCCCCTCAACCGCGAGAACCTGCGCAAACTCAAAGCATTGGTAGCACGGCATCCGGGCATGCAGGTGCGGTTAGGGCACCAGTAATCGGCAGTGAAACAGGATGTGCTTCGCGATGATGCCCTGGGTTAGCGCGCGCTGCCGAAGGCCTCGCGTATCGATTCGATGCGCTTGCGATTGACGCCGAAGTCCTTGTGGCCCAGCCGCGACGCGGAGCGCACATGAATGACACTGGCCATTTCGTCGACGAAAAACTCGACATCATCGACAAAGCCCAACAGTTTTGTCGTGAACTCCGCATACAGATAGTTCGCCTTTGATTCGACGATCTTGGCCCCTGGCGTTGCAGCCACCAAAGCGTTGATTCGCGCCAGGGCGACTTTGCCGTCACCGGTGTAGGCAATGGGCGCGATCTTTGAATAGCCTTTCGCGGATTGGCTGTTGACACAATTTGGCGATGACGGCGCTGGCTTGAGCTGCCCGTCGTGAACACCAAGATTCTTCGGTCGCCTGCCTGAAAGTAGTCCCATTTGATCTCCAATGATGAGCCCGAAAATTAGCACGGACACGCTAAGAATAGCGTAGCCGGCGATCCAGCGCGCAAGATCCTGAGATTCGGGCTGCAGGCCGATTCAATTCGACAATTCAGCCGTATAGCGATTCAATATCGGTTGAAGTTCGCCGGATCCCCTACCCTTTTTCAAGGCTTTGTCTATTTGGGCCAACAACTCCTTCTGGTTGGCCGACTTGGCAAAGGCGACGTAGTTCGGATTGCGGGCAAAAGGGACCGGCAGTATGGAGTACGACAACGGCGCGCGTTCTGTCGCGGTCAGGGCGCGGGCCTCGTCGGCCGCCAGCGTCTGGGACAACGCCAAACGTCCGCCACTCAGCAGCACGGCATCCAACCGGCCTCTTTGCAACATGGCGAGTTGGCCCGCAGGGTGAGTACCCGACATGGTATTAAAGACTCCCGCCCGTACCGCTTGATCATAATCTTCACCATAACTGGCTCCCCGTGAGACGCCAACCGTCTTTCCAGCAAGGTCAGCAGGGCGCGCAAACGCAAACTCTTTGCGCGCAGCGACAACGATGATCACGTCGTCATTGAACATGGGCTCTTGCCCGAAGTCGTAGGTCTCCATGCGCTCACTGGTTTTTGAAAAACCAATGATTCCCGCAGTGCCGGCCTTGGCCATGTTGATTGCACGCACGAAAGGGAACAACTCGATCTTGAAGGACTGGCCCGTCTCCCGCTCGACGTAGCGCATGACTTCGATCAAATAGCCGCTGGGGCGCCCCTTGTCTAGAAAA
>JBBQBG010000256.1:0-5695 GCA_038317285.1 Burkholderiales bacterium | reverse complement strand
GCAGTGCAGCCTTGTCCTGCGGATTGAGCGAGGTGTTGGAAATATAGACGCCGCTGTCGCCCCAGGGCAGGTCGTCCAAAGGCTCTATGCGCAGCTTGTCCACAAGATATTGCACGCGCTCGTCTCCTTGCACGGCGCCGGCCAGAATGGTGGGGGCCATGATGGTCACGTCGGCGGTACCTGCCTTGAGCAGGCGCGCCACGGATACCGCATCCACCTCCAGAATCAGACGGCCCTGTTTGCCCAGCGCGGTGATCAGCTCCTGGTAAACCGGGCCGTAGTCGAAGCCGCGCACCAGCGCCACTTTCAGCTTGGAGTTGTCTTGCAGGTCGCGCACGGTTTTGATGGCGCCACGATTGGATTGGATGGATAGCAACGTGGCCCGGTTACGGATCAGCACGACAAAGCTGCCGGCGGCATCACGCTTGGGGGTTTTGGTGGCGGGTATCAACAGGTCGGCGCGGCCGGTCTCAAACATGATCTCCAGCCGGGCGCGCGGCACCTCGCTCATCACAAACGTGCAGCCTTCCTTGTCGGACAGGCCGCGCAGCAAATCGGGGTAGATGCCAGTGATGGCGTCACCGTCGATCTGCACGCTTTGGCCGATGGCGGCCACGGGCACCTGGATCAACCGCGAGCAGGCTGCAAGGGCGGCCGTGGCACCGAACACGCCCAGGCCAAAGCTCAGTAGCAAGGTCCTCAAACAGTAGCGGGCGTATTGCATGGTCAGAATGTTCCGTTTGCAGTCAAAACGCTGGCGAGTTGAATAGGGTATCGGGCTGGGGCTGGGGCTGGGGCTGGGGTATGGCTCGGCGCACCCTTTATGGGAAGCCAGTTTATCCGTGATAGCACCATAATGGTTTGATTTGTAACAACCCACCATGACAACCCACTTGCAACTTAGTGCCGCTGACGGTTTCAGCTTCCCCGCGTACGTGGCGCACCCCAAGGGCCAACCCAAGGGAACGGTCGTCGTGCTGCAAGAGATCTTTGGCGTCAACTCCCACATACGAGCTATCGCAGACGGCTACGCCGCCCAAGGCTATGTGGCCGTTGCACCGGCCACCTTCCACCGCGTGCAAACCGACGTGCAATTGGGATACGCGCAAGACGACGTCACCGCCGGTGTCGCTCTGAAGGCCGCGGTCGAAGCGCTGCCGCCACCCGGCGTGCTGCAAGACGTTGCCGCTGCCGTGGCCTACGGCGCGCAATTTGGCAAGGTTGGTGTCGTCGGCTTCTGTTGGGGCGGCCTGCTGACCTGGCGTGCCGCCTGCACACTGGGTGGCATTGCCGCCGCCGTGCCCTACTACGGCGGCGGCATGACGTCGGCCGCTGAGGCTGCGCGCACACCACTCAGCCCAGTGTTGGTCCACTTTGGCGACCAGGACCACTCGATCCCGCTGGATGGCGCGCTGGCCTTCCAAAAAGCCCATGCTCAAGACGTGCAGGTCCACATTTATGCGGCACAGCACGGTTTCAATTGCGACCAGCGCGGCTCTTACAACCAGGCCGCCGCCGACCTTGCGCGCGAACGCACGCTGGCATTCTTTGGGCAGCATCTGGGCTGAACATACACATAGAAGGGGCTAGACCATGCCAGTTCACCGTAGGCTTATGGGAAATGGCGCGCTAGCCCTCGTCAGCTATGCGCGAGCAGCTCTTATTTTTATAGCATCGACGGCGTTGGCTCACGCCGCGGACTACACCGGCCCGTTGCTAGACGCCCACCTGCACTACAACACCGAGGCCTGGGACGGCCAAACCGGTCCGCACCCGCCCAGCGATGTGCTGGCGCGCATGCAGCACAGCGGCGTGCGCGCCATCGTCGCCAATTCCCGGCCCAATGACGGCACCTTGCTGCTGGCTGGCAGTCCGCTGGCGCTCCAGGCGGGTGTGGCGGTCGTGCCGTTTATCCGCCTGTACCGCAACCGGGCGGATTACGACAGTTGGTTCAAGGACGAATCCATTTTTTCAATGGTGCAGTCCGAATTCGCCAAGGGCACACCCAACGGCGGCCCCTTCAAGGGCATTGGCGAATTCCACCTGTACGACAGCGCCAACGCCAACGGCCCGGTGGCAAAGAAGCTGATGGCGTTTGCAGAAGACAAGGGTTTGGCAGTGCTGGCGCATGTGGACGATGTCGCCATCGACCTGCTGATGGCCAACACACCGTCGCAGGGGCAAAAGGCCAAACTTATCTGGGCGCATACGGGGATGGGTGGCGCCCCCGTGGTGCGGGTTGATGCGCTGTTGGCCAAGTACCCGCTGCTGATGGGTGAGCTGTCGTACCGCCCCGGCCTGACCTGCGCCGACGCGCAAGGTCCCGAGCGCCTGTGTCCCGCGTGGCGCGCGCTGCTGCTGAAATACCCCACGCGCTTTCTGATTGGCTCCGACACCTGGGTCAACCAGCGCTGGCAAGCCTACGGCGACACCATGCAGGGCTACCGCGCCTGGCTGGGCGACCTGCCGCCGGACGTGGCGCGCAATATCGCGTGGAACAATGGCGCGCGATTGTTTGACCTGCCATTCCCGCCCTCACAAACATCCCCACAAACACCCCCACTACCACCCGCTGCCAAGCCATGACCATCCAACTGCACTACGCCCCCGCCACCGCCAGCATGATCCCGCACCTGCTGCTGGAGGAACTGGGCATTCCCTTCGACTTGGTTTTGGTCGACAACACCGTCGGCGCCCACCGCCAGCCTGCGTACGGGGCGCTGAACCCCAACGGGCTGCTGCCCGCCATGACCGATGGCGACCTGGTGCTGTACGAGACTGCGGCCATCTGCCTGCACTTGTGCGACACCCACGCCGCAGCGGGCCTGGCACCCGCGGTCGGCACCGTGGAGCGTGCCCACTTCTACAAGTGGCTGATGTGGCTGACCAATACGCTGCAAAGTGCACTGATCGTTTACTTCTACCCCCAGCGCTGGGTGAATGAGGGCAACGCAGCCGGCGTCGCCGAAGTCAAGGCCCACGCGCACAGCAAGGTTGATGGTCTGCTCGACCAATTGGATGCCGAATTGGCCCGCCACGGTGGCCCGTGGTTCATGGGTGCTGCTTTCAGCATGCTAGACCCGTATGTGTTCACGCTGTGCCGCTGGACCCGCAACTTCAACGGCCGCAAGGCGCGGGATTTGCCGCACCTGGGGCCCTATTTGCACAGAGTGTTGGCGCGCCCGTCTAGCCAGCGGGTGATGGCGACGGAGGGGTTGAACGCGCCGTTGGTGTGAGGGGGTGACCAAGCACGGTGTCGGTTCTGATGGTGGTGGCGGGTTCTTGAATCCGGTTGTGGCAGGTTATTCTTCAGCGGTATTGGGTTGACTGCGACCCGACCAATAAGAGCTGAACCATGAGAATCTTTAGAACACTTCTTTCGTTTGCATTTTTGAACGTACCAGTTTGCTCTGTTCGCTGCTTCGCTGGCGGCGGTGCTTTCCGTTCCCTGGTTTTACTCGTCTTGTTTTCAATCGCTGTGCCGTCAGCTTCCGCCAGCGAAGCAGCGAGTGGTAAGTTCCGCCCCTCTCGATCCTGCGCGGCCTACCTGTCGTTTGCCAAGGGCACCAACCCAGGTCAAGTGAAGGTAGAACCACTCAAGTTCGACACTTGCTGAACGTAAGTCCTTGATTTCACTGGAAACGTGTTCCAAAGCGTAGACTACAAAACAGGTCTTGCGAGGTCAGACGGGGTCGGCGGAGTCAAATTCAGGGCGGCAAACAGCGACTTTTGTAGAAACGTAATTTCTGTCAATCCGGTCAGCGTTTTGCCTTCTGGGGTCACAGCCGTTTGCTGATGAATACGCTTAAGTTGTTCGAGTAGCGTTGTGGGTGACTCCGAGCGTTGGGCGGCCTTCAGGCGCATACGCATCACCCGGTACAGCACCAGCGCCATGAAGCAAATCAGCGCATGAGCGCGAATACGTTGCGGCAAGCGGTGGTACACCGGACCAATCTCGATGTCAGTTTTCAGCACCCTAAAACCGCGCTCGATATCTGCCAGGCTTTTATAGCGCTGCACCACCTCGGCTGCGTCTTCATCTGTGTTGGTCACCAGCAGCAACTTGCCATCGAGCAACTCCAGGTAGCGTTTCTTGTCCTCATCGATGGAGTAACTGAACAGTTCGGCCTTCAAGTCCACTTTGATCACGTGGGCCATATGGGCGTCTTTCACTGCGTGATAGAACCGTGCTTTGGTGCCAGAGTCCGAGATCGGCCGCCCTTTGGTCTTGTTCTTTTTACCCAGTTGCCGACTTTCATCTTGCACTTCGAGTTTGACGCTGCACGCTTGGCCTATTTCAAGCAATTCGGCAATGGTCTTGTCTCGTGCACCTGTTCGCCTAGCCGCTGCCACCGGGTCATGCGCTACCACCAGGCGGCTGTTCTTCCACTGGGTCTGGCCGCACCACTCCTGTGTGCTGTCTTGCGCCGCATGGAGCTTTTTGAGGTCATCGGCAAAGTCACCATAACGGGCCGCAGGCACCGCCAGGATGTACTGCACCGCTACGTCGCGCCCGTCCTTTTTGAGCTGCGCTTGTAGCTTGTCCAACTCTTCTATATTCGCCGTGCTCAGTAGCCCCCGGTCTGCAATCAGCACCACGCGTTTGAGCGGGTAACGCGCCAGTAGTTTGCGAATCATGGGCAGCAGGGTCTTTGCCTCAGCCGTATTGCCTGGATGGACCTCGTGCGCAATGGGCAAGCCTTCAGCAGTCTGCACCAGCGACAACATGAATTGGCGCTCCACCAACCCGGACTTGGCCATGCCATAAGCGCGCACGTCATCTTCGAGGTCGCTCTGACCGGTGACCGCCACCGTGGTGAGGTCATAAAACACGACCGAGAGGTCCTGATCAATCAAGGGGCGCATGAGCATGGCCAGGCGCTCACTCAGCTTGTCGCTGTAATCATCAATCACATCCATCGCGCGCAGCAAGTGCTGATGCTCCGAGACGACGTCCGCGCCCGCTGGCAAGGCAACGGTTTCTAGCCAGCGCAGCACGCCAAGCTTGCTACCTGGGTCACACAGACGGTTCATCACCATCAGGCGCAGGCAACTCATTACATTAACCTCGGATTTTGAGCGTCGCCAGGCGAGCGCCAGGTCGTCAAATCCCAGGGAGCGCCAGAGTTCAGAAAGAGCCCAGATGTTGCCCGCATGGCGGCTGTCGGTAAAGCGTATTCCATCCAGTGCACGGGGCGCCGCTTCAATACCTTGGGCGCGTTGCAAAGAGGCAATCAGGGTGTCGACGTCGCTGCCGGGCTCAAGGCGGCCCAAAGTGCAGATGGTGCGTTGGCGGGGTTTGCCTTCTTCGTTACGGAAGGACTCCACCAATTGTGCGTAGCGCCGGTTGCCAGTTTGGGTGACCTTGATGAACATGGCGCTGAGTGTATTGCAAAAACTAAAAATTCAAAACTACAGTGAAAGTAAAACGTGCCACTACAAACATTTCTGAGATTCAACCCCAAAAGCCGTGTAAGTCATTGAATTCATTGACCTACTGAGCGCGGGAAATCAGGAAATTGGGGAAATGGTGTCGAACTTAAGTGGCAGCGTCGACTCAATGAAAACACCAATGGCCTGCTGCGTCACTACTTTCCAAAGGGATCAAACTTGCTCAAAGTTACCCCCTCCAAGAGGTGACCAAAATGAATTAGAGGGGTTGCACCTTGAAAAATCAACTGATTGGTTCCCGTCG